>CAZHEZ010000135.1:0-22304 GCA_964531315.1 uncultured Candidatus Obscuribacterales bacterium | reverse complement strand
AGAAGGAGCAAGCGCCGATGGAGAGAGGCATGCCAACCTGTTTGAGATTACCGGTGTTGCTGTTTCTGCTTGCGAATTTATTCCGGCATTCAAGAAAGGATTCGAAAAAACCTTTTCAGTTGCACTTGAGTCTGGCCAGTTGCTCGATCTGGAATGGAGCAAGGCAAATGCGATCAAGGATCGCGAGGGTCTTCCCGTCTAATCCAACTGCTTGTCCGGAATCGAGGCGGAGGAAATGAGATTGCCAATACTTAAGGAACAATGATTCTGCCTACGTTAATATTCAGGCGAAAATCCGATGGCGTGTTCTTCATTAGTTTCAAACTGGTGATTCTCTGGGTCGGTTGAGCTTTCGGTAATCTAGTTAGCCCGTTTCAGTAGTTCAACACACTATTCTCGGTTGCTACTCCATGGACTCATTTTTTTTCCTTCCGATCAGAACGGCGATCAATTTCGGATTTTTCGCAGTCGTTTTGTCTTATTACGTGCTCCTGTTCTGGAAGATTGCACCCAAGAAACGAGAAAAGAATTACCACAGCATCACGATCATTATCCCCGCTCATAACGAGGAGAAGTACATCGAGGCTAGCGTTCGCTCTGCCTTGAATGCGGATTTCCCAGGGCAGAAAGAGATCATCGTTGTTGATGATGGAAGTAGTGATCGAACCGCCGTCATTGTTTCCTCTGTTGAGGGCGTAGAGTGCATCAGCACTGCCCATATGGGAAAGGCAGCGTCGGTGAATATGGGCATCGCTCGTGCCCGCGGCGAGCTGATCGCCATCCTCGACGGTGACACTGAGATACGCAATGATGCACTTCTTGCTATGAAAGCTGAAGTCGAAAAAGAGAATGTTGCAGCCGCGACCGGTCCAATCGTCGTGAAGAACAGGAGCACTCACATGCTCGCCTGGTTGCATATCGAGACAATTTACTCATCACTTCTGCGTTTGATTATGGCCAAGGTGAACGCCAATGTAACTGCGCAAGGGCAGTTTTGCATCTTTCGAAAGGATGCTCTTATGTCAATTGGCGGCTTCTCCACGGTCGGTTTTGCTGAAGATGTTGATATAGCGATCAGACTGATCAGGGCTGGATATCATGTCGGCTTTGCCGAAGACGCAGTCAGCAGTACAAACATGCCTGTGTGTTTCAAATACCTTCTATTTCAGAGAATCAGGTGGGTGAGAGGGATGATCAACGTCCTCGCCCGTCACGCTCGTATGAATTCAGCCTTGATCGACATTTATACTTTGCCGCTAATGATTTTCGGTTATGTCCAGGCAGTTGTAATGGGAGCATTCACGATTTACCAAATTGTCGGCGGTTATTGGCAATATTTCGCCTCCAAAGGGCAGTTCTTCAACTCAGATGTCCTGGGGTTTCTTTTAGATTGGACCAGTATCACCGGCGTTATCAAGTGGAGCCTGGGAGTTTTTACCGGTATGACGCCTTTGACCCCGGTAAACATTGCCGGAATTCTCTCAACCTTGCTTTGCTACCCGCTGTATGTCTATGCGATTCTGAAATTTGATAAGAAGATCGACTTCTGGCATGTAATGGCTCTCACATTCATGGCGCCATACTGGTGGTGTGTAATGTTCGTTCAAATCGGATGCCTTCCTTTCTTGCTTTTGAATAGGCAAGAAAATATCTGGCACAAGAATGACCGCAGCTGGATTCTCAGTCCGAAAAGAAAAGGCATACCGGCACAGATGCTTTCGACCGCTCCCCAACCCGATAGGCTTTTCAGTCTGAAATAGCGGATGTTCGCAGTCCTAGAACTGGATGGGCATTGGCTCATGCGTCACTTCTAGTGAAATGGTAGGATGCAATGTTGCTTTCCTTTGTTTTATTCGAGGGTGCTGATGATCAGTACTGCCTCACCTGAGGTCGCTCCTTCCTTCCAGGCAAGAATTGAGCCCTGCTCAGGTACGTTCAGGCTCGAACTGCCAAATCGGGCTGCCTCTCTTGTTTGTGGAGCGTTGCTCGGGTTATCAGCGCCAGGTTTTGAACAGTGGTATCTGCCCTGGTTTGGGATGATTCCGCTGCTTTATTTTACAGTTACGGCAAAATCCCCCTGGCTTGCCGGCGTGCGTGGGTTTTATTTTGGCACTGGTTTTAACCTTGTCTATACCTGTTGGTATCTGTTTTTTCGCTCAATGTATGGCACGGGTACGTTTGGGTCGTTCCCGGTATTTTTGTGCATTAGCTTCTGGGTGCTTATGTCAATGGGACAGGGACTGGCCATTTCAATTTTTCCAGGGGTTTTGAAAGCCATTCCTCTGACTGGAGGTTGGCTGCCCCTTAAGCGTGACAGTCGATGGCATTGGCCATCATTCATTGTCGTACCGGCGCTCTGGGTGATTATAGAAAAGATGTGCAACACACCAGCGCTGTTCGGTGTACCCTGGTCGTTCGGCACGCCATGGGCATTTCTTGAATACACTCAGTACAAACAGTTGCCGATCATACAGATTGCCTCACTGATTGGAGGAGTCGGAATCAGCGCCTGTATGCTTTTAGCAAATCTGGTTATTTTGGGCGTTGCCGGGTTTGGTCGGCGCGACCTAATTGCAGTGTCATATCCAAGCCGCTCATCGATGATTGCAAATTCAATGGTGGCCCTGTCCTTGCTTTTGCTAATACCAGCTTACGGAATTTGCAGGCTGTCTTACGAAGATAAAAAGCCAAAGGAAAAGATGCACCTGGTTGCTATTCAATCCGGGCTCTCGGCTGACGTTAACAAAGTGTCTGAAGTCCAGATCCTAGCCAACCACTTGAGGATGTGTAAAAAGTGTCCTGCCAATTCCACAGTAGTTTGGCCGGAGTGGGCATTGCCAATCGATTATACGAGGCATAAGGAAACTTTGAAGGGGGCTGCTTGTCATGCCGAGTGGCTTCATCAGAGCTGGGTGATGGGAATATACGATAGCGGAGGAGTCAAAGGCAGGCTCTTCAATTCAGTATGTGGACTAGAAGACGGCAAGGTTTTGCCTGATGTTTATCATAAGCTATACCCCGTTCCCTTTGGAGAATTTACGCCACAATGGGTGCAGGAGTCTGTATTGAAAAATATTCTCTTCGGCTGCGGCAGGAAATTCAATGATACCACTGCCGGTGACAAAGTAGTAGTGCTGAAGCTGAAGAGAGGAGCAGTCGCACCGGTATTATGCATCGAAACTGTTTTTCCCTGGCTGGTGTCAGAGGGTGTGCGTAAAGGAGCCAAGTTCGTTGCTGATTGCAGTTATACCGGTTGGTTCCACGAGTCGATTCTGAGCGATCAGATGATTTCATTCTGTGTGATGCGTGCCGCTGAAAATCATCGCCCTTTTGTTTTTTCAACTACCTACGGACCGTCAGTGATTATCGATTCGCTTGGGCGCGTGCTTCGGGAAGCACCGCGAAAAAGAGAGGCCATCATCTCTGCCGATGTGCCTATAGAAAACGACATCACATTATTTACTCGCTTTTCTTTCTGAGTGGGTATGCCGACGATGACTACATTGGATCGTTATGTAATTTTCGAGGCATTGCAGTTCCTCACTTTCGGAACCCTCTCAGTTGTAGGCATCTTTTTTGCAACGGTTGAATTCAAACATATCCTGGAAATGCTGGGGCTCTTCGCGGTGCCAGTCGGCACGATCCTGACCTTCAATCTTTTGCAGCTGCCGACAGGTGTTATGTATTGTCTTCCGGCTGGAATTCTGGTCTCTGTCATTTTGGTTCTGGCCAGGATGCACGACGACAGCGAGATAGTTGCTTTGCAAGCAGCTGGGGTGTCACGCTTGAGAATCTTTAAGCCACTGGTCACTTTAGGGATCGCCTGTTCCATTGTTTCATTTGCCATTGGTGAGCACGTTGCTCCCCGTCGCGGCTTCTTTCCTCGCAACTGCTTAATATAGCCATAAATAAAACCACCCGTCCTTTTCCCGGAAGAATGTTGGTAGAGTGCAAAGATGAAAGGGAAAGTGTGCGCTCTATTATGGTGCTCGGTAACGGAGCTGAGCGCACTATAAAAGGCTTTCTCATGTTTGACCTCACGCACAAGCCGAAAGTGCCCATTCTCTGGGCGGAGAATGCGCAATGGCAGCGCGGAACCTGGTCGCTGTCAAAAGCTAAGGCTTTTGATTTATTCTGCACTGAAGACGCTGGTGTTAGAGGCACATTCGGTAATATGACGCTGCCTGCCACTGCCGCATCATTCAGGCAATCTATTGAGTCCGACTCCAAAGACGATTTGAGTATGACTACGAGCAGATTGAGAGAAGAAATTGGCAAATATCGCAGCGCTCACCATCGTGACGACCCCTATTTGCTTCTTCAGTACTACCGCCGGTACGCCCATCCCGTCAACTGCTTGCTTTTGGTTTTGGCGGCCTTTCCGGTTATACTTCTTAAACGCCGAGAGGGCATGAAACTTACCTGTCTTTACTGCGGAGTACTGACAGGGGGCTATTTTCTGTTGCAGGCCCTCAGCCTTGCACTGGGCGAAAACGGCAGAGTGGACCCACTAGCCTGTGCTTGGATGCCGGGAATGATCTTGTGCTCAGTGGGGATATTAATCGCCGTGTGCAGACGAATCTGAGCAATCTGCTGCTTGGATTGGCTGGATGATCTTACCAGTGATGAGATCAATTTTTTGTTGCTGGCAGTGTCAGCTATCCAAATAGAAGTAAGCTGATTATCAAAAACCGGCAACCACTTTGAAGATTGTCTCAACTCCCGGTATAGTCCGCAGTCTGTCTTGACGCATATAGTCGAAACATTCCATTTCTTGAGATAATCCTGCCACCCTGGTTGCGCGCTCATACAATCGGCAAATTGATCACAGAATTCTTTGCCATACATATCAAATCTAGTATCAATGAAAACAGGCAACATCCCCTCAAGGATCTGACTGCAGCCTACTTCTGCATCCGAAAACATCTGCTTGGTCAGCTCGGGATGTGCTTTCAAGAATTGAATTGCTGCCTGATTGCTGTTCTCGTGTGTGAACCATACCGATTGTGCATTTGGGAAGTGGACGGCGAAAGAGGTTAGGCTGATTACTAGAGTAAGCGATGCAAATACGCTCAAACTGGGTGCTCTAAAAAAGCCTGCCGGGAGCGTTTGCCGGGTGTGTTCGTAGCGAGCTAGTACCATGCCCAAATAAGGCCAGGTAAAAAGAACGGCAACTGGTGCAAAGCGAAAAATGAATAGAGCTGCTGCAGTACCTGTCAAGGTCAATATCAATCCGGCCAAAGGAACAGCATTTCTGCCGGCAATAATAGCCAAACAGACGATCACGAAATATGCCAGGATGCCCTTATAGGAGGCAGGATCGATGAGAAGCCATGGTCTGAGCTCCCATATTTTGCCAAAGTCCGGCTCGGTCAAAAAAGTAATGTTATAGGAAACAAGATCCCAACTGTAGGGATTAAGCAACACTGAGAGAGCACAGGCGATCAAAACCCATTGCAAATTTTGTCGTTTTTGGCTGGGACCGTTTTTCACCGTATCGATAAAATACGCAAAGACTATAAACAATCCCAGGAACCAGAAGGAATGGCAGTTGACCCATAGCACCATCAATAGTGGCAAGAACCATAATATTTTCACTGAACTGTCTGTGCGGTAGCGCTCCATTATATTGATGAAAATAGGGATGAGAACAAATGATACTAGTTGGGGCCTGGGCAGGAACCAGAATGGCATAATCACTAGACTGAGCAGTCCAAACACATATGGGAGACGAACACCTTGCTTGAGCATTTGGGCCGGCAACAAGAATAGATAGATAAATGCCGCGACAACGCAGGCCGCCAAACCGACAAGCCAGAGTCCGCCTATCTTAAAGAGCGTTCCCAAAGCGACAGCAAATAACCATTGATACACCGTCCACGAGTGCCAATGACAGGTCCAACTAAAGATGTCCGATTTAGGTAGACCATGTCCGAGAATATACTCACCAGTCCTGGCAATCCAGGCGGTGTCCGTCGACTGAAAAACTGCCTGGGTAAAGACAGTGAACAGGAAAATGCAATAGCCGATCATAGCCACGCCACTAAAGGTCATGAGCTTATTCACGATGTCAGTCAGAGACCGTCCATTCACTTTCATAAAATCTGTTAATGCTGCAGATGATTTCGCTAAGTCCGAAATGGGGTCCGGAAACTGGTTTTTGCTTTGACCACAACGGTGCCTGCCAATTTGTCCCCCATTCTCAGACCAGAGCTGCGGAAAATCAAAAAGCAATCGATAACTGAGAGTACTGTAAAGCAACCCATCGCGATTAATTTTCCCAAAAAAACTACCCGGGTCTCGCTGCAAGAGCTCAGCGACAAGAAAAAGGATAACGTCTCCGCGATAATAAAGGGACCCGTGAGAACGAAATTCCTTTTCACAGACTGTAAAAGAGTAGCGGCCATGCCGGTTTTCTGATCGACCACCTGCAACTCCAGCAAATTCCTACCAATCCCTCTACCTTCAAAGAAAAAATCACGAGTAAGAAATAGGCAGAGGGCCAACAGTGCGACCGGGGTGAAGCGCAGCGAAACGCCATTGGTTAAAATCGACAAAGCGATACCAAGGCAAACGGAAATCCAATAACAAAGAAGCATGTCGCACGGAGTCGCCGCGATGATGCGGCGGACGGCTTGAACCTTATCGGCAGACTTATTAGGCGAGGGAGAATTCGCGTTCGCGGCACTAGATGCACGCCGCCCTTCTTGCTGCTTGTAGGTTGAGTACGTTTGCATACTCAGTAGTATGCGATGTTGTGAAGACAAAATCGCCAGCGATGCAGCTGATAAGGAAAGATTAACAATATTGCTCCGACAGCTACCGATGTCAATGTGGCAACCTCAGGACAGGCGTTTCTCGTTTCTAGGATTGAATTGAGGTAGTTATGTTGACTGAGAAAAATCGCGGCTTTGTGAGCTTGGTTGTATTAGCCCTATTCATGGCGATCATTTTTTGTACTAGCGCTTTTGCTGGCAAAGGTAAACCCGGAGGAGATAAAACGACTGAAGAAATAATTTTCGGTAATTTGTTCCGTCACAATCCTAACGGCCAATAGGCGGACTTGGACTGTTCTGAATTTTGAGCGGCAGGAAGACATTTTGCTTACTGCCGTTTCCGCTTGTTACGCCTACTAATTTATAGTTTCGCCAGGTCGCATATACAACTTCCTTTGGCCAAATACGTGCACAGCGGAGATTAGCATCTCTGCTATCCATGATGATCGCGACATATTTTGCATGCTTTATTTCCTCAAGCAACGGACTGAGTTTTTTTGGCTCAGCACGCGCCATATTTAAAATAGTCGTAGCATCGACCATGGCAGGGATGCCGCCGACAAAAATGGCCAGGGCCGGATCTTCAGTCAGCATAGGTTTTCCGCGCATTTGAGAATGATCCAACAATGCCAGAGTCTGCGCTGTATTCTTGTTGTTTGAAACGCGCCAGTAAAGTTCGCTCTTGAATTGTGGCCAGGCTGCCAGTCCAAGAAAAGCGCCGACCGTGCAGAGCAAGTGATTGTGGTACGCAGCTCGTAGTCCCATAGAATAAAGAACAACAATAAATGAGGTAGCGAGGAGCAGGCTGGCCAAGTCTTTAGACTCCTGCAAATTGGAATACGAGACGGAATTGGCGCTGCCATATCAGGAAGGCAATGCAACTTAAAGGGAAGACTGCGTACTGCTGCTTTGTAAAAATGCAAGTAGGAAAAATACTAAAGAGGGCAGCATGGAAGAGCACTTCACTTCTTTCCAGGATGCATCGATCCAGGCTGCCATAAAGCGTTCCATACCGAAGATGGCCAGGCATAATCCCAGCATGTCCACTCTGGCGACCGGACTCCAGTGAATCACAGGCACGCAGTGGGCAAACAATAAAAGCCCGATGATCGATTGAAATTGGCTAAGCTTTGAGCGCCTGAGAAGAATAAAGAAGGCGAGGAAACCGAGAAGTGTCGAGAGCATCGACAGAACTCTTAGCGGAGCGAAAGAAAGACCGGCCGTTTTGAGCAGTCCAGCACCGATCAGAAAATACAATGGGTTATAGAGATAAGCAAGGCTCCGACCACATCACGCCTGTAGAGGGCCTTCCAGAATGTGCGCTTAGCATTGGCTTGAGGGACTTTTGCCGAAGGTACAATCAATGGATTTTTGCGATTGGACCGCGCCCCAGACCAGCAATCTGCTGCATCCGGGTCAATCGATAAAGTATTTCATTCAATCACATGCCGGTCTTCTGGTACCGGAGGCGGTGCGAAAGTCATTCGCTGTCATCTCGCTGGTGGCTGCGGACATCGTTGCACAACGAAGTCTACGCTGAATATGACCATCAGCTCACTCTTGCAAATAATGAGATGGTCATCGTATCAACGACCTCTTTTCGCCATATTTGAATCTTCTAATCCCGGCAGCCATGCAGCATGATGGCAAATTGGTTGCGAGGCGCACTTTTTGAACTTGATCTATTTGATTACTTTTTTTGCGAAGGAATTTTCGGCTACCTGAGGAGGTTCCGCCGTGTGCTTTAAATCGCGGAATATGTTTTCTGCGGTATCTCTCAAAGCCTTGTTCACGAACATCCTGGGTGCAAAGAAGCCGGGGTCAACATATTTTGCATAGGTGACCAGGGTAGACCTGCCACCATCCACAGGTGTGAAGTCCCAATAACCTTCATTAGCTTTGAAAGAGCCTTTGACGCGAGTCCATTCGATTCGACCGGGCTTGCTTTCATCGATCGCCAACACATAATCTAGTTTCATCAGTCCAGCTGCTTTGGCTCCGAAGTGAACATTTTTGACGCCGTTTTTCTCACTCAATACCTCGCAGCTGGTCAGATTAGAGAAATATCGCACGGCGTCTGGATAGTCGGTGACTATATCGAATACTTTTTCCGGTGAAGCATGCACCAGGGTCTTACTGATGACGAAGTTCTTGTTGCCGATTTGCTGTTCCGAATGCACGACTCCAGTGAGTGGAACCGCCATTGCCACTTGAGCGGACGACTGGCGTTCGTCGGCGAGCGAGGGGAGGCTGGAAGTGATGGACAGCAGTAATGCAACCACGGCGGCACCAAAAGCGGTGCTCCGCGCAAAGGATTTGCGCATAATTGATACCTATTTCATGAGACGACGCAACAGTTATCAGCTTGCGGCCATGCCCCTGGCTCGCTGCCTTACAGCCGAAAGACGCCCCCACGGTTGCAAAGTTCCCCGGGGCGGTGAAAAAGCCTTTCATCGGTCCGGTCAGGTCACGCCTGTCCTTACTCTAACTCTAACTGTTACAGAATGCGTTTAGGGGCCGGCTGGCAAAAGGCTGAAGGTTTAGGGCTTTGGCTCTTAAAACTAAATCGATATCGGTTTAGTTTTCTGACGCTCAGAGCCTTGAAACGCAGTGCCTGCTTAAAACCCAGGCAAAAATCGGAAAACCTCCCTTCTTCCGGTAACTAATTCAAAGAAATAGTTCGTCACGACCGCTGGGATAAGCGTTTCGTCAATTGTATAATCTTCATTAACGCCGCCAAGCCGGAAGGGCGCACTTTTTTATAGGAACCTCTTGATGCCCCAGCCCATTGAGGCGAGACTCTTCGAAATTCTTAGCCGCCAGGCGCGGTCGCAAGAAGAACTCGACTATGTTCGCAAGGCATACGAATTTGCCTTCAAAAGTCACGATGGTCAGGTTCGCAAATCGGAAGAACCCTATATAATCCACCCGGTCGAAGTTGCCTGCCTCCTGGCTGAACTCAATTGTGATTATCAGACAATTGCCGCCGGTCTTCTGCACGACGTCCTGGAAGACTGTGATGTGAAACCCAAGGAGATGGAAGAGAAATTCGGCAAGCCGGTTCTCAAAATTGTCGAAGGTGTTACCAAGCTAGGCAAATTCAGCTTTAGTTCCAAGGAAGAAAGGCAGGCTGAGAACTTTCGCAAATTGATTGTGGCGATTGCTGAGGACGTGCGAGTCGTCCTGGTGAAGCTGGCTGACCGCCTGCACAACATGCGCACGATGGAGTACATGTTGCCGCGCAAGCAGTGCGAGATTGCCAAAGAAACGCTGGAAATCTATGCCCCGCTGGCCAACCGCTTTGGTCTGGGACGCATGAAGTGGGAGCTGGAGGATCTGGGCCTCAAGTATCTGCACCCGGAAGAATTCAATGATATTGAGCGTCTGGTCGCCGACACCCATTCAGAAAGAGACTACTTGATTGAGCAGGTAGTGGAAAAGATGCGCAGTGAGCTGGAAAATCGCGGCATCGAAGCGGAAATTGTCGGGCGGCCCAAACACTTCTTCGGCATTTGGAAGAAGATGAAAAAGCAGCAGAAGACCTTTGAAGAACTCTATGATGTTCTAGCCATCAGGGTAATTATCGACAGCAATCAGGACAAAAATTACTGCGAACTGAACGCTGATCCTGATACGCAAAAATGCTACGAGGTAATGGGTCTGGTGCACGCCCTGTTCAAGCCGATTCCGGGGCGGTTCAAAGATTATATCGCCATGCCCAAGCCAAATAATTACCAGTCTTTGCATACAGCGGTGGTGGGGCCGAAAGGCAAACCGGTAGAAATTCAGATTCGCACCCGCCGCATGCACCATGTCGCTGAATATGGAATCGCCGCGCACTGGGCTTACAAGGAAGCCGGAGACTCAGTCGTAGCCGACAGCCAGGACGATCAAAAGTTGGCTTGGCTCAGGCAGCTGGTCGACTGGCAGCAAGATCTAGCCGATGCGCAAGAGTACCTGGATACGGTGAAAATGGACCTTTTCGCCGACGAAGTTTTTGTCTTCAGTCCCAGAGGCGATGTCTACGATCTGCCCAAAGGCGCTACACCAATCGATTTTGCATACAGAGTGCACACCGATGTCGGTCACAAATGCATCGGCGCTCGCATTAACGATCGTATCGTTCCGCTGAATACGGCCATGAAAAACGGCGATATTGTCGAAATCATCACCAGCAAGAATGCCCATCCGACCATGGACTGGCTTAATTTCGCCAAGACTCACAGCGCCAAGAGTCGCATCCGTCAATGGTTCAAAAAACACCATCGCGAAGAACACATTCAGCAAGGCCGTCAGATGCTGGAGGAAGAACTTGGTAAAGGAGTTCTAGATGAATTCCTCAAGTCGGACAAAGTCCAGGAAGTAGGCAAAAAACTCAATATCACCGAAGCTGACGATATCTTGGCGGCAGTCGGTTATGGGGATCTGTCGGTAACGCAAGTCGTCAATCGCATGCGTGAAAAGGATCCAAACGACAAATCTCTCGAAAAAATATCGATTACCGGACAGCCGAAAAAACAAAGCTCAATCGGCAGCCTGGGCGGACTATTGCATCACCTTGCTAAATGCTGCCAGCCGGTTCCCGGCGAAGAAATCATCGGCATTGTCACCAGAGGCAGTGGCATCGCCGTGCATAAATCCGATTGCGGCAATTTGCAAAAGGTCGATGCAGAACGCTGCATGGCCGTCGACTGGTCCCCGGAGAGACACACGACATATCCGGCCGCCCTTACAATCGAATGCCTGGACCGTATTGGCATCGCTCACGATATTTTGAAGAAAGTCTCCAATTTCGAAGTCAATTTGCGCGATCTCAAAGTTGAGACCCAGAAAGAGAAAAAGACTGCCACCATTAATTTGATTATGGAAGTGCTGGACATCGATCAGCTGACGCGAGTGGCGCAGGCCATAAGCCAGATAAGCGATGTCCTGCGCGTGCAGAGGAAAGACCACAGACGCCGCGGGCACAATGGTGGCAGCTCCGGCTCCGCCTCAAGCACGGCTGCCGCAAAAACAAGCAATGTCACACCTCTGAACTCGGCAAAAAAAAGCCGAAATGACGATTCCAAAGTCCAACGCAAACGGCAAAAGAAAGCAGAATGAAGGTAGTTCTGGCCACTCACAATCTGGGAAAGATTCGCGAATTTTCCCAGATGGCCGCACTGCATGGCCTCGAGCTATTGCCCATGCCTGACGATCTTGACCCGGAAGAAACTGGATCTACTTTCATGGAAAACGCGCTTATCAAAGCACGTGCGGCTGCCAAAGCGACTAATTTGCCGGCGGTAGCGGATGATTCCGGCCTTGAGATCGAGGCTCTTGAGGGACGTCCAGGCATTCGCTCGGCGCGTTATGTGGAGGGCAGCGATACCGACAGAAGAGTGAAGATTCTTGAGGAAATGGCCTCTGTTCCGGAAGACAGCCGCCAGGCCACTTTCGTTTGCGCGATGGCTCTTTGTCTGCCCGACGGCAGCATTTTGAAAACAACCGAGCAGCGCTGGCACGGCACTATTGCTTATGAGCAACGAGGCGAAAATGGCTTTGGTTATGATCCGATTTTCAAGCTCATAGGGCGAGACGAAACCTCAGCAATGATTACAAATGAAGAGAAAAATACTCTTTCTCATCGCGGGCAGTCCTGGCGCAAAATGCTAGATTTCATCAGGTCTGCCGAGATATCGGTCTGAGAATTTCGGTTGTCAAGAACATTCAAACTTTCCAAGGTGGGATTTCCAGCATAGGCCCGGCAGTTTTCAAGTATTACCCTCTTAATTGTGGATGTTTAGGCGTCCTGCAAATGATAAGCAGATGGGTTTTCCCGGAGTTTAGAGCTTGACTGAATATTTCGTTTCTAACGCATTGCCTTACTCGCCACATATTCAGGCGGCTGTCGCCGACATCTCTCCAGGCGCCCAGGCGCCCGGTCCTGTCACAGAGCCAATCCCTGCGGACAGCCCGGACATTGCCGCCCCGCCTGCCGATTGGCAGCCGGATGAGACCGCCCTTTTGCCCAGCTTCGGTGTCGAACGCGCCCGTGAATTGCTTATGTGGCTGATCAATTTGGAACTTCGCTTGCCTCCATATAGCGAAGTATCACCAGCCTAGCTCTGACAATATGGTATGTTTTTGCTGTTTTCACAGCTCAGGGAGTGATCCGGTTGGAGCGCCTGGACCAATACAAAGCGCTCGTCTTGTCCGCCCGGCAAGCGGCTCAAACAGCCTATGCCCCCTACTCTAATGTCGCACAGGGAGCTGCTTTGCTTTCGGCAGACGGGAAGATCTACAAAGGCTCAAAAATGGAATGCGCCGCCTACGGCGGATCGATTGGCGCGGAAACCTCGGCATTGACTGCGGCCATAACTGACGGCGTGCGTAAATTCGATGCGATTGCTCTTTATCCGTCCGAATTTCCCTGCGGCACAACCAGACAGATGTTGATCGAATTTGGCAGCAATCTCGATGTGGTGCTGGAAAACGATAAGGGTGAGCTTTCGGTGGTCAGTCTCAAGGACTTGTTGCCTTGCCACTTCGGTCCGGACAATTTGAGCTGATCATGTCAACCCTTGTCACAGATGAATCAGCAGCACCGGAAAATTCCGAAAGCCGGACCGATGCAGCCGGTTTGTGGGGACATCCCAATGGCTTGACCACGCTCTTTTTCACTGAATTGTGGGAACGTTTCAGCTATTACGGCATGCGCGCCATTCTGATGCTATATATGGTGGCAGCAGCCAGTGACGGCGGCATGGCCATGGATGTGAAAACTGCCGCCACTATATATGGTGCATACACCTCAAGCGTTTATGTAACTTCTATTCCAGGCGGGCTGATTGCCGACAAGTTTCTTGGTGCAAAAATGTGCATTCTCATCGGTGGATGCATAATCGCACTTGGTCACTTCACACTGGCTATTCACTCAGAACTGGCATTTTATGGAGGTTTGCTGCTGATCATTTTCGGTACTGGACTGCTCAAGCCGAATATCAGCACTTTGCTTGGCACACTCTACTCACGCGATGATGACCGAAGAGATGCGGGCTTCTCGATTTTTTACATGGGCATCAATATTGGTGCCGCACTTTCGCCGCTTGTATGCGGATTTCTTGCTCAAAGCGAGCAGTTCAAGAACTTTATCGTCGGATATGGATTCAAAGCCACAGACAGCTGGCATTTCGGCTTCGCCGCCGCCGGAGTGGGAATGCTCATCGGTCTGGCTCATTTCTTGTTTCAGTACAAACGTCTCGGTACAAAGGGGGCAAGACCGATTGGAAAACAGTCGGCAGCGGAAGTTTCTGCAGTGGCGGAGACGGCAGCCAAAGAAGAGAAACTGCCCCTTACCAAACAAGAATGGAGCCGCGTTGGAGCAATCGCTATTCTTTTCTCTTTTGCTGCATTTTTCTGGGCTGTTTACGAGCAAGATGGCTCCAGTCTTAATCTGTTTGCAGACAGGCTTACGAACTGCTCGATAGGCGGATGGAAGTTTCCATCCAGTTGGTTTCAAACGCTTCCGGCTGTCTACTGCATTATTCTGGCACCGACATTTTCTGTTCTATGGGTAAAAATGGGAAGCCGGCAACCCTCCAGTCCGGCCAAATTTGCCATCGGACTTGCCCTTCTGGCAGCCGGCATCGGCATTATGGTGCCGGCATCGCTTTTGGCTGCGCATGGCAAGGTCGGTCCGGAGTGGCTGGTCTGTTCTTATTTGCTTCAGGTGCTCGGCGAGATGTGCTTGAGTCCGGTCGGTCTGTCGACAGTCACCAAACTTGCACCGGCTCGATTCGCCAGTAGCACTATGGGTGTGTGGATGCTTGCCACTGCCTGTGGAAATTTCCTGGCCGGTCTTATGGCAGGAAACTTTGACGAAAAGAGCACTACCGCACTAATTTCTATGTTCGGATTCATGGGCGGCTTTCTATTCTTAGCGGCCTTTGTTCTCTGGATCTTAACGCCTCTAGTGCGCAGGCTTATGAGCGGCGTCAAGTAGTACCAAATATGGTGCCAAACAAAAATACCGTCCAGATTGCTCTGCGACGGTATTCAAGCTACTGCCTGACTGCCCCTTGCGTTAGGGCTCAGTATCTCAATGCGCTTCAGTCAGTCCTTCACGCACAGCGGGCTCGCTTGTTACTGTGTCCGGTCAGCGTCGACCTGACGTTTCCACAAGGCCCCTCTGCTCAAAGCACTCAACACTCAAGTGAGCGCTCACCGTTGATGCATTTAGTCTACCGCGTCAGTGCGTATGTGGAAGTACCCCATTGAACATTTTAGAGTTGTATTCTTGGCAAGATTGAGATGCAGAGCCGATATAGGACTTGCTTCATCAATTACATTAACAAGCGCCGGGACTAGTTGTGCGGCCTGCAGAATTCCAATTGCATATCGGAAAATAAGGCAATTGGATATTTAAAATTTATGCCCTGGCTATCGAAATGGTGGGATGACTCGATTAATAAATGCGACACAAGTCCGGATTTCTCGTGCCCTGGGGGCTTTTACGGATAAAATAGCGTTTTTCGCCAGTTTTTCCGCCAAAAAGTGAGATGAATCGATGGGATACAACGATCTGAGAGCTTTTATCGAGGAGCTGGACCGGCACGGTGAGCTGATAAGAATCGATGCTCGCGTTTCAACTGACTTGGAAATTGCCGAAATAACCGATCGTGTCAGCAAATCCAGCGACGGCTCCAATAAAGCTTTGCTTTTCACAAATGTGGAAGGCTACGACATTCCTGTTTTGATCAATGCCTTCGGCTCCATGAAGCGCATCTGTCTGGCTCTGGAAACAGAGAGTCTTGATGACATTGCCGAGCGGATTCGCCATTTGATCAAACCCAAAGTGCCGGAAAATTTCCTGGAAAAACTGGCACTTCTGCCCACTCTCATGGATGTAGCCAAATTTCCTCCCAAATTGTCCAACCAGCCGGCGCCCTGTCAGGAAGTCGTTGTCACCGACCCGGCCGAGCCCATGTTGGACAAATTGCCGATTATCAAATGCTGGCCTGAAGATGCAGGAGCATTTGTTACCCTGGGTGTTGTCATAACGCGTGATCCTAAAACCGGTATACGAAATCTGGGCGTCTACCGCCTGCAGAAATACGGCAACAACCTGACGGGCATGCACTGGCACAAGCACCACGACGGCGCCAAACACTTCGAGGAATCCCGCCGGGACGTTAAAGGGGAATGGACCGACAAGTCCCGCGGCACAGAGCCGCCTAACTATGGGACGTTTTTCGACAAGAAAGAAGCCGGCGACGACAAAAAACGGCTCGAGGTGGCGATTGTGCTTGGTTCTGACCCGGCAGTCACATATGCCGCTACAGCACCACTGCCTCCAGATATAGACGAGCTTCTTTTTGCGGGATTCTTAAGGCAAAGTCCTGTGCGCTTAACTAAGTGCAAGACCATAGATCTAGAAGTACCTGCTAATGCAGAAATAGTTATAGAAGGATATGTAGAGCAATCTGAGTTAAGAGAAGAGGGTCCATTTGGTGATCACACCGGGTTTTACAGTCTGGCCGGACTATTTCCTGTTCTCCATGTGACAGCAGTCACTCATAGAAAGAACCCTATCTATCAGACAACTATAGTAGGCATTCCTCCACAAGAAGACTGTTATCTAGGCAAAGCTACAGAACGGATATTTCTGCCTATGGTGCAGATGCTGGTTCCGGAAATCGTAGATATGAATCTTCCGTGGGAAGGTGTCTTTCACAACTGTGTAATTCTCGCGATCGACAAACGTTTTCCCGGCCATGCCAAAAAGGTAATGAGCGCCTTATGGGGCCTTGGGCAACTGATGTTTACCAAATTCGCCATAGTTCTAGATAAAGACGTCGATGTCCAGAACCTCAGTCAGGTAGCTTTGCATGTTTTTGGCAACACCGACCCCAAGAGAGACATGATGTTTGCCGAAGGTCCGCTCGATATTCTCGACCATGCTTCGCCGCTTTTGGGTTATGGCAGCAAAGTCGGCATCGATGCGACCCGGAAATGGCGTGCAGAGGGATTTGACAGAGAATGGCCAAAACCTCTGGAAATGTGCGAAGATGTCAAGAAGGTGGTGTCTACCCGATGGGCGGAGTATGGCATCAGCGCCGTAGCGCGCCCACCTGTGGCGGTTAAGCGCTAAACGTGTTGTAAAGAGATATTTTTTTTTGAAAAACGTGTTGAAACTCGCTTAATCGTGGCATAAGACCTTTACGGACCCCAAGATTGCACGGGGTCGACAAACCGCTCTACTGAGCGGTGGTCTCATCATACTTATTTCGCCTGGTGTGGTTCCTATGAAACACGTTAAGCGCATTGGCGCTTTGCTTTTGTCTGCATTTTTTGTTGTTTCGATGCTGTATCAACCTGCATCTGGTCACAGATCGCAGCCGGTGGAAATTTACCATCGTGCCTGGCAGCTCGTGAAAGATAATTACTTCGACGCCAACATGTCCGGTAAGAACTGGGCCGACCTCGAACACAAGTATGATGCGCAAATTCATACCAACAACGACGCGTTCAAGTACATCAAGCCCATGCTTGAAACGCTCAACGATCCGTACACTCGCTTTTTGGATCCTCGTGCCTTCCAGGACGAAAACGACGCGATCGACGCACGCATCGTCGGCATCGGCGTCAACCTGCAACAGAAAGAACAGCATCTGATCGTCACCCATACCATAGAAGGCGGACCGGCAGAGACAGCAGGCATGAGAGCCAAAGACGAAATCGTTGAAATCGACGGCTCAAACGCAGTCGGTATCACCCCCGAGCAAGCTGCCGAAAAAATCCGCGGCAAAGCCGGCACTCCAGTCAGTATCAGCATTAAGCGTACAGACGACACGAAGAAGTTCACGATCGTCAGACAAGAGATTGCCATACATGCTGTCTCCAGCAGATTGCTTGAAGGCGGAAAAATCGGCCAAATAACCCTTTCGACTTTCATTTCCAACGATGCCTCCAAAGAGTTTCGCGCCGCTCTGTCCAAGTGTGCCAATTGCGACGGACTGATAGTCGACCTCAGAGACAACCCTGGCGGACTGTTGTCCAATGCCCTTGAGATTGCCGACATGCTGCTGGAAAAAGGCACCATCGTCAGCACGATCAGTCGTCATGGACGCCACGCAGATGTCGCATCAGGAGACCCGGTCACACGTCAACCGATCGTAGTACTGGTCGATGAAGAAAGCGCCAGCGCCTCAGAAATTCTGGCTGGAGCCTTGAAAGATAACAGCAGAGCCAAGATTGTCGGCACTCGCACCTACGGCAAAGGCCTCGTGCAAGAAATCAACCGTCTACCTGGCGGCGCTGCAATCCATATCACCGTTTCCCGCTACCTCACCCCAGATGGCTCCGACATCAACAAAGTTGGCGTCAAGCCGGACATCGAATGCAAGGCTGACAAAGAAGGACAGGATCGCGCCGCAATGGGCGAACTGAAGACATTGATCGCTTCAGCTAAGAAACCTGTCAGGACCAGCAACCTTAGCTTCAGCAAGTAATACAACTCAATTTTGAAAGGATGGATCATGAAACCATCCAGAAAAGTGCAAAAGATAAAACGGAATCGAAGAGTCAACTTGACTCTTCTTTCCGCCTTTTTCTGTTGTAGTTTTTATGGGTCGCCCGGGCTGGCGGCGCCAGCGTCGAAGATCTTAATTGCGCAGCAAAACCAACCGCAGCAAGCACCATATCAGTCTGCTCCTCCTCAGTATCAAAACGGCCAACCGGCGCAATGGCAGGGTCAGGCGCCACAAGGACAATGGACAGGACAACCGCCAGGTAATGGTCAGTGGGCACCACCGCAAGGACAGGGCGCTGCCAATCAGTACGCCGGGCAATATCAAGGTGGCCAGCCGCCCCAACAGCAGTGGCAGGGCGCGCCTCCCCAGGGGCAATATGCGCAGCCGGCACAAGGTCAGTATGCACCGCCACAAGGAGCCTATGGGCAGCAGCCGGGCTACGCAAACACTGCACCGCCAGCCAATTATGGACCGCCTCCAGCTGGCGCACCAGGACAATATGGTGCTCAGCAGCCTTATCAGAATCAGGGGCAAAACTGGGACTACCAGAATCAGCAGCCAAACTTGCAGGGTCAGGCAACCCAGTCTTATGCACCTCCGCCGGCGCAAAATACTACACCCACTCCTCCACCGAATGATGGCTATCCCAGCCTCGAGGAAATGAATCAGGCTTTTCAGCAAAATCCCGCCAAAAATGTTCAAGGCCCGTCAGCCGTTGCAAAAGTGGGTGGTGGACTGTTGAACATGGTCAAAAATTCCATGATGTCTCCGGGAATGGGGATGGGTGGAATGGGCATGGGTGGCATGGGCATGGGCGGCATGGGTATGGGCGGCATGGGTGGCATGGGCATGGGCGGCTACGGAATGCCATATGGCGGCGGTTACGGAATGCCTTACGGTGCTCCGATGGGCTATCCAATGATGGGTTCGCCAGGTTTGATGAGCGGGTCCGGCGGCATGATGAACAACATCCTCAATCAAGGTATGCGGATGATCCGCTTTTGAGCCTGGACCATGTCGGCATGCTGATAACAGCTGCAGACCAGGCAACACGGAATTCTTGACAAGATGTGCTTTTAGGTATTAGATACGAATTACTTACTATTTGGAGAAGAGAAATGATCAGGTCTATGGAAAGATCCAGGTCTGCTTCGCGCAGCCGGATTCTCGCCGCGGTGTCGTGCGGAGTATTAATTGCTTCTCCGGTTTTTGCGCAGCAGGGACTTTCCGACTGGCAGTCTTCTCCTGATTCTTCGACGACGACGCCGCCGGCGCCGGACCCGAATTGGTCTTCGACTCCGCCCGGTGGTTACCTCAACCAGGGCAAAGCGCCTGCCAAGAAAGCATCAGCCTCAAGCAAACCTTCTGCCGCTCCTCCTCTTAGAACTGACGATTTTTCCAGCGACTTCTCTTCCAAAGGACAGGGACTGTCCGGCTGGCAGGGCGGTGGCGGTTCTTCCAATTCCAGTTCCAGCGGTGGATCGCAAGGGCTATCCGGCTGGCAGGGTGGAGGCGGCGGTACCAATTCCAGTTCAGGCGGTGGATCGCAGGGACTATCCGGCTGGCAAAGTGGCGGCGGTAGCGCCAACTCAGGCTCAAGCGGTGGATCATCCGGGCTATCCGGCTGGCAGGGTGGCGGCGGCAGTGCCAATTCCAGTTCCAGTTCAAGCGGCGGATCGTCTGGGTTATCCGGCTGGCAGGGCGGTGGCGGTAGTGCCAACTCAGGCTCAAGCGGCGGATCGCAAGGCTTATCCGGCTGGCAAACTGGCGGCGCAGGCAGTGCCGGTGCGGCCACTTTGGGCGATGTTTTGCAGCAGGAGCAGTCCAATAGCCCAGGCAACACTCAGCTCCAGGGCGGTGTCGAAAGAGACCGCACGGTCAATAACGGTGGCAATACCATGGGCGGTGGCATAGGAACCGACATGAATGGCATGGGCAACCAAATGGGCGGCGGCATGGGCAACCAAATGGGCGGCGGCATGGGCAACCAAATGGGTGGCGGCATGGGCAACCCGATGGGCGGTGGTATGGGCAACCCGATGGGCGGCATGGGTGGTGTGGGCGGCTTAGGCGGTGCGCTTGGCGGCATGGGCGGAGCCGGCGGCCTGATGGAAGTGCTTATGAACATAATGCCGAAAAGACCTACGCCTGGAGCCGCAACTATGGGCAGTGGAGTAAATCATTCCTACTTCGGCACCAAATCTCATGGACCGAACATGTTGACCGGAGTGCCCCGGACTGTCAACAGGGCCGTCAACAGAAATTTGAACCGAGCCATCAATGTGGGAGCCGCGCGTGCTACCAACCAGGTACTCAGAAAAATTCGCTTCTAGAGAGTGATTGCGCTTAGTGTTTGAGCGGCTCTTTTCCGATCGATTTTCGGATCACATTGGCGATTTGATAAATCGTGTCCATCGTATCGTTGAAATCTGCAGTGTGCTTTGCTCTTAGTGAGTTGGGCAGGAGCAGCAATGCATCTCCGAATTTGCCTTGAAAAATATAAATAGTCAAAAGTTTGTCGATCAAAAGATTTTCCAGTCGCATTTCTCTGGCGCTCAGGCTTTCAATCATCCTCAAACCGCGTTTAACATGAGGCTCTGCGAGCGCGAATTGATTGTCTCTCAAATATGTCAAACCAAGGCCCAGCACGGCATCCAGCTTGAAAATGGTATCGTCTGGATAAGCTCTGTCTGAGATATCCAGAGCTTGCTGGTAGAGCTCTGTTGCTTCAGCTGGTCCTCTAAGAACAAGAGCACATGCGGCCAGGCGATTGAGAACAGAAATACGCTGCGGGTGTTCTTCAGGCAAGGCCGGGGTAAGAATTTCTCTCACTCGTCGCCAATTTTTCTCAGCCTCGATTGGTCTTTTGCGGTCGAATTGCTGTTCGGCAAGCAGATCCATCGATATGCCAACTTCAGGATGGTCCTTGCCTAACTGGCGCCGTAAGATTTCCACCGACTCATTGAGCAGCGGCTCAGAAAGGGAAACTTTGCCTTCCTTCTGCCTGAGGATGGCCGTGTGTCTGAGTGAAATCGCATAGTCTTTATGAGCTTTTCCTGGTGACCGGCGCCTGATGCCCATTGATTTGATAAGACTGGTTTCGGCTGCTTGCGGGTGTCCACAGCTTAAATGCACAAGCCCCTGATCGTCATAAGCATCGGCAGCGGCAGGACTGTCGACGCCGCATGCCTGGCAGCGGATCTTAGTGGCTTGCTCAACCAGGATTTCGGCTTCATTGGTTTCACCGATGGCGGCCAGAGAGAGAGCCAGGGCAGACATTGCTTCGGCTGTCTTCTCATTGTTTTCGCCAAAGACATTTTTGGACAACTCCACAGACTTTCTCAGGCAATCAACGGCCTGATCGAGCTTGTGCAGTCTATCGTACAGTTTGCCCAATTTCATCAGCGTCAGCGCCCGTTCGCCGGACTTCTCCGGCAGACCGTCGAGTACTCGCGAGCACTCTTGAGCAGCTTCCTGATATTTCCCTTGGGCGTACAGGTCGTCCACTTTCGAAATTTGCTCGCTTTTAACCATTGATTACGGCTCCTCGTCCGGGGCGGGTGTGCCCCCATTGGTGAGGGCTATACTACTATTTGCCACATTACCAGACAATTCACCTCTTCCGCTTGCACTAACCTGGGTGCTCATTTTCAGCCGCAGCGCCGAAGGCAGGCTGCTACCAAAAGAGACTTTGTTCGATTGCACATCGATGCTTGCCTGTTCTTCAAATTTTTCAGACGACAGGAGCCGGGCACCGGATATAGTGCCTTTTACAGGGGCCGGAAGGGCCGACAGGCGAAAATGAAGATCATCATCAGGAGAGGGAATCTTTGCATCGATATTGCCTTTGTAGAGCTTATTGGCTCTGTTTACAAAGTTGCCGCCCAGATCCCATTCTTTCAACTCGTCATATCCTTCTGGCATCAGCACATTTGAATCGCAATGTTTATGAATACCGACCTGACAGGCAATGATGTTTGTTGCTGTGGTGTTGTAACAATTTAGATTGTTTGTT
>CAZHEZ010000134.1:0-22327 GCA_964531315.1 uncultured Candidatus Obscuribacterales bacterium | reverse complement strand
TATGACATGGGCGCGGCCGGCATTGGCGCTACCATCTACTTTGGTAACGACACTTCCCAACGTGAAATTATCGAAACCACCCAAGCTTTCCAGCAAGCCCATGAATACGGCATGTTCACCGTTCTCTGGTGCTACCTGCGTAACTCAGCTTTCAAAACCAAGGACAAAGACTTCCACGTCGCGGCGGACTTAACCGGTCAAGCCAACCACCTGGGCGTCACCATCGAAGCCGACATCATCAAGCAAAAGCTGCCGGAAAACAACGGCGGCTACAACGCTCTCAAGTTCGGCAAAACCGATCCTCGCGTCTATTCCGAATTGACCACCGATCACCCAATTGACCTGACCCGCTACCAGGTAGCAAACTGCTACATGGGCAGACAGGGCTTGATCAACTCGGGCGGCGCTTCCGGCAAGAACGACCTGGAAGAAGCCATCAAGACTGCCGTCATCAACAAGCGCGCCGGCGGCATGGGACTGATCTCTGGACGCAAGGCTTTCCAAAAGCCGATGAAAGACGGCATTCAATTGCTCAATGCCATTCAAGACGTCTATCTCTGCGACAAGGTCACGATTGCCTAATCTCACAGAGAAAGCACTTCCAAAGACATTAGGGCGGCTTCACAGCCGCCCTTTTTCTTTCCATTAAAAGCGGTTGCAGCAAAACATTTTCAAATTTGCTTTCATACGGTTATGGCAAATAACGTGAAAAACAGCTGGGGTAAATTGACCGGTCGCGGATATTTGGCGATTGCCGGCACACTGGCATTGCTATATCTGTTTCTTGCGCCTTTAAATGTCCCGCTCTATGAGCTGCTCATGTTTCCTGTGTCCGATCCGCGCACCCCTGATCGGTCTAAAGATTTCGCACAGCTTGAAAGTTCACACATCACCAAGACAGATGTTTCCTTTCGTTCTGCCAACGGAAGGCTGATCCGGGGCTGGTTTTTCGAATTGCCGGGCACGAATCGTGTTTTCCTCTACAGTCACGGCAAGGGCAACAACATTTATGGAAAGCTGGGCACGGCGCGCAATTTGCTTATGTGCCAGGGCTCGGTGCTCATGTACGACTATCAAGGCTATGGCATGAGCGAAGGCAGGACCACAGTGGCCAATGCTTGCGATGATGCGGTCGCCGCCTACGACTATCTGATAAAAGTGAAACACAGATCCGGCCAAGACATTATCGCTTTTGGTGAATCATTCGGAACCGGCGTTTCATCACAATTGGCACTCAAACGACCGCTGGCCGGTGTGATTCTGCAATCCGGATTTTCATCCCTGATGCGGGCCGGACGAGACAGATTCGTGTGGCTGAAAGCTTATCCTGACTGGGTTTTTCCTGAGCAATTGAAACTCGACAATGCGTCTGTATTCAGCAAGCCTCATCCGCCCCTGCTCATCGTTCATGGCACAAACGATCGCATCGTTTCTTATGCCAATGCTGAAGATCTTTATCGCCGGGCTCTCCAACCAAAAACGCTGATGACAGTTGCCGACGGGCCGCACTGCTGTTTTGGAAAGCGCGATCAGTTCTTGCGCTCCGTTCAAACGTTCTTAAACCAGAACCGTATTTAGGGCCAAAACTGGCCTGCCCGTTTTGCTTGAAAGTGGCCCTATATTCTTAAAAGAGAGTGATCTTACCTTCACTTTTCCTTTAATTCACGAAAAAGCAGCGAACTTGGTGTTTTAATGTTCAGGCTTACCGCTTTCAAAGCGGAAGGCTTCCCCGGCATCCCGTCATTCGCGCAAACCTGATTCGCTGACTGTTCGCAAATCCCCTTGCCGATGCAGCGAAGTCTTATTTGAACCGGCTTTCACAAAAGTGAATTGGCCGGAGTGGGCAGCTGCATTGAAATTCAAGGCCTCGAAATCAATATGAATCAATACACGACGGACATTAAGGTAGGCGAACTTCTAGTCAAAGCCGGCGTCATCACCGAAGATGATTTAAAAGCAGCGGTAGAAACAGCACGCACGGAAGACTTGCACTTGGGTCTGGCGCTTGTGAAAAACGGCTGCCTGACTGCCGACGAATTGAGAGCCGCCATTGATGCGCAGGCGGCATTGAAGGACAAGCAATGCGATGCCCGCACGGGATTTAGAGCGCTGCGCACTGCCGTCAAGACGAAGAACACTTTTGAAATGTCCTTGGGAGAAGTAAAACGCGCCGCCTCATCGGGTGGTCCGTCCAACAGACTGGGCGGCTTGCTTTTGGAAGCGGGTCTGATCACCTGGGAGCAGTTCCAAGCTGCATTAACACAGAGCCTGACGACTGGGCTTCCTTTGGGACGATGCCTGGTGTTGAACAATGTGATCACAGCGGCCGCTCTTGAATTAGCACTGGAATTGCAAATTCGCGTGCGCGATGAAATCACCAAGAGACCGGACGCTGTCGCAGCTCTCAAAGGTGACATCGAAAAAAATCGGCGCATGATTCTGGAAGGCGAATTTGGCGCCCTCACTAAAGAAGCAAGAAAGCACACTGTGCGCGTCGGAGAATTGCTCGTCAAATCAGGTGCTGTCAACCAGCATGAAGTGCTGGAAGCGCAGGAATCGGCGGTGGCGAACGGTCAGCGCATCGGACAGGCGCTTTTGTCGCGCGGACTGATCCAACATGCCACCCTGGAAGCAGCGCTGGCTGTGCAGCAAATGATCGACAACAGCTTCATCACCGAAGAGCAAGCGTCTTTATGCCTGGCCCGCGTGCACTCGATGCGCAGCCCGCTTTCGCAAGCAATGGTCGATCTTGGATTGGTGACGCGAAGACGGTTTCAAACGCTCAGCGAGCAGGACAAACCGAAGATCAAAGAACATCCCACTCCGACTGAGTTCACAAAACAAAGAATCAACGTTGGTTTCGACAAACCCTTTTCACACGGCAATGCAGACCGCAACGAGTATCTCAAGGCTCTCAGCCACTCATATGAAACACTTGCCGATGTGGCGCTCGACCGCGGCGACTATGTCGAAGCGGAAGCTAATTTCTGCACCACTCTGTCACTGAAAACTGCACTCTACGGACAAGAATCAATCGAACTTGTCGATGACTTCCTCTCTCTGGCTGCAGCGCTCTGCTTCCAGGGCCGGCTCACTGAAGGCGAAAAATCCATACTTAAAGCGATCAACATCGTGGAGACGCAAACACCTTATCGAGCCGACAAAGCAGCGCTCTGCTTCAGCGGCTTGGGGCGCGTCTACCTGCAACTGGGACGCTTCCAGGAGGCAGAGCCGTTGATTGCTCGCGCCATTGCCATCACCAAGATGTCCGAAGGCAATGGCAGCGAGCGCTTGAGCCGTCAATTGATTGCCACACTGAAAGACTATGCGCGCCTTTTAGCCAGGACGGACAGACCGCATGAAGCAGCGCTTGTATACGCGGAAGCGCGTCAGGTAGCGGCTGCAAATACCTAGTATTTGGGCAGCAGATTCAACGAAAAAAGCGACCTGATTGATAGCTGAATCTATCCTGGCTCATCAGTCTTTGGTTATATGGACTGACGTCCACTCCGTGAATCGTCAACATCACAAGACTGTGATTATTGAGCAGCACATCCCATGGATAGCCCCTTATCCGTGTGTGTGAAAGATCCATTCTGGTAACGTGCAGATTGCCCAGTACCTGAAAAACGTCGTTTGCGATCTCCGAACCTTCCAGCGATAACCAATCAAGACGGGGAAGTGATGCCAGTGCAATCAGCCCCTCGGCTGTAAATCCATCGCAATTTTTCAAAGCGATCCGAACTATGCTGTGAATCGACGCCAGACTTTTCAGTTCTTGATCAGTTACGGAGCTATCCCAAATACTGATTGAATCACAGCTCAAATTTCGAATTTTCGCCAATCCTTCATTTGTCAGCGGCACTCGCAGATTAGGGTTATTGTCGGAAAAGCTGATAGTTCTGTCAGCGCCCTTCAAGCGCTGAATGACCGCTTTTTCTGATTGGTGACTGCCAAAAATTTGAAGCAAGAGATAACCGCAGATCAAGCAAAAGCAAACAAGACCGCTGGCAAAAAAAGCGACAATCCGCGAATTCTCGCCTCGTGCAGCGAAGGGGGATTTGTCCAGTCCTCTGAGGGCCTTCTCAGTATAAACTTCCGGGGCCGGTTGCGCAGGATCAGGCGGACAGTTGCAGATGTCGCCCCTGAAAAGCCACTGAGTCATTGAATTGCGGGGGAGCGATTTCAGACAACGTTTGCATTTTCTATTTGATCTGCCGGCGGGCCTCGGGCCAGTCTTTTCTAAGTCAGACTGAACTCCGCATCGACAGGTATCGCCCAAGCCAATCCATTGAGTGATCGATCCCTGTCTTTCGGTTCTGGCTTTGCCGCAGTCGGGACAAAGCAGTTTCGGCTCTTCAGGCATTGATTACCGTTCAGACCTGGCCAATACACGCAAACACTATACCCAGCTCTTGCAAATGCAGTTTCAGTCTCTCTACAATTGAATCTCGGCACTAGGCCACTATTCGTCTTCTGTACCCGGCTTTTTCGGCATCAAAATAGTGTCGGCGAATCTGGCTGCCGGGTTGTTTTCAGTGCTGGTTATGAATTGGACAAACTGCAAATGTGCACCGTCCAGCAGCGTTCCAAAGTGTTCTTGAAACTCCTTGTCAAATGGTTTGTGCGTCCTGGCCATGTCGGCAACCATGGCTCCAAACTGCCTTATCGCGTCGCTGTGCCCTTTTCCATCGAGCCGCAGGCGCACAAACTCGATGAATTGCAAGCCGACCGGATAACGAAAGCGATTGCTCTCAGCCACATCTCCGGTTTCACTAAATACTTGCTTGGCATCGAGGCCGGTCATAGTTTGATCGATATCGTTGGCCGGAATTCGATGTTGCGGATATCGCTTCTGATTCGTGGCCAGACGAAATCGTTTGCCGTTGTGAGAAGCCATCCCTTCTCCCATCACGGCACTCCAGCCATGATTTCTGGCTTCATCGCCGAGGAATTGCCGCATGACCAGAAGATGGGTCAGTTCATGGGCAATTACGCCATCATAGACAGGGTTGCTAAACATTTCGTCGCGAACGGCAAAGACAGTAGAGTTGAAAGAACCGCCCATGAAGCGCAATCTATGCGCCTTCATCCACTTGTCTGAAACTACCGCCACCGTCATAGGCATGGCCAGATTGCCAGTTTTCTTCCAACCCAATTGATCAATATCGAACTCATAAGCGCGTTCAATCAAGTCTAAGACTCTTTTGCCCTGCGATGCGCTCAGAGGTCTATCTGCAACGATCTTGACGAAACCATCGCGAGTAACTTCAGGCAGGTTGGCCAGAGTTTTGACGACATCGGCTCCGGCACTCTGAGATCCCGAAAGTAAAGTAAAGAGAACAGCAAAGACGGATCCGGCAGACTTTCTATATCCATCAGTCCAGGTCATTTTATTGCCCACTAGGCAAATCTGTGCCTTTAGACAGGCAGACTTTTAGCGATTGGCTTCGGCTTTTTCAGCGTCTTCTAGTAAACGCGCTCTTCTGTATTCGTCCCAGGCGCTGCTGCTGTCCGGGTTTAGCGCTTCCATAATGTTTTTGATCCAAGATCCTAAAATGCTCATGACCAACCTCGCCTTCTATAATTCGGTGGTGCAAATGTGGGCAGCCATCCGCCAACCTGCACTCTTTTTGAGTCACGTGTTAGCAACATACCCATCGAAAACCGGCATCTTCGCTTGACATTAGCGGTTTTGCCAAATTTTGCGTTATGAGTCCCTTGACGATGCCGCCCCCTCCTTGTTCCCTCCGGCCAAAACGCCACATTTTTGCCACTCAAGACCGGTTTAATAGGTCCCACAAGCTTTTATAAACTCAAGGAAGGGTCTCTATGGCCGAATTCAGTTCGATTGGAAGACAAGATGTTGCGCCCTTGCCCTCAGTCGTAACCCCCGTCATAGCGCCTATCACTAATTTCGTTGAAACCAGCCAATCAGCAATGGAGGTGACCACCACGCTCTCGGACATAAGCATTCTTCTTTACCTGGGAATGCAGGCACGAAGAAAGAGAGCAGAAGAGGATTTCCCCGCCCTCAGCCTGTTTTTCCGCCGGGTGGACTAGGACAGGAGCCTCAGGCACTTTTAAGCCCGCTCATGCGTCTCAGGAGCGCTCTATCAACTATTCGCTGTGCGGTCCGCTCTTCACATACTTGGCGCGTGCCAGAGTGTGCAGCATAAGAGCACAATCGATTTCTTGCCCGTCGCGAACGACGGACACGGACGCTTCTGTAATTACCAGTTGCCGCCCCGCTTTGATCACACTGCCGCGGGCAATCAACTTGGAGCCGCGCGCCGGGCTGAGAAAGTTGATTTTGAATTCAGCCGAGAGGCATTCCTCATCGGCTTCAAGAACGGTGTAGGCTGCGTATCCAGAGGCCGAGTCGGCAACTGTCGCCACCATTCCGCCGTGAAAATAACCATGTTGCTGGCGGGTAGCTTCGCTAAAAGGCAGATGAATCTCCACATATCCAGGTCGCACATCGACAAGCTCACCATTGAGTGCGGACATGACGCCCTGGTGCAGAAAACTCTGGCGGATTTTCTCCTCAAAATTATCGTCCGGAGTGACAATCGTTTTTCTGCTAATGGTTTCAAAGGTTGCCATATCAAGCCTTTCCAAGGATACGCCCATAGTTTATCAGTTATTTTGCCCCGCCTTTATTCGTTTGCGTGAAAGGGAAATTTGCAGTATTTTTGCCAAGCACCCAGGGGTGGCAAAGAAGTGTTCGCGAAAAATCCCTTTGCATTGCTTGCATTGCTTGCCGCTGCTGCCGGATTTGTACCGGTTTGGGCAGAGGAATCCAGGCCGGTCAAAAAGCGAATACTGGAGTTTCCCGCAGATAAGAAGGTCGCACGCATTTTTTTCTGCCGCGAAAAGAAGAAACATCCCGGCGAGATAGAGGTAATCAAGGAAGCTTCTCGCCCTGCCATCGGATCGATAATTCTTCAAAACAACGAAAAGATAGCACTGGAAGCAACATGGGATGGTGCCGAAGATTTGTCATGGTTGTCCAAGCTTAAGCCTGACGATATACAGGTGCTCGATCTGCACAAATTGCCTGTATCAAAGAAAGGTATGTCTTATGTCGCCAGGCAAACTGGTCTCAAATACTTATTTTTGGAAGATACCGAAATAGAAGACGGAGATCTGGAGCCAATTGGCCAACTGTCAAATTTGATTGAATTGAGAATCAGTAAGACAGCAGTAAAGGGGGCGGGGCTGCGGTATCTTTGCCCTTTGAAAAAGCTGGAAAAACTGGACCTCGGGCACTTGGACCTCGATGAAAAAACAATAGCAAACCTTGAATGCCTTCATTCGTTGAAAGATCTGGATTTAGGAAATTGTGGGCTGAAAGATGACTGCCTCAAGCAAATTTCAAAGATCACTTCACTGAAGGCGCTGTCACTGAGAGGCAACGAACATATCAGTGATAAGAAATTGTCCCAATTGAGCAGCTTGAAAAACCTTTGGAATCTGAATCTTAGCGATACCAACATCTCCAACAATGCCGGCAAAGAACTGAAGTCGCTGCCCAAGCTGGGCACGCTCAGACTTGGTGGTCAGAAATTTGCACGCCTGGATCCTTCCGCAATTGGCAAGCAATTGCCGGGGTGCCATATCATTTTTGCAAAAGGCAAAGATGACTTTGCCAAAATGATTTTTTCGCCGCTTCACTGAAACGAAAACAAAGTTTTTTTTGCTCCTTAGGCCCAAAAGCAAAAAATCGCCATTTGGAAACTTTCATTCTTGAATTTCTTGAAACTGGAGGATAGTTCATGGGCATACCCAACTCATGAAGAAATTCCTTTCCGAGCAGCCGAATCGAACGCAAGGAGTGCCCACATGACGGTGGAATCAGTAATCTTCATTGCCCTTGGGCTTTTGGCTTTCGGATTAATTCTCAAAGCCGCCGCGGCAAGCGGCTCGAAGCATAAATCAGACAAAAAATCTCAAAAAAACCTCCCGGGACAAGACCGTCAGCCGATATTGAAACTGGCAGGTCCACTTCCGGATGGATTTGAAACGGATCTGCAAAAATTCCTGGATTCAAAACAGCTGATCGAAGCAATTAAGTATGTTCGCACCGCTACCAATCTGGATCTGCGCGATGCAAAACAGCTTGTCGACTGGGTGAATGGCGGCAAAGATTTGCACGATCTGCTGCCCGGTAATGGAAACGGGCGAGGGCAAAAGGCCAGCATTGTAAAAGCCCCAATTGACAGCAGCCAAGCCTATACAGACGCCGGGCCGACAGCTGAATTGCAGGCAATCAGCGACAACGATGCCATGCAGAGGGCGCAAATTCTGGTCAGCAAGGGACAGGTGATTGAGGCTGTCAAAGTCCTGCATGAAGACGCCGGCTATGATTTGAAAAAGGCCACCGATACCGTCGACTCATTGGGCAAGAGAGTGTACCCGTCTGACTGAAATTTTGTAGGGGCGATGCATGGCATCGCCCCTACAAATACGCGAAATTAGCGATAGCCCATGTCGATCATCTCTTGAACTGTTGGTTCCGGATGCCAATTCGGCTCAGGGATTTCACTGAGCCCGACAACTTTCACGCCCTTGACGCGATTAGCCCACAACTGAGTGGTCACGTTTTTCACTTCGGCATCCGGCACATACATGTGTGCGATGTCCGGATTGCGCAGTCCCAGCCGCGTCAGGAGATTTTGCCCCAGTCCCATTTTGGGAATCAACAGCTCGCCAGGCTCAGACGAGCCGGCGCTTTTCAGTCGTGGCGCCACGCTCTTCGAAATGCCGTAGACAACTGGAAACTCGGTCAGATATTGCGGGCTGGTGCGGTGATAGGCGAAGGCTTCATTGAAGTCGCGGGTGATTGAGACTCGATGGCGCGGAAATTCTTCGCCGGCGCTTTCGCCAGTTTTTTGAGTAATGCCGCGCAAACGCAATTCAGCCGAAGAAAGAATTTGACCTTCTTTCATTACTGAAGGCAGGCTGTTCGACATGGTTCCGTGAAAAAGATTGGCCAGAAGCGGTGTGGGCTCGTACGGCATCCAATCATGAGGGGTGATGTAGTTGTGATAATCCCTGTGATGATGCATTTCCGGCATGCCCATTTTCTCAATCAGGGCTCTGTGATCGTAGCCGTAAAACTTCTCACGGCCCAGTTCTATGCCATCCATCGCGTAAGTTTCTTTGGGCAGATCTTCTGTCAGTTCTTTAGGTGCCAGCTCGGCCAGGGCATCTCCCAGCTTGTCTACATGGTCTTTTCCGTAGGCCGGTTGGGTTAGGGCATTTCTAATTTGAGCGACGCGTTCCACGCTTACGCCCTCTGTAGCCAGCTCCGCATCGGTGTAATGCTTGAAGCCGGGCTTTTCAGCGGTTCCGTGCCAGATTTCCATCAACTGCGCAGCGAAATCACCACGTACTTGTTCCATTTGACGCACCACGTCATAGCGGTTGCCGGTCACGTTTGCCTGGTAGTCTTCTTCTCCCTTTTGTATGCGCTTGAAGTACTCGGGAAGCACCTTTTCGAAGGCCGTGGACGGATTGTTGTCGGCAGTCAGGGGCGGTTTTTCGAGCACAGCCTGGCGCGGGAAGTTAGCTGCCATAAAGCCTTTGAACGGATGGCTGAGATTATTGTCGGTGAGAAATCGATGAGTTGTTTGACGCGCAGCCGTGTAGCCTTCCCGAATATTGCCGCGGGCACTCCAGTACAGATCTTGTGCTCTATTGGAATTCCAGACATCCTTGACGGGCTTGGAATTCCACACATCGTGAGCCGTGTTGCCGGCGCGCTCGAAGCCCCTGCCGATTAAGTGCTGCGTTGGCGGCAGAGCTATGTTCATGGTGCCGCCGGTGATACCAGCCTTGAGCAAGTCTTGGCCGCCGACATCTTGTCCTGAGGCTAGTCGTGAGCCTGCATATCCGGCCATGCCGCCCACCGAGCCGACGGCAAAACGAGTCGCTCCGCGCTGCAACAGGCTCTCTGCGGTGCCGGTCAGGGCATTGCCCTTGCCGAATAAGTACATGCTCACTCCGCCACCGACTGCATTGCCCAGGCGCGTCTCGCCGTCATGGGTATCGCGCGCGAAATCAAGCATAGCCGCGCCGGTTGCTTGCGCTGCTATTTCGCTGGTCAGAAAGCCGCCTGTCGGTCCGTTTAAGGCAAACTTTGCTGCGGTTCCCCGCATGGCGCATCCGGCTGCTTTACCGGCCACGACATAGGGCACTATTGAGCCCAAACCGCCGGAAACGTTCTCCACAAACCAGCCCGGCGTCAAAAACTCTGTTTGGGCAACAGGAAGCGCCTTGGCTTTGCCCAGCAGATCTCCGGGAGTGACGAAATTAACAGCGTTTGCTACTGCGTTGTACGGCGTTATGGCGATGCCGTTGACGAACGGGTTGAGGACATGACCTTCAAACCAGTTTGGTGAGGAACTGACGGGCGCAGAACGTTCGCGCTCATCGGGTGAAGTGGAAAATTCCATTTCAGATAAGATTATGCAAAGAAGTTATGGAGTTAGTTTATATCTGAGCAGCTTGGCTGCCATTGGGGAATTTCCCATGGGCAGATAAAAACGCCATTAAATCGCTTGGACCCAATTTTTCGCATTGTGATGGAGGCTGGGAAAAACTCGAGAATTTCCCAGTAGGTGTAGAACCATTGAAGGGACTGCCTTTTAGGGAATTGGGACGATTTTTCTTGCTGTGCAAAGGCCTTTTGGGGAACGTAAACACTGGCTTTGCGGCGACAGAACCTCCGCCTCTCCTGTGAAAACTCAGGTTCTTCCCAGTGCCCGATCGGCCCGGATTTGATTGGGTAGCCGACTGATTTTAAGCACGCGGACGCGACGACCTGGAATTCGGAAAAGCAAGCCCGTTCGCTACAAGTTTAGTTTTACTATACTTATTAATAGAGACAGCACAAAAAGTAAGAGGTGCTGGACGTCTGAACGTCGAGCGGTCCTCTTACCTGTGCTCAGCTTTTGAGTGGAGCAAAAATATGCCCGCAACGCAAAGGAGCCAGCCTTCTTCTGCGACGCAAACAGCTTGTGCAGCCGCTTGTATCAAAGCAGCGCAGGAGCATCGGAATCGGCGGGGGAATGGCGCGCGAATCCGATAATCCTGCAGGCAGGTTTGACAAATCCACCATTCTCGCGCACCCCGGCGCAAGTAGTGGTCGAATCAGCGAAACCAGCAGCGTGGCCGATCGTTATTGCTTGCCATTGCGGCGCTCCCTGACGGGCATGACGGCGGCGGCAATCCCTAGAGCGGTGGCGGGTTGCATGGCAGGTGCAGGAGACAGGCAGTCGGAAACTGCGGTCTCAGCATCCAGTTGTTCTTGTGGTGAAAGATCCTGAACTGCAGCCTGCGCCAAAACCGATTCGTATCGGGAGCGGGCAGCCACGATGTCCTGGCGAAGGGTTTCAAGAGAACCGGCATCGAGGCCGCCGAGTTCTTCCGCCAGGCTGTACTGGAGTTCGAGACGCTGCAGATCTGCAAATGCAGGGGCAGCCTCAGGAGGTCCAGTGAATGAGTCTTCCAGTGAGAGGTCTCCCCGACCGAGCGGCGAAATCGCCTTGGCGACCATCACGACGATGGCACCGACGACGAGGGCTCCGCCAGCCAAGCTCGCGAAAATTGCGGTAAACATATTGTTTTTCCAACAGGGTCCTTCCGGTCTCGTCAGCGACTCTTTACTCCTGCAGCCACGTCCATCGTGTCAACGACAGAAAAGCGGCTTTCGCCAGCACCATGCTGTAAAACTGGGACTTAAGGAGCGCGAAGAAAGAGTCTACAAAACCAACGAGAAAACACCTGGACTTACCATGTGTTGGGCACTGAGGTGAAAATAGATTTTTCTAGTAAATGGCCTCTTTCAGACTATTAGTCATGAATGGAGCTGAAAGGTATCTCACAGTCTGAAACTTCTATGATTTGTTTAAAGAGCTATCAGGTGGAAACGCAGTCCAGGAAGGACTTCGTGGATGTCAAGCAAACCTCACGCCGCCGCGCTAACAAGCGCAAGCCCTGCGAGTTCGAAGGTAAAGGCGCCCCGTCACAGGAGAAACACTTCTTAAAAGCGCAGGCGCAATGGCAGGCAGAGAGCTGCGCCAGCGGACTTAGCCAGGTGAGCGGATCTGTGGATGAAGAGCAGTCCAATTAGTTCAGGCGAAAGGGGGCAGCATCTGCTGCCCCCTTTCATCGAATTGAATTGACGTCTTACTTGACCGACACTTTGCCGTGGTCGTCGCAATGGTCTCCACAAGGGCTGTGCAGATGGCCGCCCACCAAATAGTCGGTGTGATCGCCGTGAGGAACGCTATCGTGTCCGCATTCTGAGCCATGCTTGTGACCCTTATCGTGCGCTGAGCAGTCATGAGACGGGGTGCAAGACGATGCATTGGCTCCGCCTACAGTTACCGTATGGTCGTCCACATGATCGCCATGCACATGGTGCATATGCCCGTCATGGAGATAGCAATCATGATCGTCATGCTTGATAGCCTGGTGACCACAGCCTTCTCCGTGCTTATGTTCGTGCTCGCCGTGAACTTTACAAGACATCTAAACTCTCCTTATTCTGACCTGAACTCAAAACGTGAAACTGACAAACTTCCAACTCGAAAGACTCGGGTAATTGTTCTTTTTTGCTCGGCTCTTTTGAAATGAAAACGACTTCCAATGCCGCATTCCGTGAGCCCCACACTCTCATCTAACTGACTGAAAATTGATCTGTCAAGACAAAGGTAGGCACGTTTTTCCATGCCATCGGCCAAAAACCACATTCACTGCCGCTTTCAAAAAAATGCTCAATAAAGATTAGAATTCAGCCTTGGCAATTTGAAAACCGTTTTCATTCTTAAATCAAGGCTCAAGATCCTTGACTAGTGGGCGTTGACAGGTGTTTCATCAATTGCGATTTTGACACCATATTCGCCACCATCTTTATGTCCGCGGTGCACCGATTGCATATTCACCGGTGAGACTGTATTTGGCGGCTTCGTCCTCGACGATGGCAGTGCGATCGACTGTTTTTCCCATGAAGCAGTTGTCTCTGGTGTCGTCGTTGAGACTGCTGATCTCGGCGGCCAGAACGGTCTTGTCACCCTTGTGTCCGCAGAATTGATGGCAAAGCTTGGGGGGCAGTGTCACACTCTCGCCGGGCTCCAGAATGAGCTTTCCGCCTGACGGAATCACCTTGGTGATACCGTCCACTTGCACGCGCACTTCTCTTTCATCGAAAGACTTCTCGTCATCGGCAGCCCAAGCCAGTTCTACCTCCAGACGGCCGCCGCCACGATTGATCAGGTCTTCTGTTTTCATCCAGTGAAAATGCCAGGGTGTCACCTGTTCTGGTTGAACGACAAACATTTTCTCCGCGTAAAGCTTGGTTGTTTGCGGCCTGTTGTTCTGCAAAAGCCCATTTCGAATTACGAAAAGAAGCAACCCCGTCCTGGCAAAATCTTCGCTGCCGAAATCGGTAATCATCCAGCCCAGCCCGTGTTTTCTTATCTCGTCGGCTTCATCACCCATGATTTTCCACTTCTCGGCATTCCACTTCGCCCAGGTAGGCAGGTAAAACTGCTGGCTGTGCACAAAATCCAGGGCTTGTTCGATGAGATTGTTGATCTGGCTGCGTTTCATATCTTGTCTCCGACTGCCGGTGGCAAAAGCGGGCAGGCAAATCCCTGCCAAGCCTCCTCAGGCTATTAATTCAGGTGTCTGTAAACTTGTACCACCCTTGAGTGTGAACCTTTCAAGACCAGGTCTTGTCTGGCTGCAAACCAGTGCCTGTGGTGACACTGAGTGGGCAATTCAAGGGGACAGCGGCAGACCACGCTAATTGGAAGAGCCAATCCTAGCGAACCTGCGCCAGCAGGATATACCTCTCTTTAAAGCTCAGTTATAAGCTCGGTATGGGAGTTCATGCAGACTCTTTTAACTACTAGTCTCGACATCTAATGAAACAACTTGCGAAGTAAAACGCCCGTTTCGTTGTTTTGGTGAGCTTTAAGCGTGCAGGTTGAAGGTGTTTCTCATTTCACCTCACCCAGATCATCATCACCAACCAAAAACGTCGAAAGCGCTCTCCTTAACAGCCCTTTCACACGCTCCTTGTGAGTGATGATGACTCTTGCCCGTATCTGGCTGCCGTCTCCCAAACGAGCAGTTCAGCACGGAAAGAGCAGTTCCACATGCCGAGGTGACGGCATGCAGGCTTTTCACTGTCTCGACTACGCCTTGGGAGCGCGGTCGATACACAAACGCTCTAACGAGCACAAAGGAAAGTTATGGACAAATTCTCGTGGAAAATGGTCGTGAACCCGCTCTACTGGGTCGCGCTTATCATCTTCATCGGTCGCAGGTCGCGGCAACGCACCTACCACGGCATCTTCCCTGGCGTGATTACCATCCCGCTCGGGTTTGCGTTTTCCATCATCGCGCTGATCGCGACTTACCATCTGGTCGGCACCGATTTCGGCATCGGCTGGTACGGATCGTATCCGGCAGCCCTGGTGGCATCCTCGCTCACCGGCTCATTCCTCTGGCCAATCGCCTACAGCCTCGCCGATATCCTCGGTGATTTCCTGGGGCATCTGACCAAGGGTCTGGCTGAGTGGGTTTTCGGTCCGGTCGTCGGTGTTCTGCGCCGACTGCCAGTCGCTTCGGCGCTCTGGAATCACTTGGAAGGCGAGCCCGGCAAGAGCAAGCGCAAGTGGTTTACCAGCTTCCTTCTGGGAGCCACTTACGTGGTCGGCACGCTGGCTTGCGGCTACGCAGGCTATCTGACCACCGAGTGGGCCCATGGACACCTGGCTCACACCATACTCGGTACCGGCGTTCTGGGCATGATTCTGGCCAACGGCTGGATTGTGGCCGGCTTCGCCGGTGTGATCGTAGCGCGTCTGCTCTGGCAGCCGCTCTATGACACCCTGAACAAGGCCGAAGTCAACGGTCTGGCCTTCATCTGGTCGGCGATCGTCGGCTACCATGGAGCCATCCTCTTGGGCGGCTCCTTGCTCTCGCTTACCGGTCTGGAAGCAGGCGGGTACAACACGCTTTTCGCTCAGATTGCTGCCGGCGTCGGCACGTTCGCGCTCAACGCGGCGCTCGCCTTCCCTCTCGTTCTCTGGTTCTTCAACGAAGGGCTCAAGAAGTTCGGTGAGTGGATCAAGCCGGTCGTGGACAAGATCTACGACGCCGACAAGAACGACTTCCGCCTCTGGTTCCATCATGTGGTCAACATGATCGTGGCGGTTGCTCTGGCAGTGGGGGCTTTTCTGGTGGGCGGCAAGCTCGACTGGAACATCTGGCTGACGGGCGGCTTCACTGCTCTGACGCTGGTCGCCTCGTACCTGAGCGTCGTGCACGTGCTCAAGCACAATGGCGGCAACGCCATCATCGGCTTCCTCACGTCGGCGGCGGTCGGCTTCGCCACCTTCAATGCTTACGATGCGTATCTCGGCTGGCTCGGCTGGCTGGGCGGCGTGATTGCCGGCGTGCTGGGGGCGGCGCTCTGGGGTCTGCTCATTCTGCCCGGCATTTACTATGGGCTCGAGCACACGGTCGGGGCCTGGTTCAAGACTGCCGGTGCCGGTCTGGACGGACTGCACAAGGCAGCTTACGACAAGGTCAAGAGCGCCTACGATTTCCTCTTCAAGAAGGCTCAGGAATCGACCTTCCGCGACAAGACGGAGTTCAAGCCGCTCTTCGGTCAGGTCGCCAACGTGCTGTTTGCGCTGGTGGTCTTCGCAGCGGCGTGGTTCTACGGTCTGCCCCATGCCGGTTCGCCACTGGTCTACTGGCTGGCGATAGCGGCGTCGGTGCTGGTCACATTCACTTCGTATCTGGTCGGCGGTAAGCTGGCCAAGCACGACGGCGGCGAGCCGCTCATCGTTCTGCTCTCGATCGGGGCAGCGCTGTGGGTGGGTGGCAACGCGCTCAGCCTGCTCCCCTGGGCATGGTACTGGTCGCTGCCGACGGCCGCCGTTCTGGCGATTGTGGCCGGCTACGGTCTGGGTCTCTTCGTCATCCCGCCCATCTATGCGGGTCTCAAGTGGCTGGTGCTCTCAATCCCGGACAAGGCGTCGGGAGGCTGGAAGGCTGGCGTTGCCAACTTCTTTGCCGTGATCCACGGCGGCATCTATGATGTCGTCGACACCTGGATCCTGAAGCCGGTCAACAGCGCTGTCGAAGCCGTCGCTCGCTTCCTGGCTCCCATCATCGTGGCAGTCAGCAAGGCATACAACGACCTGATGGCGCGCATCGACCGCATCTTCGGCAAGGGCAAGCGCACCTGACCGAGGCTCATTTCTCCACCAGGGGGCTCTCACAGGTCTCAGGTAAAACGCAGTGGCAGAGGTAACTTTGCCACTGCGGGGGAAACGCAATAGAGCGACTGCCCGGCGGTGAGTTGGAAACCCAGTTTCTAACTTGCTGTCCGGGCAGTTCGCTTTTTTCATAGCTTCTACGATCTTTTATAGTGTTCTCAAAAATACCGAAGACTTCGCACTGCCAGTGATGGCAACCAAAGAAACAAAACGACTCCGCAAGGAGCCGTTTCGGTTTGCTTGAGTGCTCAAGAAGGTCTATTTAGGGTTGCCTGAGGTGGCTACTTTCTGCATATTGCCTGCGGTTTTGCGGCATTCGTTTGCCGTGGCGAGCATTTTGTCGTCATCTTTAAACGATTCGCAGGTTTTGGCACACTCGATACAAGCCTTGGAAGCAGTTGCAAATGCTTCTTTGGCATATTGCGAGCCACGAGCGCTAAATTCGGATGCGGTCTTGCAAGCGGTGATGCAGTCTTTCAATACGTTTGTGATTGACGCTTCTCCATATCTGCCTTTTTTACCAGTGCAATAGTTGAGGGTCGCTTCACAGCGAGTCGTGCAAGCACGTGCATTGCCCAGCGAAATTTGCTCTGTAGTTTGTGCCAGTGCCGATGAATTGAATCCTGTGGTTATGAGACTGCATGCGGCGATGCTCATAAGGATGACTAATTTTCGTAACATAATTACTCCTTGTTTAAGAGCTGTCGGTGCTTCTTCGCCATCCGTCGCCGAACCGCTGAGAGTCACGTCCCGCCCCACTTTCATTGATAGAAAGGTTGCTTTTTCACTTGTTTAACATCAGCAAGACGCACCCAATATCTGAAAGTGCCCGCTGTGCGAAAAAAATCTTCACGGGAACTTTGCGGGCACCGGCGGGTCTTAACCGCTGTCGGGAGTCCGGCAAACAAGAAATATGATGTTTCAAGAGGAAAAAGAGGATAGTAATATGGAAATTCTGACGTTTATTTTGTTCCTTATCGTCGCTGCTGCGTGCGCGTACCTCGCCGAAGTCCTCGTTCCTGGAACTATCCCTGGTGGCTTTTTTACCTCTGCCATCGTGGGCATCATCGGTGCCTGGGTGGGTAGTTCAGTGATGGGCAGTTTTGGACCGTCTTTGGCAGGCGTTGCACTCGTCCCTTGCATCTTGGGATCGGCGATTTTAGTTTTCTTACTGGGTCTGGTCTCGCGTGGCTTTCCACGCCGAGTCTAAGCAGAGAATAAATTGAGGTTCGGTCTGGTCACCAGCTAGTTGACCAAGCCAGGGGCAAGGGTTTTCACGAAAGTGAAAGCCCTTGTTTCTTTTTGTGTGATGGGCAATTCGAAAATCGAGGAACCCTTGCCTCATGATCGCGTCCATCACCTGTTACCCAAAAGCGATATCGGCCCGCTCCATTCTTAATGCGGGAAAAGTTTCAGGAGAAAACAATGAGCACAAAATTAGACAACAACAAAAGCACCCTGTCGACGGTAGAAGAGTTGAGACGCAACGCCCGAAAACAGGTTGAAGACGGCGCTGTCACAGAAGGGTATGACGCTGATCGCAAACAAATTTTGAAGATGCTCAACGAGTCACTGGCCACTGAATTGGTTTGCGTGCTGCGTTATCGAAGACACTATTACATGGCCAAAGGATTGGAGTCCGAACCGGTTGCCGACGAGTTTCTCCAACATTCAAATGAAGAACTTGAGCATGCCGATAAATTGGCAGCTCGCATAACCCAGCTGGGCGGAGAGCCGGTTTTCAACCCTAATCTAATTACCGGACTGAGCCACGCCGAGTATGTCGAAACGCCGGATCTCAAAGATATGGTTAAGGAAAACCTGGTTGCTGAGCGAATTGCCATAGATTCGTATCGTGAAATGATTAACTTCATTGGCGCTTCGGATTCAACGACACGAAGAATGCTCGAAGAGATATTGGCAGTTGAAGAAGAGCATGCAAACGAACTCTCCGATCTGCTGGGCAACAAATAAACTGTCAGGAGAGTACGAACGATGGCTACGGATTTTATAAGAAAGGATATTGTACCGATACCGTTCATCGCATACAGGCATCGCCACAGGCTCACATTTCTGCCTGTGGCCGTAGCCCTTTGCACATTGAGCGTTGCTTTGTGTTTGTTGAGCCTCTACTTTCATGCGGCCCAGACCCTGTCAAACAGCACAGATACTTCATTACCGCCCAAACTTTCGAGCACGCCGACCGGCGTTTTTGATCGACTGGCGCCTATCAGGCCTTTCCTTTTCCCTTAATTAATCAAGACCTGCACAGCTTTTTCAAAAACAGCTGATCAAATAGCGATCAGATACAAAAAAACATCATCGCTGGCAATGCACTGCCAGTGAACGAATCCGCCTGTATATACAACAGACGACAAGATGCATCAGTATCAAACGAATATATAGGTACGTCGCCGTGCCCGTATTTTGGCGCATCTACGCAGTTCACTTAACAAACACTTGCATCTTAATGATTTCTACATATAATCGAAGAGTGAGGTCGAGCCGTGCATCGCCGCAACGATACATTGCTGGCCGTTTGTCCTTTGGAGACGCCTATGCACTGGTGAAATGGAAGCGGATCGCAAGATCCGCATCTCGACTTGCCGGTCATGCTGCCAATCAAGATAAGGAAGACCCCGATGCAAATCTCTGCCGGCGACACTGCCTGGATGCTTGTCAGCTCCGCCTTAGTGTTCTTGATGAGCCCAGGACTGGCCTTCTTCTATACAGGTCTGGTGCGCAGAAAAAATGCTCTCAACACTCTAATGATGACTTGCTTAGCGATCTCAATCGGTGCTCTCATTTGGCTTGTGGCCGGCTATTCGCTTGCCTTTTCGCCTGGCTCTCCCTTAATTGGCGGATTGAGCGCCGCCTTCTTTTTTGGCGTCGGACAACAACCAAACACTTATGCCACAACCATTCCAGCGCTGGTCTTTGCCGCCTATCAAGGTATGTTTGCATCGATTACGCCGGCGATCATTTCCGGGGCAATTGTTGAGCGCATGCGCTTCAGCTTTTATCTGGTATTTCTTTCATTTTGGTCGCTTATAGTTTACGCTCCGGTCGCGCACTGGATCTGGGGAGAAGGCGGCTGGATTCGGGCGCTGGGAGCCCTGGACTTCGCCGGCGGCACGGTTGTGCATATCACCGCCGGGGTGGCCGCCTTCATGTGCGCAGCTTTGCTGGGAGCGCGCCATGACTATCGCGAAACAGAACTGATTCCGCACAATGTACCTTTTGTTTTGCTCGGCGCCGGACTGCTCTGGTTCGGCTGGTTCGGTTTTAACGGTGGGTCGGCACTTTCTGCCAATGGCATCGCCGCTCTGGCACTGGTTAATACTAATACGGCTGCGGCCACGGCCATGCTAACCTGGCTGCTTTTGGAGTCAGTCAGAAAGGGCAAACCCAGTGCAGTCGGCGCCGCCACCGGTGCCGTCGTAGGCTTGGTCGGAATCACCCCGGCTGCCGGTTTCGTACATCCCTGGGCGGCTCTCATCATTGGTGCCATTGCAGCGACAGCCTGCTTTTTTGTTATTCAGCTGTGCTCTAAAACCTCACTGGACGATTCACTCGATGTTTTTGCCTGCCACGGCGTGGGTGGCGTCGTAGGCGCGCTATTGACAGGCATCTTCGCGACCAAAACGGTGAACCCCGCCGGAGCCGACGGACTGCTTTACGGAAACACTTCTCTGCTTTGGGCGCAAGTAATGGCGGTCACAGCCACGATTGCTTATACAGGTATTGCCTCCGGTGCGCTGATCAGTCTGGTCCGGCTGTTTATACCAATTAGAGCCGAACTGGAAGAAGAGCTTGAAGGTTTGGACCGCCACGCACACGGCGAAGAAGCCTATCACGATGTGGTTGGACCGGCAGCCAGCGTGCGCGTTTCGACGTTTGTCGAAAATGAAGAACTGGACGCCATCGCTTCATAAAGATTTTGCCGAAAGGCTGGCAATCACTCCATCGCGTTGCGGCGACGGGTTTAGAAGTTTTCTATTGGATTTCCAATTCACTGAGCTGTTCTCCTCTTACTTGCTGGTTAATATGTCCAACTTCAAATCTCACGCCAAAGAACCGCTGCAAGTTGAGCAACAGCTTGTCGCCGAGCATGACGCCTGCGGAGTAGGGCTGATCTATCGCCCGCTATCGAGCCATCAAGTCATTGCTTGCGCTCTGGAGGCACTTTCACGCATGGAGCATCGCGGCGCTTGCGGTGCCGATCGTGATACCGGTGACGGTGCAGGAATCTTGACGGATATTCCCTGGGCGATTCTTGAATCAGAAGGCTGGAGGCGATCCGAAATAGGCGCTGTCGGTGTTCTCTATTTTCCAAAAGGCAGTGAAGCGGTTTGCCAAAAAGCAGTCGAAACTGTTTTAAAAGAAGAGCGGCTGAGCGTCCTGGGCTGGCGGACAGTGCCGACAAAGCCGGATGTACTGGGACCACTGGCTGCTTCGACTTGTCCGAGCATCAAACAAATTCTTATCGCCAAGACCAATTCAGAAGACGATTCCAACTGGGAACAGCGGCTCATGATCGCTCGCAAACGCGCGATCAATCAAATTCGCACCAATCGAGACCTGGAAGATTTATACATTGCTTCTCTGTCCAGCAAAACCATCGTTTACAAAGGTCTTGTTCGTTCTCAGGTCTTGCCCCTATTCTATCGAGATCTGCAAAACCCTTTATTTACAGCGCATTTTGCTGTTTTCCATCGCCGTTTCAGCACCAACACTTTTCCACGCTGGGCGCTGGCGCAGCCGTTTCGCATGCTCGGTCATAACGGCGAAATCAATACTCTTCTGGGCAATCGCAGCTGGATGCGCGCTCGCGAGCCGGTTTTACAACAGCCCGCCTGGAGCGGACGAGAACACGATCAACAGCCGGTCATGTATGAAAATGGTTCGGACTCCGGCAATCTGGATAATGCCATGGAGATGATCGTGTTGGCCGGACATTCTCCGGAAGCAGCATTGATGCAATTGATGCCGGAAGCTTACAGGCACCAACCGGCCCTGGAAGATCACCCTGAGATAGTCAGCTTTTATGACTATTATTCTGCCTTGCAAGAACCCTGGGATGGTCCGGCCCTCATAGTCTATTCAGACGGATGCACAGCCGGCGCCATTCTCGACCGCAATGGTTTGCGCCCGGCCCGCTATACGATTTACAAAGACGGCTCACTTATAATCAGCTCGGAGACAGGCGTTTGCGACATCGATGCTGAGGTCCTGGAGAAGGGGCGGCTCGGCCCGGGTCAGATGCTGGTCGTCGATTTAGATGATGGAGAGATTCATAAGAACTGGCAAGTGAAGGAGCGGGTGGCCAGAGCACATCCGTATGCTCAATGGCTGTCTGACGAACGCAAAACTCTCAACCGCCAACAATTTCAAGCAGAAAAAAATCTGAGCGCACAGCAATTGGTGCGCAATCAGATTGCCTTTGGCTATGGAAAAGAAGACGTCAAACAGATCATCAACGTGATGGCGCAAAGCGGCAACGAGCCGATCTTTTCCATGGGCGATGATACGCCAATCGCCGTACTGTCACAAAAGCCGCGAGTACTTTTCGATTATTTCAAGCAGCGTTTTGCTCAAGTCACTAATCCGCCCATCGATCCGCTCAGAGAAAAACTGGTGATGTCGCTCGACACGCATTTAGGACGGCGCACCAACCTGCTGCGCCCGGCTGCTCATGCCGCCGGCACTTTGCACCTGCAAAGCCCCGTTCTCAATGAGGCAGAGCTGGCCAGTCTCAGTTCGATGCCGGAGCGCTACCCGAGCCTCACCCTTTCACTCAGTTATGATCACCTTTGCGGCGGTCTGGATGAAGCCTTGAACAAGCTCTGTCAAGACGCTTTTGAAGCGGTAAGAGGCGGCTGCAATATTTTGATTTTGAGCGATCGCAATCAAGAAAAAATCGCCAATCAAATTCCCATTTTGATGGCCGTCGGGGCGGTTCACCATCACTTGATCCGCCAGGGCTCGCGGCTTTGTTGTTCGATCGTAGCCGACACAGG
>CAZHEZ010000133.1:0-22384 GCA_964531315.1 uncultured Candidatus Obscuribacterales bacterium | reverse complement strand
CTGCTGTAGTGGTGGCTGTGAAACAATCGTGCATTTGCCTTGATGCCGCCTGCCCTGGCCAATTTCCACATCCACGCCCAGATGTTTAAACCCTGAGATCAGAGCCTGGCAGATTTTTTTGTACGATTCAATTACGCTTGCGCCCTGCATTTTTCCAGAACCGACAAAAGAATAAGTGAGCTCGTCCAAGTGCAAAACCGCCCGGCCGCCAGTCGGGCGCCTGACCACATCGAAGCCGCGGGCGATGATTTTCTGCCGTACTTTTTCTGGCAATTTTTGCCCATAACATATCGATACCGCCGGTGGTGCCCAGCCATAGAAGCGCAAGGTCGGAGGAACCAAGGCATCTATGTGAGCTTCTAAGATTGCTTCATCGACAGCCATATTCGTGGCTGCATCAAAACTCTCAAAATCGATCAGTCGCCAGGTTTCTTTCATGGTCTTCCGCCTGAGGGTAAAAACTAAGCGACGCTCGCCTTGACGACTTGCTCCATAGGCACAGGCGTTTCGCTGAATGTGGAGGCTTCATATTTGCGATCAAGCTCCATGGTTGCCAGGATTAGAAGATTCAAATATGGCGAAAAGAGGTCGTTGATACAATAACCATCTCATTATTTGCAAGAGTGAGCTGATGGTCATATTCAGCGTAGACTTCGTTGTGCGACGATGTCCCCAGGCTCCAGCGAGGTGACAGCGAATGACTTTCGCACCGCATCCGGTACCAGAAAACCGGCATGTGATTGAAGCGAATACTGGATCAATTGACCCGGATGCAGCAGATGGCTGGTCTGGGGCGCGGACCAATCGCAAAAATCAATTGATTGCACCATTAGCAAAAGGCTCTCAAAATGCAGCCAATTATAAGCGAACATTCTGGAAGGTCCTCTACAAGCTCAATGTAGTCGGCATCTTGCTGGTCGCCATGGTGACAGCGTTTTTTTACTACATAGCCTGGAGCGTAGCCTGTAATGAGACCTACGCCATCGAATACGAAGGACATGTTTTGTGGGCTTGTCTCAAACTCTCACAAGGGCAAAATATCTACGATGCTGCAGCGCTTGTTAGTCAGCCCTGGAGCGTCATCATCTACAATCCTTTGTATTTTTTGATCGGTGCAGGATTGCTCAAAATGACGGGACTTTCGTTCGCGCCCTTGAGAGGCCTGTCCATGCTCTCGACACTCCTCAGTTTCCTCGGCTTCTTGATTCTTCTCAGGCGCTCAAAGCTCAATCAGTTTCAATCCATCATCGGACTGATTTTGTTTGCTACTTGCTTGCCTGTGATTCATTGGAGTCCGGTTGCCAGAGTGGACATGCTGGGATTGTGTCTGGCCATCGGCGGTATGGAACGCTTTGTGGCAGCCTTCATCAATGCCAAATGGAAAGACGTGAAATTCTCTTCCATGCTGCCGTCTTTGTTGTTGTTCCTGCTGGCCTTTTTTACAAAGCAGCAGTACATAGTCTTCCCTCTCAGTTGCTTTGCTTTCCTTCTATTACAGCGCCAATTTCGGATCGGCTTCCAATTTACAGGACTCTATTTAGCTACAAGCCTTGCAGTTGCATCAGTGATTCAGCTTGCTACAGGAGGCTATTGGGCTCACCTCATGTACGCGAAGGGACTGCCCTGGGAGTGGAGTACCCTGAAAAGCTTTATCGTGCCCTTCTTGTTAGAGCCAAAAACCATTGCCGCCTTGCTGGTGATTGGCTGCGGCAGTATTTTGTCGAAAAGGCGCACTCGCCAGGAAGACCTGGCCGGCTTGCTCCTGGCTATCTCTTTTGTAGTTGTGCTTTATTCCATGGGTCTTCGAGCTGCCTACCACAATCACTTACTCTGCACCGAGATGGCTCTGTTTTGGCTGGCAGCCATCAATCTGAAAAAGCTGGGCCACAGGTCGCCTTTGCCGGCAATCGTGGTGGTCGCAGCTTTCCTTGGACTGATTACCTGTTTAGAATTTATGAGCCTGCTTTGCTGGCGCATTTCAACCAACCAAAACACAGCGCAAGTACTGGCCCATTTGAATCATTTTCAAATGCGCGGCAAGCCAATACTTACCGAAGATCCTGCACTGGCCCTTTTTGTCGGTGCCGTCCCGGTCATGATCGATGCAACTACAATATTGAACATGGCACGAGCTGAGCCAAAAAGACTCAGCTCTTTGTTGTCGGATATTGAGCATACTAAGTATGCTGCAATTATCATTGACAGCAAAGATGCCAATCTTGGTCGCGCACGAATTTGGCCAAAAGCCGTTGTTGACACGACCTGGCAAAAATATAAGTTGATAGGAACAACTGGCGGGAACGGCACTAAACAGAGTGTTTTCCTGCCTGTCAAGACTGAAGACAGTCCGAGTCCAGCGAATTAATTTCTGTTTTGGCTTTGCTGCAGGAATTCCTGATTGAGCAGGGCTGCTTCACCATTGTTGGGGTGTCCACCACCTTTGCCAGCAAAAGCGCTGGTGCAAAAAACAATTGCCATAAACAATGCCAATACAACCAAGCTCACAAAGCCGCGATGATTCTCGGACAACATACTTACCTCAACTAACTGTTAGAAACTTAAGAAATACAATTAGAGGTTGCCACATTGACATCAATCACTGTCGAAGCAGAATCATTAATCTTGGCTTATCAACTTCTTTGATGGCGACTTAGCTTTCCCAACATCGGATACTACATGGCATGCAAACCTGCTCAACACCCATGCAGCATCAGAGGCGCGGTGTATCACCTGCCACGAGCGCGAAATCCCCGGCGCCTGACAAGCCGGCAAAGAGAACTCAAGCTGCGCGCAGAATCATCGCGGCTGCTCCATGCGACATGCTTATTTGCTACTGGATTTCCGCTTGCCTTGTCGTTTCTCTGTCAATTTTGACGAAAGGTCTTTCGCTGCGCTTCACGCCTCTAGCACTAATGGCACTCTGCCTGTTCCTGACTCGCGATTTTTTCTTTGAAGGTCGAGGTATTAGTAGGAATTTGTTTGAGCTGCAGGTGGTCGACCGGAAAACCGGCATGGTAATAACGCTTGTACAGTCATTGAAGAGAAATTTCGTTCTGGCCGGTCCTTTCATTATCATGGAGTCGCTTTCCTTCTTCCTGTCGCTGATTTGTTCTAGCGAAACCAGATTTGTCTCTATGGCAAAGATAATAGCGATGGGTTGCTTTACCGTACTGGCAGTAATTGATGGCATCCTTATTCACCGAGGGTCCGGCGTGACACTGGGCGACATATTGGCAGGCACCGTCGTGGTCAATGCAAAAACCAATTTCCGCAGTTCATTTCGATTTTCGCGCATTCACCTACAGCCTTGACAGACGATATGAATGTGCGTGGCCGATCATTGACCAAAATCGAGAATAGCCTCACCTTTGCTAGCGGCATGGCCATGATTTTCTATTGCTTTTTCCTGTTCACGGCTTATACAGAGGCAGTTTTTGCAGCGCCGGACACCGCCTGGATTGCCAGGACCGGCCAGTATATTCTCGGACATGGTCTACCAACGGCCGACATCTTTAGTTGGACCTGTCATTGGCAATCATGGACGGTGTATCAATGGTTATTTGCAGCCGCTGTGGGTGGACTCTTTGAACTCGGCGGACTCTGGCTTGTCGGTCTCGGTGCCTGCATTGTCGCTGCATTTATCTATCTGTTCCTATTGCCGGCGCAAATGCTCAAGCAAGGTGTTCGCCTTCCATATGTATTTGGACTGCTTAGTCTAGTGATGATGCCGTACTGGTTTCTGGCCAGACCACAGTTAGTATCATTTGTTCTCATTTATATTTTCATCAATATATTGGAGCGTTACCGCACCGGCAGTTCAGCGAGAATATTGCCGCTCTTGCCACTATTGATGGTGCTGTGGGCCAACTGCCATTCTTTCTGGTTCCTGGGATTGTTCATTGTCTTCGCCTATCTGGTCGATGCCCTGAAAAACGGTCCCCGCCAAGAACGACAAAATTTGCTCTGGGTTTTGATCGCCTCTAGTCTTTCAGTGTTGATTAATCCCTATGGGTGGGGTCTTGTCTCGTACAACCTCTCCTTTTTGACGGAGCCGGACTTTGGCAGAATATTGGAGCTTAAGCCATGGCTTCTTATCGATCCTGCCACCAATAAGGGAATCCTTGCCTATCTGGCAATTGCCTGGATGGCTATTATTGCCCGCAGAAACGTGGTTCCTCTTTCTGGATTGATATTAGCACTGGCAGGAACTACAGCAGCTTTCTTTGTTTATCGCTTTGCGCCTGTTGCTGTTCTCTTTACCTGGCCTTATCTGGGCATGGTTCTTGCTAGCTGCGAGCAGACTAGACAATCGCTTCCAGCCAGCTTGATTAGCTCTCGTTTTTTGAGCGCATTGGCAGCGGTTGTAGTATTGATCTGCGCATCCTCCTTCGCCATCCACTACCCGAAATCGCAACCGGTATGGTTTACCTACAAGGACAGCAATCAAGCAGCGATTCAATTCTTGAAAGCACACCCAGAATTGACCAAGCAAATGTTTTCTGATGCAGATGTAGGCTGCAGTCAGATCCTTGAAGGGATGTTGCCGGTTTTTATCGATACTAGATTCGATATGTACGGCAAAGAGTTCTGCGACCAATTTGCCGATTGCATGAGTGCACAACCAGGCTGGCAAGCTTATCTCAGCAAATGGAATATTGCCACCATTTGCATCAAGACGGACTGCAACCTTTATCGGGAATTGAAACGGTCTTCAGCATGGTTGCCAGTTTTTGATAATCAGATTACATCAATTTGGAGAGCTAACCCGACCAAAAGCAGACAGTCGGAATCGTCACTGGAGGCGGCGCCGGCCACTGCTCAGATTCGTTTGCAGGCAGCGATACAGAGCCCCACCGAGCACAAGAGCACTCCCGGCATCCAAGCGCAAATCAAGGGATCTAATCTGCCGCTTTCGCCCACGGCCAGACTCAAGGCCTGCAATACAAAATATCCCCCAGTCAAAACTCCGCAGTAGAGAAAAGCAAATCCTACGTTCTCTCGCCGTCTTAGAAGCGCAATTGGAAAGGCAGCTAAAACCAAAAGCAAGCAATTAGCTGGATGGGCATATCGCCGATAGTATTGCAAAAGCAAATACGGGTCATCTCGATGATGAGCAAGGCGATATTTGGTAATCTCTTCTCTCAGCCGGCTCGTAGTCATGCTCAAGTCGTCGTTGGTGCCGGACTCAATAGATTTCCTGAACGACGATGTTGTGCCTGGCAGAGTCATTTTCCCAAAACTGCATTTGACGCTGGCATCTGTTGGGCCCAAAAGTTCAAAAATCCGCCCATTTGATAGCAACCAGTTTCCGCGATTCCACTCGGCGGTCTCCGCCCAGAGAACTGGCACCTTTTCCTTCTGAGTGAGATCAAAGTGCAGAAAGCCTTTTATGCTGCGTTCTGCACCTTTGCCGAGCATCAAAAATGAGCGAACATTTTCCTTTTCATCTTTGCACTCTACGAGCATTCTTCCAGGAAATGGACGGCTAGTTTTGTCTATGGCTAGGAGTAACAACTGCGAAGATAGTTGTCTTGACTGGGGAGCGATTTGCTCACCTATGACGAATGAAGCCACCGCGCTTAGCAATCCCAAAATGACCAGTGGCACAATAATCCTGAAGCGTGACACCCCAGCTGCTTGCAGAGCAACTATCTCGCTGTCATTGTGCATCCGGGCCAGAACCATCATCACTGAGACAAGAATTCCAGCCGGCAGACAATACATCATACCGGTGGGAAGCTGTAAGAGGTTGAAAGTAAGAATCGTGCTGACTGGGACAGTAAATAGCCCGAGCATGTTCAAAATGTTCTTGAATTCAACAGTTCCAAAAAATATGCCTACCACCGAAAAGGTTCCGATAGTGAGGAACTGCAATGCCTCGAGAATTATATAGCGGTCCAATAAACTCATCGACGGCAATCCCACTCAGAAAGAAAAGCGAGTAAATAAGGTGATGTCATTTTCTACGGGTACGTCGGCAACAATGAAGGCTTCCTTTTTTCTAGGTGCCTCGCGAAGCACGCGTCCGACCGAATCGACAATCACTGAAGGTCCATAAGTAGTCGAGAAAACAAAGGGTCGATGATTTTCAGCTGCGCGCATGACACAGAAAGAGATCATCTGATCGCTCAGGATCGACTCGTGAAACCAACCGGTATAACTGCAATCAGCAACCAACTTGGCTCCGCCGCGCACACCCTCTGAAACCAGCCCTGGAAAAGCAGTCTCAATACAAACAACCGGTACGACTGCTCCTCTCTTAAGCTTCAGCACCACTACCTTGTCACCAGCGATGGTATCATGAAACTTCCTGCCGCTTCCGAATAGAATATTTTTTAAAACAGACTCCTGCACCCATTGAGGCGTAAATTCGCCAAAGGGAACAGGGAAAAGCTTATGGTAAATATCGGGCAAGACCTTGCCGTCTTCCAGTCCGCATACTGAATTGAATTGTCGGCCCTCAACTCCGCCGCTATCAAATACCCCCATCACCCAGCTCTGATCAAGTGATTTAGCATTGAGAGCAGCATTTATCAGCACCTCTTTGTTCTTCGTAAAATCGAGTGGCAATGCCCACTCCGGCCATATCACCGTTGAATTAGCAGGACACTTTCTACACAACTTCAAGTGTTTAGTTAGGATCTGTACTTCAGACACTTTGTCGACTTCAGCCGAGAGCCCCGATTGGATAGCAACCAGCTGCATTTTTTCCTTTGGCTTTTTATCTTCGTAAGACAGCCTGCTAATTCCGTAAGCTGGTATCAGCAAAAGCAAGGCCAGGGCAACCATTGAATTGGCAATCATCGATGAGCGGCTCGGATATGACACTGCAATAAGGTGACGCCGACCAAACCCAAGAACGCCCAAAATAGCTAGATTTGCTAAAAGCATACAGGCACTGATTCCGACTCCTCCAATCACTGAGGCAATCTGAATGATCGGCAACTGCTTGTACTGGGTGTATTCGATAAAGGCCCATGGCGTGCCGAACGACCAGGGGACGCCAAACAGCGCCGGTGTATTGCACATCTTTTCAATAATTACCCAGAGCAAAGGTGCCACTATGAAAGATGGCAAAAGCCATTGTCCGTCACGCTTTGCCGGCAGCCAACCGCCAGTCATTGGCAGCGCTTTAAGAACACCTGGGAAAATTGAGATGGCCAGTCCCTGTCCCATAGACATGAGCACCCAGAAGCTAATGCACAAAAATACCGGGAACGACCCAAACGTGCCCGTCCCGTACATTGAGCGAAAGAACAGGTACCAGCAGGTATAGACGAGGTTATAACCAGTGCCAAAGTAAAACCCGCGTACGCCGGCAAGCCATGGGGATTTCGCCGTGACTGTGAAATATATCAGCGGTATCATGCCGAACCAGGGTAAATACCACTGTTCAAATCCTGGCGCCGATAGCCCGAGCAGCGCACCGCAGAAGAGAGAGGCTGCCCGGTAGGGCAGTTCGCTCCTGAATATGCCTGAGCAAGACTCGATTCTTGCTTTGTCAGGGTGCTCAACCGCTTGTGAGACAGTACTGATCATCAGCACTTCCGAATGAAAGGAAGGAAAACAGCTTTGCATCCTACCATTTCACTGTAAGCAGCGCATGAACAATGCTTTTCCTTATTGAGTACCTCAAACATCGCGCTATTTAAGACTAAGGAGCTTTTCAGGGCGGCAAGTAGTTGAGAGCGGCTCGATTGGCAGGCCACTGCGTCTGGGACTGAGAACCCAGCTTTGATCATTTTTGTGCCAGATATTCTCTTGCCGTTTCCAAAGCAAGAAAGGCAGGCAGCCGATTTGAACGCACATCACACACCACCAGTAGGGCGCCATAAAGGTTAGAGAGAGTAAATGCCAGAAGTCGAACTTTCGATCGAATTTGAGAATCGCATAGAAATAAAGTGGGTAGCAAAGCAGCGTTGAGAGTATGCCAACGATGTTGATCAAGGTCAAAGGAGTAGAACCAGTAAAAACTCCCAGACTCCACTTGATAACGCCGGTGATACTGGTCCAATCCAAAAGAAACACCAACACCTGCGCGTTCAAGAACTGTCCTTTAGAAGCGAAATAATGCCAATAACCGCCGAACAGCTGGTAAATCGTAAACGAGCCCATTATTACTGCCTGAACGTAGCTGAAGATCATGAGCGGCAGAGTATAAACGTCGATCAAAGCTGAATTCATGCCGACGTGACGGCTCAAGATGTTGATCATCCCTCTCACCCATCTAATTCTCTGAAAGAGAAGGTATTTGAAGCCTTCAGGCATGTATGTGTAACCGACTGTGCCTTCGGCAAAACCGACGTGATATCCGGCCCTAATCAGTCTGATTGTCACATCGACATCTTCAGCAAAACCTTCTATCGAAAAGCCGCCAATTGCCATAAGAGCATCCTTTCGAAAGATGCCGAACTGCCCTTGAGTAGTGATATTAGCGTTCACCTTCGCCATAACCAGACGTAAAAGTGATGAATAAATTGTCTCGATATGCAGCCACGCTAATATGAGGGTTTGCCTGTTCTTCACCACAATCGGACAAGTCGCCGCTGCGACATTCACTTTTTCCACTTCCTCTTTCATAGCAAGAAGCGCATCGCTGCGTATTTCAGTATCACCGTCGATGATTACGATCAACTCGCCTTGCGCACGAGCGATGGCCATATTCAACGACGGCGCCTTACCAGTATGTGGTGTGCTGATGCACTCTACACCCGGGATGCCAGAGACTATTTCAGCAGTTTTATCAGTGCTTCCATCATCGACAACGATGATTTCTTTTTGCCCAGGAAATTCAGCATTCAAGGCAGAACGGACGCTTGCCTCGATGTATTTCTCCTCATTATGAGCGGGGATAATGATCGTGACAGTGTGATAATTCTTCTCTCTTTTTTTGGGTGCGGTCTTCCAAAACAGGAGCACGTAATAAGACAAAACGACTGCGAAAAAAACGACGCCGATTGCTGTTCTGATCAGAAGAAAGAAAGCAGAGTCCATGCATCCACGCTAAAAGCTTCGCCGGAATACTAACGTAGACAGAGTTATTGTTCCTTAAGCATTGGCAATCTCCCCTGCCACTCCTGGGCTGCGCGCATCGCCGCAGATAAGTCTGCTCAGACCGGAAGACTCTCGCGATCCTTGATCGCATTTGCCTTGCTCCATTCCAGATCAAGCAACTGGCCGGACTCAAGTGCAACTGAAAAGGTTTCTTCGAATCCTTTCTTGAATGCCGGAATCAATTCGCAAGCAGAAACAGCAATACCGGTAATCTCAAACAGGTTGGCATGCCTCTCTCCATCGGCGCTTGCTCCTTCTTTGCCGGAGAGCAATTCAGCCATGCGGTTTTGTTCCTGGCACAGCAGGATAGAGCCATGCTGCAAAAGCGCATTATGTCTGCGTAATTGAGCACTGCCCACTAGTTTCTTGCCCCGATAGTGGAGGTCTGCTGTAGTGGTGGCTGTGAAACAATCGTGCATTTGCCTTGATGCCGCCTGCCCCTGGCCAATTTCCACATCCACGCCCAGATGTTTAAACCCTGAGATGAGAGCCTGGCAGATTTTTTTGTACGATTCAATTACGCTTGCGCCCAGCATTTTTCCAGAACCGACAAAAGAATAAGTGAGCTCGTCCAGATGCAAAACCGCCCGGCCGCCAGTCGGACGCCGGACCACATCGAAGCCGTGGGCGATGATTTTCTGCCGTGCTTTTTCTGGCAATTTTTGTCCATAACCTATCGATACCGCCGGTGGTGCCCAGCCATAGAAGCGCAAAGTCGGAGGAACCAAGCCATCTAAGTGAGCTTCTAAGATTGCTTCATCGACAGCCATATTCGTGGCTGCATCAAAACTCTCAAAATCGATCAGTCGCCAGGTTTCTTTCATGGTCTTCCGCCTGAGGGTAAAAACTAAGCGACGCTCGCCTTGACGACTTGCTCCATAGGCACAGGCGTTTCGCTGAATGTGAAGGCTTCATTCAAGAGCGGCAGGGCAGCATCGTATTCGCCTTCAGAATCCGCATGCACGGTGGCCAGAGAGGAACCGCCGCGAATCACGGAGCCCACCTTTCCCTCCAAAACCACACCGACGGCAAGATTAATCGGGTCGCCTTTCTTTACTCGTCCGGCTCCCAGGATTTTGCATGCTTCGGCGACTTTTCTTCCGTCTATATGCTTGATCCACTTTTGCCCCGTGCCCGGCAGCAAGAGATCGAATTCGTGCTTGGCCGTAGGCATCAGCTCCGGTTTCTCGATTACATTTGGATCGCCGCCTTGAGCGACAATCAGTTTACGAAAGTGCTCTAGGGCCGAGCCGCTTTCCATAAGTTGAACCAGTTTGCGGCGAGCCGCCTCTTCGTCTTTGGCGATGCCTGCTTTCACAAGTGCCAGTGAACCAAGGGCAAGCGTCAACTCATGGAGATCTCCGGGTCCCTGTCCTTTCAGTGCTTCAATCGCTTCAATCACTTCCAGTGTGTGCCCGACGGCCATACCGAGCGGCTGCTCCATATTGGTCACCACTGCGGTAATGTGCCTGTTTATGCGCTTGCCGACTTCCACCATGATGCGGGCCAGATTTTGCGCCTTTTCTTCCGTGTCCATAAAGGCGCCGCGCCCGCATTTCACATCAAGAATTATCAAATTGGTGCCGGCGGCAGCTTTTTTAGAAACTATTGAGGCAGCAATGAGAGGAACCGACTCCACCGTGCCGGTCACATCGCGCAGAGCATATATTTTTCCGTCTGCCGGAGCCAATTCCTGAGTCTGTCCGGCAATGGCCATGCCAATTTCTTTGACTTGCTGGATGAAATGCGCAATTGAGATATCGGTCTTGAAGCCGGGTATGGCCTCCAATTTGTCGATCGTGCCGCCGGTATGACCGAGACCGCGCCCGGACAATTTGGCCATGGGCAAACCGGCAGCCGCCATCAAAGGCACAAAGACCAGGGTGGTTTTGTCACCGACGCCGCCAGTTGAATGCTTGTCGGCCACCAGAGGACCGATCGAGGAAAGGTCGAGTACCTCTCCCGATTTGCACATGCCGTCAGTAAGAGAGGCCGTTTCATCAAGGGACATGCCCTGCCAACAAACTGCCATCAGCCAGGCGGAGAGCTGGTAGTCGGGAATCGAGCCCGTCATGATGCCGTTCAGGACAAAGTCGATTTCTTGTTTTGTATGCTCTTTTCCTGACCGTTTAGCCAGGATTACATCGACCATTCTCACTCAGTGCTCTCCTCAAAAGACGAATTTGAATTGTAGCGGGGAACCTGAACGCTTTTTTCACTTGTAAAATTTGTCCCTGGAAAAATCCCAATGGAGAAATTTTTCCAGGCCCTCTTGACGACCCGCAAATCTTCTGCATAATGGTCATAGGGACCCTGGCCCTTGAAAAAAACTATTTACTCACGGCCGGGTCCCATCTTTCTTTCCGCTCGCATTTTTTGCGAGCTTTTCGCTTTTTAGGGCCTCAACCTTAGACCATAAGCCGGTTTGATAAGCATGGCTTTTGCTATGCTTTGGGCTGATTGAAGGGAGACCCTGTCATTGCAGTTACTGCCCCAGTCCCAGTTCAGAAATAAAGGCAGGCAAAGCCGCCCCAGGCTTGGCCAGATCAATTTTGTCAATTGCCTGCCGGTATTGCTGCCGTTGACATCCGGAAGGGTGGAGATTGCTGCAGATATTACCGAAGACACCCCCGCCAATCTCAATTCCGGCTATTTATCCGGAACCCTCGACCTGGGGGCAATGAGCTCTTTTTACTATCTTTCCAATCAAGAAGACCTTTTGCTTCTGCCGGACTTATCCATTTCCACAAGACAGGCAGTCGGCTCGGTTTTGTTCTTCGCCAAGGGTCCAATTGAGAACGGATGCCACATCGTGGTGCCGGCTTCATCGGAAACGTCGGTTGCTTTATTGCGTCTCTATTTGGCTACTGTGCGCAATGTGAGCGTGCACATAGTGGCGTCTGCCAAGCCGGACCTTGACGGTGAGGGTGTAGATGCTTGTCTGGTGATCGGAGACAGGGCCCTTACGGTCGACAGCTCATGGTCGACTCAAGCCGAACGGGTCGATCTGGGCCAGTGGTGGTCGACAAATTTCCATACACCCATGGTTTTCGGCGTCTGGGCCGCTCGTAAGAACTGGGCTCAAGCCAATGGAGAATTGTTCATCCAACTGAGTGATCACTTAAAAACCGCCCGCGATCTTGGTTTGACTACACTTCTGCCTGCTGTACTCGATCAGTCCGAACTGCGTACGGCCCTCAGTCGCGAGCGCTTGGAGCGCTATTTCCTGGAGGAGCTCGACTATGCCCTGGCGAGCGAACACTTGCAGGGACTGCAGCTTTTCAAAGAGCAGTTGCAAAGAAATTCCATACTTTGCTAATTGCCGCCCGTTCAAAATGCCTTTCTAACTGGACAATTGCTGGCCGGCCGGGTGCCGGCATCTCCCTTGCCAACTGCCTAGATTCGCAAATACTGGGCGATTCAGATGGCTTAAGTATTGTTATACTAATTTAGGTCGGTAAGTCTAGTGATCGCCAGATCAAAGACAAATTACGAGGCCGGTCGGTCAAAATTGAACGCGCAGCCTTTTGCAAAAGCATGACGGAATCGCCTTACCAGAAAGTGCCTCAAGCAGGCCAGCAAAATTCGCAAGCGCTTGTCCTCCAGGGGCGCTACGAAATCATTGATCAGCTCGGTCAGGGCGGTATGGGCACCGTGTATCTGGCCAGAGATCACCGCCTGCACGGCAGAACTTACGTAATTAAGAAACTGAGAGACGATTTTTTCCGCGATGAAGACCGGGAAAAAGCGATGGCCTTCTTTATGCGCGAGATTGAGGTGCTCTGCGATCTCAAACATCCCAACATCGTCGACATCAAGGATCACTTTCCGGAAGGCAACGACTATTTCATTCTCATGGAGTATGTGGAGGGAAAGAACCTTCACGAGATGCTGCACGAGCGCGGCGAGCCCTTTGCCGAAGATCAGGTTTTGGAATGGTCGGTGCAAATCTGCAAGGTGCTCAATTATCTCCATACTCACGACCCGCCTGTAATTTACCGAGATTTGAAACCGAGCAACGTCATGATCGACACGCTTGGCCGCGTCAAGCTCGTCGACTTCGGTATCGCTCGCCAGTACAGAGATGACTCCGATAATACTCACGTTGTCTCGGCCGGTTATTCACCACCTGAGCAGTATTGGGGAGCTGCCGAGCCGCGCTCGGACGTGTATGCGCTCGGCGCCACCATGTCTTTCTTACTGACCGGCCAAGAACCCCTGGCTTTGCAGACATCTTCGCCTCGCAAGCATGTCGACTCGCTTTCCGAGCATGTCGACTATATCGTTCAAAGAGCAACGGCACAGGATCCCTGGCTGCGTTTTCAGAATGCCCTGGAGATGCTGGAAGAACTCGAGTATCAACCGGAAGTCAAACGGGGATTGCCGCAGGGAAATTGGCTCTGGGGCGGCATCATAGGCGTCTCCGTGGTGGCGCTAGCTTTTGCCATTTTGTATGTCGGCTGGCATAGCGCCATGATGCCCAAACAAGACGGTCAGGCTCAAGCCGGCAAAGATGGCAAGGTCGCCCAAATAGAAAAGCAGCTTAAAGATTCAGGCGATCTGGCCAGAACATTGAAACAACAGGTCGAGATTTTGCGACGTCACGTCGAAGAAGAAGGCAAGAAAAGGACTGACGAAGAAGATACTCCCAAAGTAGCGGCATCCCCGGGGGAACAGAACACACCAGGCGTTTCTCCCACTCCGATGCCGTCTGTGAGCCCGACACCGGTTCGAGGCGAGATCAAAGTGAAAGAACCGGACGTGGTGCTCCAGGAAGACAGCGAAGCACAATTGACGGATCCTGAAGGATTGGCGCCTTTGGAAGAAGATTCACACAAATCACCCTTCGGCTTTCCCATCTTCAAGTCGACTGAAAACCGCTAGTTACTCAATCACAACAGGTCCGAGATTCAAGAATGCCGCTCTTACAATCCTTTGAAAAGGTAAGAGAACATCTTTTTGAGAGTGCCATTTTCGGAGCCGTTGCCGGCTGCTTGAGCCTGGTGGCGGCAGCCCTGGTCAATGGTATCGCTCTCAGTATCACAGGCGGAAAGATGGGCATCCTCAGCAATGCAATGGTGGGGATATTCTGGGGACTTTTTGTCGGCGTGCCCATGGGAGCGATGTGGGGAGCAACGATCCTCAATTTCTTTCAATTGACAAGAAAGCCGGCTAAGGAATTCTGGTCTCGCATTTTAGTGTACACAGCAGGCGGTGTGGCCGGTCTTTTGATTGCTTACACGCCGCTGGGAAAGATGGCGGCCACCAATTTCAAAGCTTTGAGCTATACCACAGGCATTCTTGATCCATTTGCGCCAGTCAGCCAATGGATTCCGCTCATGCCAATTACTGGAACAATTGCCCTGGCGCTGATTCCCTTATTTAAGAAAAACGTGCCGAGCAGCAAAGAAAAAACAAAAGCAGAAGCTAATTCGGTGAGCAATTAGCGCCTTTCTATTCATTGTCTGGTTTCGCCTTAGTGAATCACCTGGGCTGCAGTCAAACCAATCAAGCTGGCACCAAATATGATGCGATAGATAATGAAGACCCAGGTCGAATGGCTGCTCAAGAATTTGAGTAACCAGGCGATAGCAGCATAACTGACGATCGCCGAAACCACTGTGCCTACCACAAGGGCAAGAGTGCTTGAGTCGGTCGAGCCGTGCTTGTAAAAATGATACAGTTCCACTAAACCGCTCAAAGCAGTAGCCGGAATGCCTAAGAGAAAACTGAAGCGCGCTGCATCCTCTCGTTTCAAATTAGACAACATTGCCACAGTCAAGGTCGAGCCACTGCGAGAACAGCCTGGAATCAAGGCCATAGCCTGTCCAAGTCCGATGATCAATCCGTCTTTTACGCCAATCGAATCGAGACTGCGAGTATGTTTGGCGATTTTTTCGGCCGCCAGCAAAAGCAAGCCCATTACTATTGAAGCTGTTCCAATCACATAAAGACTGCGCAAAGGACCGTTGTTTTGCTCCAGAATTCCTTTGAGAGCCAGACCAATCACGCAGACAGGAATCGTGCCGACAATAATGGCCCCGGCAATTCTCGCTTCCGTACTTTCCAGATCTCCTTTCTTTAAAGCCTGAAAGGAGCCGACAGTGAGCTTTATAATGTCGTTTCTGAAATAAGCAAAAAGGGCAAGCACTGATCCCAATTGGATCACCGCAGTAAAATCCACACCCGGGTCGGCCCAGCCCAATAAGGCTGGCACTGCCCGTAAATGTGCGGTGCTGCTTATCGGCAGAAATTCGGTCAGTCCTTGAACTACACCTAAAACAACGGCGTGCAATGTTTCCATCGAATCAACTTGGTTCAGCATCTGGGGGTGTAATTTCTCCTGTCTTTCTCAGGAAACTGCGGTCTTCTTTCTGCCCGCGCTGGTCTCCTTTCCATCCAAAAAGTTTGCCTGTTGTAGCGGCATTATCGTCCTCGAATTTATTTTCCAGACCCAATAAGGCAAGCAGTTTCATCAAATTGTCGGAGGAATCGTCATCCATGTCGGTCATCTCGACACCAAGCACGGTTTTATTGGCCAGCCAATTCTTCTCGATTCTGATCACCCGGCAAGTCGAGTCAATCTTGCCTGTCTTCGTGTCGATATTGACGATGATGCTTTCTCCGACTTCAACCTTTTCAGGCAGGTCGATTTGAGAAACAAGGGCAATTCCCGAACTGGAAATGTCCTGAGTCCTTAGATGAAAGTTCGTGTCATCACCCTCAAAACGAAGGGTGGCGTTGACATCAAGCGATGCTCTCGGGGTGCGGCGCCTCTGCAGAAGCGCTTCCAATCGCGGTGCTGAACAGACCAGTGCGGTTCTTCCGGAAAATAACTGCGCACCCAAAACACTGGTTGCCCACATACCATTGAATGAGTTCTCGGACGACTCATTAACGAACCACATGCGTGTGCCTTTGGGCAAAATCTTATTGGCTTCGCGACTGGTTTTTAGCTGTACTAAAATCTTCTCGCCCAATTTGTCGACGATAGTGGCCCGCCCGAAGCCGACTTCACCGGGCGATGCCTCTACTTTTACTTTGTAAGCTTTTCCCTTTTGAAACACGAAAGTCTTTTGCGCTTCCCCCGGACGGCCCCTGTCAATTATCGCACTCCCCCAGCCGCCTTTGTCGCTCTTTCTGGAAGTCAACAACGAGCCTGTAGACGTCGGAGCGCTTTCTTTTGAAGAGCTTTGCCGCATCCTGTGCCACATCAGAGGCTCTGTCTCCCTGGTTCAAACGCAGGCGCACATATTGCTCATATTCTTCGGCAGCCAGTTGAGAATCTTCAGTTTCCACAACCCCGCTGCCCTCTACAACCAAGACATATTCACCGCGAGAGCCTGTCTGAGCTACCTTTTCAGCGATTTCGGCCAGGCTGCCCCGGAGAAATTCTTCGTGCATTTTGGTCAATTCCCGGGCCAGACAAGCTTTGCGCATTGGCAATAAAGCCGACGCTTCCTTTAAGGTGCGTTCCAACTTGTGGGGGGAAACATAAAAGACCAGGGTGCGCGGCTCCTTAACCAGTTCCATCAAGCGCGAGCGAATCTCTTTCGGCTTGTCAGGCAGAAATCCTTCAAATGTAAACCGGGCGCAAGGCAGCCCGCTGCCGACCAGAGCCAGCAAGAAAGCAGAGGGTCCAGAAATAGGGACGATGGTCAGGCCGAGCTCCACAGCTCTAGCTGCCAGTTCTCCACCAGGATCGGAAATCAGGGGAGTGCCGGCATCCGAAACCAGAGCTACAGACAGGTTCTCTTGGGCCGCTTTATGGAGAATCTCCAGGCGCTCTCTTTCATTGTGAGCGTGGCAACTGACCATCTGTTTCTTTATGTCCAGGTGATTGAGCAGCTTGGCCGTCACACGCGTGTCTTCTACCAAAAGGATATCGGCATTTCTAAGCACGTCTTTGACGCGCTCGCTTAGATCGCTCAGATTGCCAATTGGGGTAGCAACTATATACAGAGTCCCTGCCAAGAGGATTCAACTCCCATGTCCGTCACCAGCAAAACAACCACAGTATCCGGGATGCGAGACTTTTTACAGGGTTTTCTACAGCTGTAGATTATTTAATTCCAGACCTTAAAAGCACCAACTTGCACTTCATTTCCAAATGGCCCCGGGCTTCCCTGCAGGCGATCTCGAGACAGCTCTTTCGGCGCACAATTTCCGCTATCGTAATAGAACGTTGAACCGCTCATGTTTTACAGGCATTCTCTTGTCTCTTTTGATAAAACAGCCAAAAGCCTCAGCCTCAGGCAAAAAAATCCTCATGCAACTGCGTCTTGCAGTAGCTCGCGCAACAGTCCGTTACGCCCTAGATACAAGAGGTGCTGATCTCGATATACCTTCCCGCTGGGAGCTTTCAGAACTTTGTGATGAATACGCATTGCGCGCTTTAGCAATCTGGCTCGCCACCACTTGTGGTTCGCATATATGCAGATCAGCTATGTCAAAAACAAATCCAGAGAATGATTTCTCTCTGCTATCTCACATGGTTAGGACAAATGAATATCCTTTTGCTAACCCGATTTCAGCCCAGTTGGAAAGAGAGATAATTGGCATCTCTCAAGATCACCTCTCACAAGGACTGGCTCCTCAGGTAGAGCTTCTGGGAACCCTCTTCGAACTGATTGCCAATCAAAGCCTGGATATATGTTTGGAAAATGGCGGCCAGGTCGGATTTGATATGCAGGCGAAAGAAAGAAGGCGCATTGTCGGCCAGTTCTATACGCCGCCCCAGGTAGTTAAATACTGCTTTGATATAGCTTTATCCGGAAACTTAGCCGGTTTAATCAAAAGCCTTAAACCGGCTAAATCAGCCGTTATATTGACTGATGAAACTTCCTATATCGAAAAAACATTGAAAGTGCTGGACCCGTCTGCGGGCACCGGAAATTTCTTGTGCGGCTTCATTCAATATGTAAGAGAAGACCTGAAAAAGTCTGAGCCGGCACTTTTATATGCTCTGGCCTGCCATTCACTGTATGGTCGTGAACTGGACGGCAGGGCTGCCTGTCTTTCCCGGCTGGCAATCACACTTTGCTTAGCAAAAGAGATTGGATGGCTTTGCGCGGACCGGATAGAGGATGAGAACAACGGCCATTGCCTACATTTATATGAACATCTCGCTGGCCAATTGAAAGCACATATTGTCGTTTGCGATTCCATCCTTGCTGCCGCCTCTTTGCCTGTCTCGGCCGGCGACGGCTTCGATCTGGTCATCACCAATCCGCCTTATGTAAGCTTTGGCGCCCGCAATCAGCAAACACTTCCTCAGGGTTCGGCAAAGGTTTTAAAACAATGTTTTCCGGAGGCAGCCGAATATAAAGTCCGCTATCATTCGATATTTCAAGATATCGCCCTTCGATACGCTGCCACCGGTGGCAGTATCGTGCTCCTTTTGCCGGATGGATTCTTGACCGGCAGTTATTACAGGAAATTGCGGCGATTGCTTCTCAGCAGCTGCCGAATCCAGTCATTGACGGAGTTGCCGGCCGCCATCATTCCTGAAGCAGTAGTGGGCAGATGGTGTATCGCTCATTACCAGAAGGACAGTCAACCGAAAAGCAATTACTCAGTTGATCTAAGCACATTCATTGATGACAAGGGACAGGCGATTGAGACGGCTGCCACTCTGGATGCGGCCAGAACCTATTGCTTGCCGATCGATGAATTGCACGACAAGTCAAATAACACATTGCGTTTGTTGTTTGACAAGAAAGACCATGCTCTATTGAAACTGACCGACCAAATGCCGCCATTTAAAAGCGTGCTCAATGGTTACACCGGGATCAGATCGCTTGCCGGCAGAAACTCAATTACAGGCAAGCACCAGCTCAGTAAATTCTGGCGGCGCGGCATTACATCCGGTGCACAAGTAAGACGCTTTTGGGTTTCATGGACTGGCGATTGGATCAACGTCAATCCAGAACTTTTGTTCAAAGGCGGATTCGACGAGCAGATCATTGAAAAGCCAAAGATTTTGGTCAGACAAACAGGCGATTCGCTTGTCTGTGCTTACGATCAAAATGGTCTCTATCATCTGAATAATGTGCACAGCTTCTCGGCTGCATTGAGAGACAATGCCTCTCTCAATTTGATTGGTATTGCCGCAATAATGAATTCGACTTTGTGGCGGCATATCTACAGACTTAAGACACGTGAGACTGGACGGGCTCTGGCTCAAGTCGACATCGACACGGTCGAATCTATGCCATTTCAGCCGCTCACAGAAGAGTTGACCAGTAAGATTGCATTGTTGGCCAATCACATTGCCGAGCTGCTCTCGTTTTTTTCCACCCAGCCCTGCCAAATAGCTGAAGATCTGATACTCTTCATCGACAGATCCATCGACCGGCTGATTTACGATGCCTATGGACTGGATGCAGAAATTGTCGAAAGGGTGGAGAGTGTAAGCGCAAAATACCCAAGGCAAAGAATTACTGAAAAGACAAAAGCTGAGACGCAAACTACATTCACTGAAAGGGCAGAAAGACTGGTAAAAGCAGCTAAGTCATTCCAATCCAATGATCTGGAAATTCAGAAAAGGCTTCCCTCATCAAAAGAAGTGCACGAGTTTATCAAGGAAATTTCATGGTGAAAGGCGCATTTATTATTCCACTTGCCTTTTTATTTCAGCCTGCCTGGATCCAGGCTGTTGATGCGGAAAATCCTTTGACCCGCATGAAAAATGCTGCTTTATCAAGAGTCAGTGCCGCCCAGCAAAAAATGACTGCTCCCTCCTCCAATAGCGCCAGAAAGAGCGGTGCTGCAAAAGAAATCAGAGACAAATGGGGAGTTTTTGTAGGCGTCAGTCAGTATCAGGACCCAGCTGTCATTCCAATGAAATTTGCCTTCAGAAACACGACGGCATTGGTGGACGTTTTCAAAAACATAGGCATTGGGCGTTTTGCGCCCGATCATGTGGTGGCAATCGCCAATCAAGCGGCCAGTAAAGAATCAATCGAACATACTTTGACCGACGAGTGGTTGTGCAAAAAAGCTCTGCCTGAGGATCTGGTCGTAATCTACATATGTACTCGCTTTGCAGAAAGCCGTTCAGGCAAAGATGTGATGCTTCTTGCCCACGACACCAAATTGGAAAGCGCCGCATCGGACGGAATTCCCTTGAGCGATCTGCTTATGAACGTCAAGCGCAGGCTACAGTCCAAGCGCATCGTCGCTCTTCTTGATCTATCGCCGGTTGTATATCAAAAAGGAGCAAGCCCGGCCCTGGGAGGTGGTTTGAACATTGAACAGATTGCTGAAAAAAGCGGCGTCACTATTTTGTCTGCAACCAGAGGTCTTGAGAGGTCGCAGCGCTCATCGACAGCACCGATTTCCAGTTTCACTCAATTCTTAGTCGAGGAAATGACAAACAGCATGGGCACTGAACCGCTCATGGGCATTGCAGAACATGTGATTGAAGGCGTCAGCAAAGAAGCTGCACATGTATACGGCAAAGAGCAAACTCCTGGCTTTGTGGCTGCTGCAGACAGTGCAAATATTACCGAAGTGCCTCTGGGCGTGCGACTGAAAAGTTCGATCCCACCAAAATCAGCGCATATCGGTCATCCTCTCGATCAACTGTCGATGCGCCGCCCCGACATCATGGCCGGCACGCCAGGGCGGATGATCAGATCTAGAACCTTGATAGCAGCCAATATCCCGCCAGCCGACCTGAGCTTGGCTCAAGGCAGTGCGCCTGCGCCAAAACAAGCAAAGGAAACGACAGCGGAGCCTCAGGCCAAACCGGCTGCCGCCAAATCATTGGCTAAGGAAGCGGCCGAAGGTGACGAAAACGATGATTCTGCGCCGCAAAAGGTTGACATGGGTCCGTACATAAAAGAAATGAAGCGGCAAATCCAGTCGAAATGGACGCCTCCCAAAGGCATGCTGGAAAAGCGGGTGGTCTCAGTGTTCTCAATAAGACGCAACGGCAATATTGAAGATCCGACCATTGTGGAAAGCTCTGGCACAGAGGCAGTCGACCAGTCCGCACTGGCAGCCTTGAAAGCTGCCTCGCCCTTGCCTAAGCTGCCGGCCGGCGCCCCCCAATTTATTCAAATTCGCTATCAGTTCGATTGGAAGGTCAAGCCGAGCGCCGGACAGGCAAGCTCACCAGCTCAATAAGTCTGTTTGCCGGCCCGCTTACCGACAAACACGACTGTTTTTAGCTGATGTATTATTTCTTTAGAGAAAGTGCTGTGACTACGTAATTACCGCATTGACTGGCACAGAATGGCAGGGTAATTATGAAAATGAGATATCAGGTCTTGCTTTGACCCCCAATTTCAAAGCGACAGTTACTATCCCGTTAAAATGCGCGGCACACACCCTATGGCAGATTGAGGGCAGGAGCTTTTATGAGCAGAGATGTTGGTAGAGAAGTACCCAAAGGCGGCGGCGACAAGAGCAATGACGGCTCCGCTCAAATGCATCGTGAGGCCTACGAGAGCAAAGAGAAAAAAGAGAAATCGGACAAGAAAGACGTCCAACAGGCAAAAGAAGTCAAGAAGATCTCTGACAATAAATTAAAGACCGCCGATCAAGTCGTGGAAGACTACGCAAAATCGAAGAACGGCGAGAACCTCAAAGCCTTAAGAACCACACTGGCTGGACCAAACGTCGAGCAGTACTGCAAAGACGGCGCTCAAGCCGCGGTCGACTGGGCTCAAAGCCAGGCTGACAAAGGCGGTTACGGCAAGTTGATGGCTGGAATCCTGACCCTGACCGGACCGCCCGGCGAAAATTCGGTCAAGAACAAGGGCGGGTCACAGGGCAGTGGTCCTTCAACAGCGACACCTCAGGGTCCAACAATCGATCCCAATAATTTCTAAAACCTGCCTTGCTTTTTGAAAACTGGACGGGCGCCATGTTTCCGCGCACCGGACGGGGACGGTAGTTTTTTAAAACTAAACCGATATCGGTTTAGTTTTAAATTTGAATCAGCCATAATCGCCCCATTTTTTGTAAGCAAGCTTTTCGGCGCAAAAGCCGACTGCCACCTTATCCAAAGCACATGTGTTAGAATACCGACCTTTGAAACGTACAACAGGTCAGGATTCTAAGCCGTGCCTAATATCAAGTCAGCCAAAAAACGTGTCCTTGTCTCCGAACGCAATCGCGTTCGCAATAAGACTTGGAAATCTGCCGTCCGCACAGTCCGTAATAGTGTCGCAGACGCAGTTAAATCGACCAGCGCTAAAAACGCCACCGAAGCCCTCAGCCATGCTTATGCAGTAATCGACAAAGCAGTGGCAAAAGGAGTTTTGCACAAGAACGCCGCAGCCAGAAGAAAATCTCGTCTGGCCACCAGGGTTCAAGCGCT
>CAZHEZ010000132.1:0-22539 GCA_964531315.1 uncultured Candidatus Obscuribacterales bacterium | reverse complement strand
AGTCAATAGCACAGAGGGTGAAGGCAGTACATTCACGATAGAGCTTCCGACACGCAGCTCTTAGTCCGGAAATAGGTCTTCTGTGCTTAGGGCATGCCTAGTCTGCAGGTGACTCAAGCTCTTCGAGGCTCTTTCTAGTGAAAGTGCCTTCGGTCGGATGTCCGAGATTGCGAATTATATTCTCCCAGCTATGGCGAGCCTTATCGTCTTGAATATCTTCGATGTTCATTCTAATGAGCGTAAGGGTTATGGGATGATTGTGACGCAAGAGCGTTACAGAGACAGGAGTTCCGACCAACCCGCAAGACACGCTCCAAAGCGGCTGCGTCGGGTCCGATTTGGCTTGCTCGTCACTATCGTTGCTAATTATTTTGTCGCCGACACGAATTCCGGCTTTGTCTGCAGGAGAGCCAGGATAGACCTCAACAATTTTTCCGATTTTTTTGAAGAAAGTCCGTTCAGATTCATAACCCGCACATCCGGCACCAAGACTTCTGTATTCATCCGGAGTTAGTTCCACTCCGTCTGCAAGCTTTTGCTCCGCCAGTGCGTGAAGATCTGGCTCAGTCGCAGCGGCACCAGATGCCGCCGCCTCCGATTGAAGGCTCTGCTTTGCGGCATTGGCAGCATCGGGCGGCTGATCGCGCTTGCGAACCGAACCGTACAGTGTTTTAGGTCCAGGGGCTGACGCAGGCGACGATTGCTTGTCAGGCAAGGTGCCAAGAGTCGCTACCTCAGGAGTCAGTTGCATGTTATCGGTGCAAAACGCCGCTAACGGCGCCGACAGACTAACTGCAAACACGGTGAAAACAAGACCTAGCTGTAATCTGTCCATTTAACAATTCCCTAGTACCACTAAAGCTGATGACGCGGTTAGGGGCGAAAATTAGGAGGACGGAGCGTAAAAGGGCACTGATTGGACCCTTGAAGACTGAACGAGCTTCAAAAGCCCTCTGTAATCTTTGCAATAGTAACCTTATTGCCACCAATGGCCATTGTTTGCGAGCAGGCCTGGTCAGCTTGCATAATCAAATAGTCTTGATCGCCGGAATGTCCCGGCTTATGGGCGATTCCAATGCTTATAGTTAGGCGCATGGCTCTCTTGTTCCACACGAAGTCTTTCTCGTTGACTGCCTTGCGAAGAGACTCTGCAAATTCCGCAGCGGTCGCTCCGATTACCCTGGGCAGCAGCATGATATAACGTCCGGGGACATATCGACCTAAAACGATATTGCTAGACGTTCCGTAGATTTCATTTCTTGTTTTGACGAGAGAATTCAGAACAAAAGCATTGGCTGTTTCAGCGGCCAGGTCGCCGTAGTTTTTGGTCAGCCCTTCCAGTTCGTCAAGAGCAATCAAGTAGAGACTGGACGGCTTTGATCTTTCCGCTGCATCGATGCAGGCAGTATGAATGAGTTCTCGGATATCGCCAAAGTCCATAATCTCAGCCGGCACTGTAGCCCAAACATCAGCAGTGGGCTGATTCAAGTCAAAACTTGATGAATTCCTGGCTTTCTTCGGAGCACCTCCGAGTGCGCGGAAAATACCGCTGTCGTGTCTCCAGTTTTGGTTTGGATCGTCCATGAATCTGTCTCAGGAGTCTTTGTCTTCAAATGCCATTCAACGGCTGGGAATGAACTGTGCTGTTTGACGACTGCATAAATAATGTACCTCAAAAATCTCATGGAGAACAGAGCTGAGCATGATTACAGGGCACTTCAATTTGTCCGAAACCAGACAAACGGCTTGTCCTCGGGGTATTAGCAGGGCGCGTTACACTTCTGTACGTAAGAGAGAGTCATCATATTGCCTTAGCCAGCCGATGGTTCGTCCTTCTGGAGCTGCCTGTAAAACGTTAAGGCATTTCGGTCCAAATCATAAAGTGCGAACTCACGGGTTCCCCATGGCGTGTTTTGAAGCCGTGTGCCTTCGTAGAAAACTTCCTTCCCTGAGTACTCCTCATAGAGCGCATCCGGATCGTCGACGGCGAACCGAAGTCTGATGGTTCCCATCTCGTGCTCGTACTGAAACTGCATGTGCAATTCGACTCCGTCGCGCCGCAGACCGATGTACTCGATCGGCGCCTCGCCATGACGGAAAGCCAATGTGAAGCCGAGGCGTTCGACATAGAATTGTATTGCTTTGTTGATGTCGCGCGTGCCGAGAATCGGCTGAACCTGAGCGAACTTAGCTGTGTGCATGGGACCTCGCAGCAATCATTGATGTTCTTGTCGCAGTAGGAGCATTGAATTTCTCTCGTGATATCGTTTCTCTGAAGAATGTGGCACTACCACAGGTGCCTATTCCCGATACCAGCCTTTTCCATCGGAGATAAATCTGTCGACTTTACCCGGTCCTGATTGATCGCCACCACGTAGAACCTCACCCTGTACGGTTTGGTAGGTGATTGTAGCGTCCTTGCTTGTATTGCACACAACTATCTCCTGTCCTGCAGCACCTGATGCTGTTGATAGGGTACAAACAGAAGACTTTGACACAAAGTAAGCACCATTTGCAGCAGCACTAAAGTCTGTGTCTACGTAGACGGGCTGGAACCTCTGTGAAGAGATAGAGCTGCCATCGATCTGGATTGGTGAAGTCTTTATGTTCGTCGACCAGTGCCCGTGGTGTCCACCGATTACTCTAATTCCGCCGACGCCGGAGATGGGATACTTTTCACCGGCGCAGCCAACTATTAAGGCCGAATTCTCATCATCAGGCGGGCTGGCATACTTTGCTAAAGCAGTATTCGCAAGGACTGTAAGCAGAGCAGCGGCGAAGAACAAGCATAATTGCGATCTCGCTTTCATAAATACTTCCTTTTGTGAACTCACGCCTTTGCGGAACATTGTAGCCAAACAGATGAAACATTGGTATAAAACAGCTACTGCGCTAAAACGGGTATCTCAATATCAATTCGAGCTACGCAAAAGCATGAAGATCAGCTTCGCAAGAAATAGTCGTCTCTGCTTGCTAATATGCCTGCTGGTGCCATTCTTGCTCGAGTTTGCAGGGTCGCCGAGCAAAGCAAAAGGCAAAAGTATGCACCACTCTGTTCGCTCTGGGGGTGGCAATCCGGATGTTTTGGGGCAACAAGCAATCAGTGCCTATCAGCGCCGCGATTTCGCGCATGCATATGATCTCTTCAAGCAATGCGCAAAGCTGGAGCCGCGCGATAGCTCGTTTCAGTTCTACTTGGGTATGTCGGCTTTGCAGCTATCTAAGTATGATGACGCAGAACATGCGCTTTGCCGGGTAATCGTGATGTCATCTCCCGACTCTGAGTTCGCAACCATCGCCAAGCAAACTTTTAAGTCCTGGAAGGCTCAATTCCACGGAATTCAACCATATTCTCAGGTGACAAACAGCGATCTCATGCGCTGGGACAAGAGCAAAGGACCAATCAAAGTCTGGGTGTCCAACGGTCTGCAATTGCCGGAAGGTTATCGTGGGCCGGAATTGACGAATGAGAAGTGCAAATACCTGTACTCACTAATCGATCGGGCTGATTTTACTCAGAAGCTGACCGGAGTTGAGCATTATTTCCCCGAGTATCAGCAAATAGTCAAGGATGGGATCAACGACTGGGGATGGATAAAAGAGGAGGGCATGGGTTCGATTGAGTTGGTCGATGATCCGCGCAAAGCCGATGTCGTTTATTACTGGTGTGCGCAATGGGGTGGTGGGCATGTGGGAATGGTCTTCTATCCCTGGAGAAACAACGATAGTGCTCGCTGCATTGCCATCATCGAGACCGAATATTTGAGACAGTTAGGGCAGAGAGCATCGAGAGAGCTCAGAAAAACGAGCGCTCACGAATTCGGGCACATCCTTGGTCTCAATGTCCACAGCGATAATCCGGATGACGTGATGTATGGTGCACCCGGCAGAGCAATGACCTGGATGGAGTCAAAGCAGTATTCCCTTGCCAGCTCAGTTTCACGAAATGATTTTGTGACATTGCGGGCGCTTTACGAGTTGCCTCCCGACCAGACGTTCGAACCTCGAGGCGCTCAACCAGCTGCGCCGAAAAAGTCGCCTAAGCGGCATTGAGTGGGCTGGATTTTTGATTGAACGGAAGCTCAATCCAAAACGCAGATCCTTCGCCTGGAATACTATCGACTCCTATCAAGCCACCATGAGCTTCCATAATCAACTTTGCCAATGCAAGCCCCAAACCTGTGCCACCTGCTGATTTGCCTTCTGCGGTTTGAAAAAACTTTTGAAAAAGTTTTGCACTCACTTGCCTATTTATGCCTGGTCCTGAATCGACAACGGATATTCGAACAAATGAGCCTCTCTTTTCACTCATCACCAGTATGGAAGAATCGGATGACGAGAACTTGATCGCATTTGATAATAGATTGACGAGAACCTGTTGGACACGAGCCGCATCAACAGGTAAAACGATTTCTTCGCACTCACTTTTCATTGAAAGCTTCTTGATCAGCGCCAGATTGGAGACGACTTCCATTGACTTTGCGACGATTTGATGTAGGTTTGACTCTTCTATATTCAAACGCAAATTGCCCAGGTCAAGGCTTTCAAGCAACAGCATGTCGTCGACAAGAGACAAGCATGATGAGACGCTAAGACTCAAACGTTGAAAATATTTGTCGCCATCAGTCCTGGACATGGCAGACTCTTGCTGAAGTAAGTCAGATGATTGCAAGCACCGCCTCAAAGAGCTTTGTAGGCGTAGAGCCACAGCAGTCATGTACACGCGGCGAAAGTTATCTGCGCTTGCCAGCTTTTCTCTTGCATCGATAAGCTGACTTTCAAGCTTTGATAGCTCATCACTGGAGTTGACGGCGGAAAAAACAGGAGTACCAGAGGTTAAACTGCGGGTTCTAAGTGAAACTTCGGAAATGCGTTTGGCAACAGTCAGTTTAAAAAACAATGCAAGTGCCAAAGCGATTGCCAGATTTAGAAGAAGCCCTGTTTGCACAATGAATCTGGTACGGCGACAATCTGTTTTCTGCGCGTCAAGTGCAAGACCAAAACTTCGGTCGCTTATATCAATAGCGTTTAAAATGCCGTGCGCTTCATTCATAATCGCAAGAAATTTGCGTGGCAGTTGGATTTCAATAATATCCGATTCGGAAAGATTGGGTTTTTCTGCCAGCCAATCCATGGTTTGTCGAATTTGTGAAAACAAGAAGGTCAAATGCTCAACCATGTACTTTGAGCTGCTTCCTGCAGGCAATTCGCTGCTGATCTGCCTCAACGTTTGCAAGATATCCAAAGAATCCCGCCGTATGCTGGCTTTTATTGATTCGTCACCTGATGTTTTCACAAAATCGAATATTGAAGTGGCGGTTTTATTAAAGAGTCCGACAGTGCGGCTCATCATAAATATGATGTTGCCTTTCTGGGCAGCGGCGTTTAGCAAAGCAGATGAGCCACTGAGCGAGTTCCAATATAAGCCAATCCATGCCACGTTGAGAGCCAATGGTATAAAAACCATCAGTAATCCCTTTTGTGCGATCGATAGAGACATCACGTCATAGTCTCCGTCGCGATTTCATTGCGAGGTTGCGCATTTACAGGCAATTCTAGACAGAGCAAATTGCCGTGATTTGATGGTTTTGAATAAATTGATCCTCGATGCATGCTCACAATCGGAACCGCGATTGACAATCCTAAGGAGTCTGTGTCGTCATTTGGCTCAGCCTTTGCCTGAGCGACTTTGTCAAATAGGTTACTCGCTTCTTCGGATGTTAATGGCGTGCCCTGGTCTTGAACTGTCAGCCGCAAGAGACCTTCCGATTGCTCACAGGCTATCTCGACAGCACTGTCTTTCGGTGCTCTGGCAATGGCGCTCTTAAGCATTCTTTCGATCACTATGGAGAGTTTCTCTCTATCTGCTTTAATTGAATCATTGCCGGTCCAATCCATGAGTTTAATCGGCACTTTACTTGTCGTAGTTTCGACAATTGCAGCAACAATTGCATGCAAACTGCATGTTTTCAGGTCCGGTTTCCATTCTCCATTTTCCAAACCTTCCAAGAGCAGTAAATCGTTCACGAGTGTCAGGCAGTTGGCGAGTGATTGACCTGCGTCAGCGAGGTGTTGAGCACCTTGATGACTCAATGAATTGCCCAAAAACCTATGCAACGTTGCTATTGATATATCAGCTGCCATAAGCGGGCTGCGAACGTCGTGAGCCATCATTTGCATCAGGGAGCGTCGATGCTCCGTAGTGTCTGCAAGCTGCCAGCTGACTTTTGCCAATTCAACGCCAATTTCTTGCAACTCATCACTTCCGGAAATTGTTTCATTGATTGGCTCATTAAGGGGCAGCTTTTTCGCCATTTCTGATAGAGCTTCAATGCGCCCGCTGAAATCGCGCTGAAACATTTTGATTAAGAAGAGTGCTAAGAGGATGTTTAAGACTATGGCAATAAGAGCAACTGTTCCTATGAGTTTCTGGTCTTCTTGTTGGGCGTGAAGCGAATGCAGGTATTTTTCTCTTACATCTTCTTGCATGCGGTGAAGCAGTCGGCTCTGCTTTCCTCCGATACCGATCCATTCGTTCACGCGCCTCAACTTAACAAAGATATTGTCGAAACTCAGTGACTTATTCTCGCTCTTAATGAAAATTGCTTGCTGCCGATCGATCAAGCTGTTCATTCCATCGCGAAACTTGATGTAGGAGGCATCTGGCTCGATATTTTCTGATACGACCGCAAGGTCCTCCTTCAGCACAGTCCACCCATGGTTTATGAGTGGACTAAAAAAATTATAGCCACCGTTCATCATTGCGTTATTTCCACCAAGGTAAATCTCGGTTACCGCATAAATCGCATGAGTAAGTTTGTGAACGACGGTCATCTGACGGCGGCTGTTTTCAATCAGAGATTCAGCCCGTGAAAGCGAGTTATTTAGAATCAGTATGAGGATGAAGTTGAACAGAAGGGGCAACAAGGCCATGCAAAGCCCCTTGACTAAAATGCCGGATCTGAACTTCGGTGTAGTCCAAATAGGCTTTTGAATGTCTCCTTTCTTAGTGGTCAGCATCGTATTTGATAGCGCAGAGACTGGAAGTCATGAATTTATGCCGGTTGAATTGAAATAGCAATCAAATTTGATCCGAACTGCGCAAATGGATGGCAAAGGAGTCTAAATTCGCCTTCCATAATTTTACCGCAGTGCCAACCGAAAGAAGGCGGTGATGAGAGAGAGGGGGACTTGTCATAATCCTGTCATATTTTTGTCGGAAAGTATGACACAGGAAGGCTTTTGCAGTTGCCGTTCCTCACAAAACCATAAAAATAGGCTGAGCGTTGCTCTGCCCAGGTTCCCCTTACTAGACCAGACACCGCCAAACCATCCGATATTGTGATGGCTGGATTGGTTTCAACTTACTAAGTTTCCAAAGCGAGAAGCCAGGCTTGTCGAACTCGCTTGCGCTTGAGGAGGTCCAAATGTACAGACAGAATGATGCAACTACCGGACAACAACAGCCAATGGAGGCGGCAAGTCAATGGGGCTCTGCGGTTGCACAAGATGCATGGAGTTCGAACTACAGCGCCAATCGTGGATTCCGGCAGACCTCCCGGGACAATAATGATATGGAAGATCAGTTGAACGCCGGACTCAACTACAACATTTACGATCACAACCAGAATAGTCCTCAAAATAAGGCAATGTCTGAGCTGAATTCCGGTCAAGACAGTCTCGATGATGCGAGTTCGGATTTGCGAAGCGCAATGCGCTCTCTGCGTAATGGTGACTCCGATTCGGCGAAGAGCTATCTGCGTGACTCACTCGGAGACATGAAAGATGGGGTTCACGATCTAAGACACGGAATGCGAGACAATCCCAACGACTCGAGAGCGGATTTGCGCGGAGAAAGAACAGTACGAGACGGCATCGATGACATTTCGGACAGCCGCCAAGATTTGCGGAAGGCTTTGCACTTACTAGGACAAGGCAAAGAAGAAGAAGCAATGAAGCTCATGCGCCAGGGCCGAAACTCATTGAATAATGGACGCGACGACGTTGATTCTGGTGTTGATAAAATCGAGGACGCCAATAGTCATGGTAGAAGAGGCGGACACGGAGGCGGACAAGGTGGTCACTGCGGTGGCGACCAACAGCCTCAACCCCCGGTCGAGCCACCCACCGAGCCACCTTGCCATCCAGAACCTCCGTGCCAACCACCGCTTTATGACAAAGCCGAGCGCAGTTTGATCTGGGGCGATCCGCACCTTCAAGACGCAAATGGAACTAACGTAGAAGATCAGATTCAATCAGACAAGAATGTTTCACTACTCAAGACATCCGATGGAGCGTCGATAACTGGACATACAACAACTTTCGACAATCCTGACCTGAAGGCACAGGAAGGTCACGACATTACTGTTTTCGACAAGGAAGTAGTAAATCTTGGAGATGGAACACGCGTGCAGATGCAAGCGGATGGCAAAGCCTATCACGTCGATGCCAACGGCAATCTCGGTGATGCGCTTAAAGACAACGAAGTCGTCAGCAGCACCCGGGACTCCAATGACAAAGTCACCTATGATGCTCAAACGAGAAGCCTCAACTTCAACTTCACGGGCGCTGATAACAGCACCATAGCTGGTGCGCTGACCGGCAACCTGGATAATCGTGGAAACTATCTGAACACCGAAGTGAAGACTTCTCAAGGAAATTTTGGTGGCTTCATGCCCGCATTGAAAGCCAACTTCACAGGCGCAACGGTAGATTCGCAGACAGGCGCAGGTGCATTCGATCCCACTCAGGATGGACGCCAGCGCACCAATGCTGACTTCTTTGTTGACTCACTCTATGACCAATAAGAGACCTTGCTACTAATCAAAGGAACCAATACTGAGCCATATTGGGTAAATTAGTACCTGTTGCGCTTGTTGTTGCGGCTGTAGGGGTTGACGAAATTTCCTTGCCCGCGCATGCCCGCCGGTCTGGCACCCCAGGCGTCTCCAGCAGGACTTTGTAATAGGCCTTTATTGCGACTGACACCCCAGGTGGCGCTTTTCTGTTTCTGGTGTCTCAACAACGCCCAGCGGAAGCGCCCCACCGAGCCGTCCGGATAGTTGTCCATCAGCAACAGCCATGTGTCGTTATTGTCTACATCCATCGCACAAACCCTTTCACCATCGGTGGCGAGCAATATCCTTCGCAGTCCATTAACCATCGGAAGGTCGACGCTAACCTCCTTGAGGTGACCATTCACCTTCACATTTATGACCGGCGGCTTGGCTCCAAATTCGATTGCCGCAGGTTCGCCCTTAACCAGAAGTGGCTGCCAGCGCCCTATTGCGCTGTAGACATTAGAGCCTAGCTCCGCCGTCTCCAGGCAAGTCATTTCAGCAAAGCAGTCGTGGATTGTGTGCGGAACTCCTTCTTTTTCGACTTGCAGCAAATGCGGATCTGAGTCATCGGCAGCAAGGCGTGAGTAAAGTGTGATGTTTTCATCGATACTAGTGCGGGCGCGATGCAAGTTTGTTTGCCCTTGCAACATTAAATTGCCCATCCTGGCCTTTCCGCTTACCAGGTCGGCGACGAGCTTCTCGGCGGTCAACTTGTACGGGTTGCGCGGGTCGTGGTCCTGAAACAACGCGATCGCCGACTTCAGAAGGCTTACCGCCTGGTCGGCCTTTCCTGTCATCATCAAGGATTTCGCTTCGAAGAAGTTGCACTGGGCGCGATATTTTTCGTAGCCGTCGTCGAGTTTGGCCGCCGCCGCTCTAAACAGAATTGCCGCGCCGGCGTAATCGCGTTTTTCGAGTGCGACCATGCCTTGCTTGTAGGCGTCAAGTTCATCCAATTTGTAGTCGATGACTTCGGTTTTTCCCTGCAGTGTGTAGCGCTTGCCTGCGGGTGTTGAGGTTGGTGCAGCGGAACTTGTATTATCAGAGGTAGGTGCATCAGATGGAAGCGCAGCGGGGGTGTCTGCGCTTGGTCCAGATGTGGTGGACGGAGACATGGATGCGGTTGCAGCGTCAGGCTGAGTGACATCAGAGTCGCCACGCTGGTCAGCTTCAGGGTTGCGGCGCGATTTTCGCTTGCGAGCTGCACCTGGTTTTTCTTTAGCAACTGCCGGCGGACTGGTTTCCGGTGGGACGAAAGGTTTGCTTTCTGGAATTACGAAAGGTTTGCTCTCCGGAACTACAAAACGTGGACGTTCCGGCAGGACGAAAGGAAGGGAGGAATTTGCCTCGTCTGCGCCTGCGGGCAGCGCTGTAAAGGCCCATATTGCGACATAAAAGAGAGGTGACAGCAGCGAAACCCGCCAGGCAGCGGCGGCCGCACACACGCTGCTATGCCAGCTCGGAGCTGACAGGCGGCGCAGGAACGGACTTCGGTCTATGAGATAGCGCATTTCTCTACTTATATGCCCAATTTATTGCTGCCAACTGCATTGGGCCCACCCCGGCAATAAGCGGAGCGACCTTCGGGTGATTTCATCTTTGGGCAGTTGGCTCGATTAAAGCCGATCACTGTGTTGTTATGTCTGCCAGCAACGCTCACGATACGCACACGCTTCCAATGCTACGTTGCCCCTGATCCCTTTTGTGAAATTGAGTTACAGACTGATGGCAGACAATCTATCGGAACGAGTGGCATGCGCTTCCAGACTAGAAACCGGCGGCGGCGCTGCAGCATTAGTGAGCGAGTGGGTAAAGGAAATGTGGCATGGCACCAACCCTGTCAAGGCTTTGGAAAACGCCGATACTGCCGTAGGCAAGCGTGGTGCCGACTGCCTGGCAAAGTTTCCCGAGTTGAATAAAATCGTATACAGTCCCAGCGATTTCTATTAGAGTTTCTTGTCGTCGGCGAGATCTTTGAAACCAGGCATACCGGACAAAGGCCGATCATGCTATTTGTTCCGGTAGCCCTCGGCCACTTTCTCCATTTCAGCCAAATCCGCTGGCTGACGCGCATAGCAAGCGATTACTGTACACATATCTTGTGTGTCGTCACCCACGTAAGCGCTCATGAGGGGCGTCGCACCGGCAGCATCCTTGCAAGTGAAAGTGTCCTTACGGAAAGGCTTTCCGTCGATCGTCACGTTAGAGCTACCCGTCTTTGTGAAATCCACAATCGGCAGCCACACTGTGTAATCGCACTTATCAGCTACTTGCTTGCTGACCAGGTGCACCTCAATAATGCCTTTGTCACCGTTCTCAATCTTCATGTCAGCGGTGTCGCCGTTTGCCGGCGCATCTGAAGTCCATGTCGTTGGTACTTCGAAGACCCCATTACCCAAGCAATGAACGAGCTTATACCCGCTCTTTGCAGTAGGTTGGTTCGACGGAAGATTACCACAACTTGACAGCATCACAAGTCCCGCTAAAATTCCGAAGTAAATCTTCGACGAGTTCACCAGTGTTTTCAAAAATGGCGGGACAGTTAGTGTAGTTGAACTGTGCATTCGATAACTCACTTTATTGGCTGGATGTGTGCGGCAAATGATTCAATAGTTATAGTCGGAACTATTGAAAAAGTGTACTGCCCGGGAAACAATTTACTGAAGCTCAGATGATTCAGTTGATTGGTATAAGAGGCAGCGCGCCGAACTTCTTGTGGATATTGGCTGCCACCTTATCCGTCAACTCCTTGACGGTCGCAGGTATTGGTTGCTCAGGCGCATCACAACACGTAACCTGATGGATGAGGTTACCGCTAGCATCTTTCAGCTGTAACGACACCATCACATAGTTGTAGCTCTTCCAAGTGCCAGGCCTCGGAAGATATTCTTTCTCACTCTTTAGGAATCCAGGCTGGGCGGCCAGGTCAAACAGTTGTTTTGTCTCTGATTTGTCCAGTGTTCCCCTACCGTGACTCGCTGGCCTGCCTTCAATTGCAGAGCGCCTCAGCGTTACTTCCCCTGTCTCCTTAACAATGGCATATTCAATGCCACCAAGACGATACTCCAATGTCCAAGGATGTTTTCTTGAATCGTTAGCCATACACTCCGGACTCCATAGTTGTCCGCCAATTGCCACGATAATGAAAACTTGCAAGCGTAATAGTTTCAACAATTAAAAAGCTCCTCAGGAGTGTTCCTGTCGTAGCTGACAATGATTATTATAGCTGGCAGTCGTAGTTTTGAATTTGCCGGAAAGCCTTCCATTCCACTTCTTCGCCTGGCTGATTAGCCGGGTGGTGGTGATACTTTCCGCCAGCTCGACATGTTACGACGCTTGTAGGCACTAGCTGTTCGTCTGGCAGAATTGGCGAAGCTACTTTAAACGACTTTGGGCTGCGTGTTTATTTGACTTATGTCACACTGGAACAACGTACTGTTTTGCAATTCGGCGAGTATTGGCCATGGAATCTCCCTCCCATAAACAAACATTTCCGACTCGAGACTTAATTCTAAATTCGCTGCTTGTATCGATCTGCTGTGGACCTCAAAAATCAGTGATTGCAAAACTCTTAATACTGCTCACTAGTTATCTCGTAGCAAATCCGTGTGCTGCTCAGAATGTGTCATCGCGCGACTTGGAGGAGACTTTACTGGCAAATGACAGTACGTCTTGCACGGTTAATTCGATGATAAAAGATGGTCAAGGTTTGGAGATACGTCGGCGGATGTGCTCGCCACACCTACCGGAGCAGGACTGCTACTACTGCAATTTAGATGAAATTCAAAGGACATTTTTCTTTATTGCACGCTTATTGATCTTCTCGGCTAGAGACTTCGACAAGAAAACGCTGCATGAAATTTTTAAGGTCAAATTTCATAATATTGACCTGCACCACTCAGTTGTTCCAGGTCAAGCAGACAAATCTTCAATCATTATGGTTCTCTCGATCGCGCAGATGTGACTTGCTTTCGGACTCAAAAATTGTTGCTACGATCTGGGGGCGCAGTGTCATCTCTTCGAGAAGATCAACCAATGCCATGATGATGATCAATTGCAGCCAGGACAAAAATGGTGACGTGAAAAAAGCACCTGCCGCCATAGATTGCAGCGCGAACGCGATGACTGTGGCTTTTTGCCAGCCGACTTGCGTCATGGATTGGTCTTTGAAAAGACGAATGGTGCGTTTTACAAGACAGCCGATAATCGCTCCGCTGGCAAGCAAACCTGCGACCAAGACGATGTAGAAGAGACTATCACCGCCTCCTTTGATTGGAGGCAAAACGCTTTCTATTTTCTTTTCTGTATCCCATGGCCGCACTGTCTCTCCCCATAAGGCAAGCACATCTGCGAGCAAACATTGCTGGTAGAAGTATGTTTTCTCCCCAATCGGCGTCCACTGCGGAAATCCGAGTACATTGAGAGCGCGCAAGATCAAATGCCAGGAGTAGAAATCGCCATTGGCTCTGCAAGCACCGATGCCAATTCCGGTGGCAGCTGCGCCAAGACCAAATGCAACCGGACCAGTGGGAAACTGGGTCGGCATTTCTTTTCCGTGATACCACTCGGTGATGCCCAGCATTCCTGCAAAGGGAACAAACCAGTCCTTTCGGAAGCGGGCGAACTGGCTTTTGGCAAATTCCGGATCTATACTGGGCAAAAATCCGAGTGCCCAGGAAATCGCACAACCTCTTGGTACATCGAGAATTTTGCCGCTGTGTGGATCGACTTGCGCTACCATCATGCCGGTTTCTCTATCAAGATGCGTTTTCAACCAATCAAGCCACGCGTTGCGTGATTTCGAAAAATCGGAATGAAACATCACATCATGCAGGCGCAGCGATTCCAGAGCAAAAATCGCATCCTCAGCCCAGGTATAACCAGGATAGCATTCAGGAAACGGAGCTACGTTGCTTAAAAACGACGCAGCGATTTCCTCGGAGCGCTCGTGGAAGTCCTTGAGTATTTCCGGATTTTTGCCGCCGATTAAAAGATAACCGGCGCGCAGCAAATTGGAATGTCCGGCAATGATTATTCCGCCCTTAGGCCTGATTTTGTCATTGATATTGAAGGGTGGTCGAGCTGCGAGACTGGAAATAGTTTTGATGACCCTTTCAAGCTCAAATCTGGCTTGCTCTCTAAATTTCTCATCACCTGGGCGATCCAGAGCCATGTTCACTAGTGAGTATCCGTAAAACGAATAGACGAACATTCCGGCTTCAGGGACGATCATCATCTGCAAGACAGGCTCGCCTGAGTTAAGCCGGCGCTTTACTGCACGCAACTGTCCATTGAGCTCGAATTGAGAAATCGTGTGACTCTCCAAATCTATGTGGGATGCGGTTCCGGCCAGCCACGAGCCGCAGCAAGAAATGGCAAGTATGCACAAAAAGATACTAAATAGCTTTCGCGCTGGCGTGGCAATCTGGATTTTCTTTTTGATCATTGCCTGGGGCGCCCAGTCAGGTGGAAAGCTTCTGTATAAATATAGCCTAAGAATATATGAGTCGGGAAAAACTGCCGTTTTTCCTGGAGAAATCTCTGGCACGATCGTAAAATAATGGATGTAGGAGGAGCTGGCAGCTTAATGGATTCACGTCTTGAAGAAATGAAGGCAGCGCTGAAGAAACTGCACCTGGACCATGAGCGATTTGGGCGCAATTGCTGAGATTGCTTGAAAGTGTGAAAGCCTGTTCGCCAAAGCTCATCAATGAAAGAATGCAATAAGGGCTTATAAGGAGTTCGATCAATCCGGGTGATTACAGAGAATCTCGGGGACGCGCCGCTTTCTTCTTTCTATTTGTTTCCATGAGCGCATTTGTCTTTAAAACTCGTCCACAATCCGGACATCCGCTTGTTCCCCGCAAATGCGAGGCCCTGGCTGAATTAACTGTCGCTTCCCAAAAATGTTCTTCAAAGTCCGGACATTGCCACCATACCTTGGTCATGCTTGCGGCGGTTACTTGAGAGGGCTGTAGTGAGCCATTTCTTGCTGGGTGCCATTGTTTCGCCAGTTTTGGAAATCTTGCTTCCAGGCTGTTTCCAGGTGCGGCGATGCGACTGGCACAAATGGAGCATCCAGAATGCCCCTTCTGAAATGCTTGAACAACTCTATTTACGCTTGCTTGCCACTCATGTTCTTTGACTTTCTGACATTTCCACCAGACAACAGTGCCGCATCCGGCTGTCACTTGATTTGGTTTAAGCGGCTCATTTCTTTGAGTATTCCACTGACTCAAAAGCCCGGGATATTTAGCAGCCAAATTGTTGTCCGATGCTACGCGGCGCCCCTTACAAAACGGACAGCCGCTCTCGCCTGCCCTTCTGGAAATTGCTATTTGGGCAACTTCTGCTTGCCACACGTGGTCGGCACATTTAAAACAGCGCCACCAGACGATTTTGGAGCTGCCAGGCGTCACATCTGAAGGTCTAAGAGGCAGGTTTCTGGTTGGATGCCAGACTTTTGCAAGCTTCGGATACTTCGCTTCAAAATTATGATCTTTGGTTACTCGTCGCCCAGCACAGAGTGGACATCCTCTATTTTTTTTGGTGCGAGGGGAGATCGGTGCTTCCCATTCATGAGTCTTATCGTTTCTGCACTGCCACCACACGCTTTCATTGCTGAATGGAGGTACATCAGATGGTCTGAGCCGTCGATTCTTGAGTATTGTCTTTGGCTTATGGACTCCGTCTCCTGTCTGTGTTTCTTTTTGCCAAGTGGGATAAAGCAAGCGATTTTTGGTTGGATGCCATTCGGCAGCAATATCCGGAAATTTCTTTGACAGCTGATTATCTCCAGCCGTGTAGTCGCGAGGGCACATTGGGCAACCATATCCCTGATTGGCCCTACCCTTAACTTCAGCAAGCCACTCATGTTTGAGTCCGAGCGATGCGGCTTTTGAGCAGCTCCACCAGACTTTTGTGTGAGAGCCGCAAACAACTTTGTCAGGAGTCAAAGCACCATTTCTGGTTGGGTGCCACTCTGCCGCCAGATCTGCTCTAAGGGTTGCAAGAGAATTCGTTTTGTTTACTTTCTTGTTAGTGCAGAAAGGACATTTCTGATTGAATGCCGTCTTGCTGCCCGGAGTTGCTTGCCAAACATGCTCTATATTCTTGTCGCATTGCCACCAAACCTTTTTGTTTGAGCCAGCAGCTATGGCATCAGGTCCAAGATCTTTGTTTTTCGTGGGATGCCATAGCCGAGCAATTTCTGGATAGAGAATCTGAAGACTATTGGCTTTCAGACTACATTTGGCGCAACCAAACTTTATTCTTGAGTCAATTCTTTGCTCGTACTGATGGTTATTTTCGCACTTCCACCGCGCCTTGAATTTCGTCGCTGCGGCAATGTCTTCTGGTGAACCCAATGAACGAACCATACTGTTGGTTCCAGAGCGTGCTGAGAGGTATGATCGAAAACGCATTATCTTTGGTATCCAGGTGAGCGAGCAACAGTTGGTAGTCACTTTGCGGGGATACCTTGGGAGAACATACGTCGGTAAGCTTTTCATCAATCTTCAGAAAATCTTCTGTCGATTTTTTCTTGATGCATAATCAAACCTTCTCGCTTGTCATATTAAACCACGGATATTGGTATGTGGAAATTCGTTTTCGCGGAAAGTCATATGCTGCTTGGCTTTTGTGCAATTCGTTTGCGAAAACAGCATCTAAATGCATCGTGTTAAGTTATAAGTTACTCGCGAGTGACTATTAATGGTTGTATGCCTCTTCTACACTACGTCTTGCGCATCGAGACGATTACCTCTCCTTCTGAAGAGGAGTATGATGAGGTTGACTGAACGCAAATGCGGCTGGCCTGAGAAACATAATAGTCCGCGTTTGATGCTCAAAAAAACAAAAAGAAAAGATCAGGCACCTAAGTTCAACACCAAATCAGTGATTTCTTCATCCAGCCAGATGACGCCAGTTGCCACCGTCGTCAATGCTCTGTGCAATCACCTAGAAGCGTTATTTTTCACCGATGCGTACCCAAGGGAAACCATTCGGTAGTGTGGACTGTTTAACGAATGGAATCTAGCTGCTCCAAAAACTCGTGATTGAATGGAGGTAGCGGAAAACCATACTTGCTAATAATTAGTCCGGCTGGCACGTTAGCATACGCATAACGAAGGCGCACCGGCCTTTTGATCTCATCCGAATATACAATTAGCGAATTCTCGCGCCTCGTCACCTTGCAGGGCATGAAGGCCCCGCCAACAGAGGCGATAGTAAAGCCTCCATCTCCTCTAATACGGAGGTCGTCGATATTGCAGTCAAAGGTGATTTTCACCCGATCACCGTCAACTATCTGCATATTTTTAACAGTTGGTCCCTTGTACATATACTTTTTCGAATAGCAGTGCGCCAGAGCGGTCACAGCCAATCGCTCGGAGAGAATGAACTTGCTTTTCGGGTGTATGTCGTCCGGCTCACCAATATCAATCGCTGATACCATAAAAACATTCCGAAGTTGAGTCGCTGATTCTTGCGCAAGCCTGAAATCTGCCCAGACGAAATTGCCTAATTCTTTAGACAGTACGTTGTTCCTCGGAAGTTGCACAAAAATAAATGGAAAATCATCATCTTCTTGGGCCCACAAATCTCTTAGTTTTTCAATCAGAGAAGGAAATTTACGAGCGTATGATTTCGGAGTTCCAAGGTCAGCTTCGCCTTGATACCAAACGATTCCCCGAATTGCATAGGGAATTAGCGGGTGTAGAATACCGTTGAAACATTGCGAATTTTTGCAATTTTCCGATCTTTCACCAGATTCGCTCGATTGATCTTCTTCCAAGTTAGGAGTCCAAGCGTCGATCGGAGTCCCGCCCACAGCGCCGCAGATAATGCCCACCGGAAGATTCAAGTCGTTTGCTATCTTGCTGCCAAATCCGTAGGCTATTGCGGAAAAGTGCCGAACATTCTCTTCATCACAAGCTTGCCATTTTGCTGAAAATCCTTCACTTGCTTTTGCTGTCGGAGAAGGAGGCATATGTAATAGGTGAAGGTTTTGATTTCGGTTGGACAAGAATTTCTCTACATCACTGGTTTCTTCAACCGCCATCACCATATTGGATTGCCCGACACAGAGCCAGACTTCACCAATATAGACCTCATTGATAACTTCCTTTTGTGAGGACTCTACAACTAAGTTGTACGGTCCGCCTGATGGTTCTGCATTGAAGTCGCTGCGAAAGTTTCCATTCTTATCTGCCACAACGTGAATAACTTGTTTTTTCAGTCGCAGAGTAATTTTTTCCTCTGCCGAGGCCTTTCCCCAAACCGGTATTCGTTGGTCTCTCTGCAAAACCATTCCATTGCTAAAAATTGAAGCTAGCTTGGCTTTAGCATATACAGGAGGAGGAAAAACAAATTGGATGCAACAAAACGCTATAACAGTAAACTCTCTATAAAATGACACTTTTTTTCCGCCAAATCCTATATGCAATCGCAGTCAGGCGATGGTACTGTCCATGACTATTCAAACGGGTTCTTAAATTTGCGATTGCATTCGCATGCAGGTGAGTAGGCTGAGACTATAAATGAAGATCGTAAAGGTTCTATTCAGCTACTCTGAAGACTTGGTAAACGAATTTAGAAGTGAAGGACGACAAATAAGGTCCATCGTGAAATCTGCAGCGTTTGTTAGAATTCGATATCCGAGGTCGCTTGAGCTGGTTTACGGTATGGTCGAGCCTTTGGGAAGCGACTTAATGCGCAGCGGTAAATCAAATGTGTTGGCCGCGATGCACCGACGTTTCTTCTTCAGACTGATCGAGATCGTCGGTGTCGTAAACTCGACAAACGGTTCTATTGGAATTGAAATACTTTCAGTCCAAGCTGTTCCACTTTCTAATCTCCAATTTCTTGGATCCTGGATGTAACTCTTATGACCAAGCTTTGCCATTCCATTTCGCACCTCAACTGTCACGAAGTTATCGCCCAGTGACTGTGCATGCAGATTTTGCCACAACAGAGTTATAACAAGATTCTTCGATCTGCCTGAACTATGAATAGAGGTGCCAATACCTAAGAGTCTCAGCGCATCTCCATAGTTTGAGTTTAAGTTGATCAGATTATTCTTTAGACTTGATACAACTTGCTGCGATAGAGGATGGATTGTATGCACACTTTGGCAAATGAAACATGCAAGCATACAGACCTCGGCAAGCACAAGAGCCACTTGGGTTTTGATCTTAAGGAATGACTTCTCTTGAAACGACTGCAGAATCACTGGTCTGAGTTCAATCTCTGGTTGTGCCTTCTCCCTTTCGATTAAACCGTGGCCGCACTTTAAGATCATTTTGCGAGCCGGTCGCTCCACCAACAAATACATCAAGTGCGCAGACAAAAAACACACGCCGAAGAAGAGAACGGTATTTTGAAGAGAATCTTCCTGCAGCCAGTTCACTGACTCAAAACTCAAGATGACTCCGTGAATCATGTAGAGCCCGAAGCTTAATTCGCCGAGAAATACAAATGGTGTCAAAGTCAGAAACTTTGAAACAAGTCCAACTTCAAAGGAGAATATCAAGATGAGGATGGCAAAACCTAAAATAGAGAGTCCGCTGTTCTGTATCCAAAGCCCCCCGGCATTTCCAGCCCACTGAAGTGAGGCATATCGCCAAATAGTACTGTTCAGGTTGATAAAAGCGACCATGGCGATCGCAATTAGTTCTACTGACGTAGCTATGTACAATGAGTGGATTTTGCTGCTTTTGTTTGAGCGTATGGATTTCCTAGCGACCAAATCGCGATGCCTGTGTAAGAAGTATTCGCCGGCGGTCATTCCGGTAGCGAATTCCAATAGTCTGGCAAAAGGATGAATGAATACGATTCCGAGGCTGGATAGACCTGTAGGAACAAACTCCGGCAGATTGAGTGTATTTGCAAAACAAATGGACAAGAGAGTACCTGCGGCTCCAACCAAAAAGGAGATCTGCCATCTGCCGCGTGAAAGAATGGCCAAAATTGGAAAGCACAAGTAAAAGAACATCTCTGTTGCATTGCTCCAGCTGGCGGCATTGTAAGAGAAGAACACCTTCCAGATTGGAATCCAGCTGTGAAACAGAAAAAGATTTGCCAGTAATATAGGAATGTCAGAGAATCTAACTTTGAAGACTTCTGGGAGCAATACAATTAATAGCAGCAAGGTAAACGCATGTGCAGGCCATATTCTTGCGAACCTCGCCAAATAAAAGCTCAAAATTTCTTTCTTTGTCTTGATAGCTGAATACTTGACTGTGAGAATGAATCCAGACAGCACAAAGAAAAAAGCTACGGCTTGCGCAAAGCAAATCCTGTCTGTATCAAAGCTCAGCATTGTGAGCAGAGTTTTGTCATGGTATGCAAGAACCATAAGTGCCGGAAACAATCGCAGAGACGTCAGGACGTTGATTTGCCCGATGAATTTGGTTTGACTATCAAGGCAATGATCTTGTTTTGTAAACATCGATTTCCAAACACTTTTAACTGTCTGCACCAACTCGAAACGATCACCTAACTGACTTTCTACCTGCGACACTTGGGTATTGGACGCAAGCTAAGTCATGTAAGGTGTCATATTGGTGTGAAAGAATTACGAAGAATCTGTAAAGGGTTTCTTCTGATTGAAGTCCAGATGACGCAGTGATAGCGATCTTTAGCTATAGTTGCTTGGCTGGGGAACAACGCCGACCAGAGATGGCTCTGAATGTTTTCTGAACTTTGTTGAATGATGGGTGACTCGAATATGGCTGTAACTTTTGAGCAAATCCATAAGATGGCTTGGACGCTAGATAGCGTTGTCGAAACCACGAGCTATGGTACGCCGGCGTTTAAGGTCAACGTCAAGCTATTCACTCGCCTTCACTAGGACAGAAAATGATGATGCACCAAGCACAAACAGATAGCGTCGCGCCGCTTGCGCTCGAATTAGACCACGTCATTATCAAATCATCACGCGCCGAAGAGCTATTCCGCTTCTTTAGGGATATGCTGATGTTTCCAGTTTCATCTGACTACAAGGTGATTGTGCCGGGCGTATTCTCGAGCGGTACCGTCAGCGTCGGCAACGTGCACCTCGAATGTGCACAGGTTGGTCTTGGTTCAGATTTCACCATTCCTGAGGACGGACAGGCTCCTTACGGCGGATTATGTATGGACGCGGACCGCCAGTTTGGAGAGATGGAGCTTCAGCGCCGTGGACTGAAATACGAAGTCCTTGCTCCGCTTGCCCCCGATGGGAAGCCGATGTTCACCAATCTCAAAATTGGAGGATTGACGACCGTCGATCAGCAATTTTCATTGACCTACTATCGGGAAACATTTGATCCTATCGAGCGCAAGCGACGCATGATGCACGAACTAAGGCAGAGATCAGGAGGTCCGCTAGGTGTTTTGGGTGCCGCTGATATCATACTCGGTGCCAGCAACCATGAGGAGTCCGAGATGATCTGGACACGCATACTGGGTAATCCAGTGACGCCTCATCAATGGAAATTGACAGCCGACGATCCTACGTTATGGTTAGTACCTGCTGAACACATTCATCGCCTAATTGGCATAACCTTGCGAGTGACGTCAATTCAGTCTGCCAAAAACTATCTGCATGAGCAAAGCGCACTTGCATTCGATTCCGACGGCGCTCCCTGCATCAAGCCATCCGGTACGGAAGGACTTGTGATTAAACTGATTGACGTCCCAAAATGCGATTCGGAAGTGCTAATTGATCGACTGTAAGGTGCCTGGGAAGATGGCGATTAAGTCTTCCATCCCACCGTCTATAGGAGGCAAATGTTTTTTCCTAGACTGGAAAGTATTGGGCGGTAAGTGACTCGAACTCCTAACCCCTCGGGGTAAGCCATATTGGTACCACAATTGGTGGCACTAAATTGTGCGACGTGACAAACGCCCGATGTCAAGCAGTGGGATTTTATTTTGACTTTGATGGACTGAACTTCCCCACTATTTGGGACCCAGATGGGACCCGGCGAAATCTCAAATCCGAAAACCTAGCCGACAGGGGGATTTGAACCCCCGACCTACGGTTTACGAAAAACAGGGCAACGAACTTTGGGCGTTTCGGCGAATCCCTTTTCATTTCAGCGTTTCCTTGCTAGAATGCAGTATACATCAAAATCTTCGACTTTGATTTGTGTTGATTATTCCCCATTTTGGTTCCGGGGAATTTATCTCTGAGGGGGCCCAAAAGGGGCCCCACGTTGATGAGGTGGCTTATATATGGATGTCGGGGCCCCCTTGCCACCTCCCGGGCCCCCTTTGATGCTCATACCCTGAACTGGCCCGTTTTTCTGGATAAAACCGCAGATGCCAAAGAAAATCACCTTCACTAAGAAGAAGCTTGAGAGCCTTCCTCGTCCGTCGGGGCAAAGCCGCGAGGAGTACTACGACGACCAGGTCCACAATTTAATGGTTCGGGTCAGCTCCAGCGGCGTGCTGACTTTTTATGTGCGCAGAAAGGTGGACGGCATCAGCAGGCGTATTTTGATCGGGCGCTACCCTGATTTGAGTATTGACCAGGCGCGCAAAAAGGCCGGCGATATCTTGCACGCCATTGCCAATAAGACGGTTGATTTTTCGTCCGGCGTCCCAGAGATCGAAGAGCGCGTCTATACCGTCTACGAACTCTTTGATTTGTACATGGAAAGCCGGCATCGTCACCGGTTTGGCGAAATCAACCTGGGCAGCTGGTGCAATTCGC
>CAZHEZ010000131.1:0-22659 GCA_964531315.1 uncultured Candidatus Obscuribacterales bacterium | reverse complement strand
GCCGCCATTGACGGCTGCAAACAAGTCTGCAAATGCTTCGCTTGGACCTCTACCCGGTTTGTCGGCCTGGATGTAATACCACATGTCATGGATAGCCGTATTCTGGGGCATGGCCATCCAATCTGCATTCCAGGCTGCCTCGAATTCGGGGTTGCCGGAAAATTGTTTGAGGTTGGTTGAATATCTTTGCAGCATGTCGTCCACGCCGTGCCCGATTTCATGTCTTGTCACGCCCGGAATTCTGTCGCTTTTTACCATTGCGCCTTGATCGTTTTCCAAGTATTCAGAGACAACCGCGCCGTCATTGCGCCAGTAATAGCCTTCTGCGTTGTCCCAGGTACCGCTGTCCCAGCCGCCCGGACGCTGTCCTTTCATGCTCGGATCGAGGTCGGTAACTTGTTTGGCAACTCTGACTCGAAGATTTTCATCGGTGATAAATCTGCGTGTGTCATCAGGAAGGTTGTCCATGGTGTCGGCGACCTGGTTGATGAATTTTTGCGAGACTTCACTTTTTACGTCGATCTGAGCGGCCACTTGATCCGGATTGTCATAGCCGCGGTTCAGTCGAGGGCGGACATCGTCTCCCGCCTTGAGTGGTCCCTTCCAGGCTTGAACGCCCGCTTCCAGTGCTACTGTGCCGGCCCCGAAGCCTGCACCAAATGCAGTACCAGTGAATACGGAACTGGCCACTTCATCCACTGAGGCCAGCCGACCTTCTTTTAGAATGGCAGTCCCTTCAGCGGTTACCAGCCCGCCGGCGCCGCCGCCGGCACCATTGGCGATTGCTGCCTGTAGCATCCTGGTACCCAGAGGAGCTGCCGGTTGGGCAAAGGCGCCCAACTTTCCAGCCACTCCACCCATGACGGCAAATGTGCCGGCGTCGATGGCGGCATTTTCGATGCGATCGAGCAAGAAGGCGCCACCGGTTTTATTGGAGTCGCTGGGTGAGAGAATGCCGCCCTGAATTGCTCCTGCTACTGCCAGAGAAGCGACGCTGCCGGCTTCCACACCCATGAGTGCTCCGGCGGCACCATCGGTGACAACGAAGTCTACGATTGTTCCGGCCACCATGCCAATCTTGCCGGCAATGGAATGATTTACTTCTTCTTGATTGGTGAATTCCAGGGCTGGCAAGTGTGTGCCGGCGACACTGTTGACGATTTGCTCGACGCCGTTTATAGGATTGAAAATGGCACCGGTGACGACACCTTCACCCAGCAATTCAGCTTGATGTCCGACCACTTTCAGCCCGTCATATGCGGCGTGCGCTTCTCTGGACAGTTCATGGGCGGCGCCTTGAGCGGCATCTTCAATGCCTTGCGCGAAGCCTGATGCAAAGTGAGAAACTTCATTCCAAACTGTCATAGTAATGTTTCATTCCACAAAGGAATAGCCGGCGATGCGGCTTGATAAGCTGCTTCGCTAGTCGGTCAGGGTAAGATGGTCGCGGCAATGCCACCGTGTTTGCGGTTTGGCATTTTTGAATTTTGGTAATGCAAAGCCACCGCGCAGGCGGTTTTGCATCTTGCGATCCGGACGCTGAGAAGCCGCCGTATTAGCGGCGTTGTCGGTTCAAATTGGCGTGAGAGGAAGAAACTATTGAGTTCGTTCAATCCATTAGCAGCGAAACAACCTTAGGATGAATCGCCTTGGATTCGTATTTATCCCACTGAGAAGTTTTTTGGACAAGAAAAATGAACAAAATCACGGGCCGCTTTCCAAATCGTCTATGGTGCCGCTTGCCAGGGTCGCAGTTGGGTATGTAGAGAAGGAGTAGCGCCAGCCGGGGTCCCTTGTCGAAATCGGATGAATTGACACGCAAAATCGACACCGGGGGCGCGGATTATGCTCTCGGCGATATAGTCGGCGAGAAATACAAGGTTTTATCCGTGCTCGGGCGCGGCGGCATGGGCGTAGTCTATAAAGTCGAGCAGATTTTTTTAGGACACGAGCTCGCCCTTAAGACCATCGACAAACATCATTTGTCTGAAGCAACAATACGGCGCTTTCAGCATGAAGCGCGGGCGACGTTCGCCGTGGACCATCCCAGCATCATTGCCGTTAGAGATTTTGGGCTAATTGACGATCAGACTCCATTTTTGGTGATGGAACTCCTCAAAGGCGAAACCCTGGCCGCCTTGCTGAAGCGAAAAATTCGCTTATCGCTTGCCGACGCAGTGCCCATATTCGTGAAAGTCTGCTTTGGTCTTGCACACGCACATGAGATGGGGGTCGTTCATCGCGATATTAAACCCAGCAATATCATCATTATTGATGATGGAAGGTCTGCCGATGAATGCAATGTGAAAATATTGGATTTTGGAATCGCCAAATTTACGCAGCGAGAAGGCGGCGAAGTGCAAGCGCTGACAAAGACCGGGGAAGTTTTCGGCAGCCCGCTCTATATGAGCCCGGAGCAGTGCTCGGGCGGAAAGCTCGACCAAAGAGCCGATGTTTATTCGCTTGGTTGTGTGCTCTTTGAGGCGCTGACCGGCACGACGCCATTTGTTGGCGAAACCGCACTGGCGACCATGCTCATGCATCAGAGTGAAACGATTCCGAACCTGAAGGAAGCCTCTCTGGGAGAGGAATTTTCGCCGGCTATAGAGCAAGTGGTGCGCCGCATGTTGGCAAAAGATCCTGAAGAGCGCTACCAGGATCTCGGCATAGCTGCACACGATCTGACCAGAGCACTCAGTGGTGGAAATATTTCCTTCAGCAAAACTGTTTTACCTGTAAAAACTGAGCCCGACTACTCGGTGCAGATGAGCAGAGAATCTTTGGCTTTGATGATTGTCTGCGTCTCTCTTGTTTCCATGTTCCTGGGCGGTATGGCAATGTATTTCTGGCAGACCGGCAAGAGTGCACCCCGCCTCTTGAGCGGTAATCAGTCGCCGGCAGAACAGGGACAAACTTTTGAGGAAAAGGAAAAACGCCAGAGAGATGAGCAGCGTGCTGATGCGCTCAAGGATGAGAAAGGCGCCGAGTTGGTGGCCGGCAGGGCCACTGAGACGTCGAGCGATTTTAAAATTCACCGACCGGAAGCCTTGGCGACGCACGAATTTAGATCGCGATACAGGTTGATTCCAACCGATATTTTTACGGAAATTGCAAAAATTCCCGGACTGAAAACAATTGATTTCAAGTTTGGCAATTTCATCAACACCGACCTCTACAAGCTGTCTGGTTCCAGCGTCAAGAAGGTTGCGCTGGATATGACTAACCTGAATGATGTCGGTGCAGCGGCGCTGGCGAAATGGCATGATTTGAAAGAAGTTCAAATCAGCTTTACCGGTGTTACCGATCCAGGTGTGATTAAGTTATCCACGCTAAAAGATCTGACGTCACTGGACCTGGAGGGATTGAAAATCACCGATAAATCACTTTTGGCATTGAAGGACAGCCGCACGCTGAGAGATTTGCAAGTGAATCACTGCACGCGAATTACCGACAAAGGAATTTCTGCACTCAACAGTGATGTACTCAAAAATCTGGGTCTGTCAGGAACTGGCTGCACTGATGCAAGCCTGCCGAGATTGGCTAAGCTGAAGCATCTCGAGAAACTGCAATTGAGCATGACGGCAGTATCGGCTCCTGCATTGAGGGATTTTTGCAAGCAATCCGATGTCGCTGAAATATTCGTTTTTAACTGTCCGCATATAAGCTCTGGTGACATCAAGCAGCTGACCGCCACGTTTCCGTCCAAGAAATTCCTGGCTACGGATCTACGCAAGAATTAGGCACAGACAGCGTTGCCAGAAAACAATTGCCTGGTTGTGCGCACCTCATTGAGGCTGGTTTAAGTTTACTATAAAAACCAGTAGAATCTTGAAAAAAACGATGAAAATAGATGGAAAAGCGTTGTCCCGTTGGCAGCCCGAATCAGGGTCGGCAATTCGGCCGGCTCCTGAGAAGTTCTACCAACGGGACAGCTGTACTGCTGGCGGCTGCCTACTTGCTCGTGTCGATGGTGATGGACAGCGAACGTCCATTGAGCGTGCAGCTGTAGCTGATCTTCGTGCTGGTGCCGCGACCGTTATCCGGGAAGTCTCCGAGGGTCACGTTGCCCACCTTGAAGCCGGCTTGCTTGATCACTTCCTGCGCGTAGAACGACATGTTGGCAGTAGTGACGACGAAGTTGCCGGCGGCGTCGCGGGCAAACTCAGCGCGGAACGGCTGCCAGACAGTGCGCTTGCCCTTGCGGGTCAAGCTGAACTGAACGTGCTCCCAGCGCTCGATGTTCATCAGACGCCAGTTGCGTTCGATCTTGCCGACGCCCATGCCTTGCAGCGCGTAGTCGAGCAGCTCAATATCTCCTTCACCGGAGATCTCGATGCGAGTGTACTTTGGATTACTCATCGTTTGTCCCTCTTTCTTAATTCGCCAAGCGGCGGTAGTTCGGAGTGAAGAGAACGGGTAGCCGCTTTTTGAGCGGCTGATTGCCGGTGAAAGCGCCCAGCATTCACCGGCGCGTATAATCCAGCCGCTCTCGAAAACCGGGGATTGCCCCGGTTTTCGGAGAGCAGGTCAGGATGGAAGCTCAGGCTTCGACGATGTCGAAGAGGCGAGCCACTTCGTCTGCCGTGAAGTAGATCGACACATCCCCGGCGCCGATGCGCATGTCGCCGTTCGGCATCTCGTTGTCGATGTCGCAGTGCCAGCCCTTGTGCAACTGGGACGGCATGCCGCCCTTGGTGTGCGTGAAGTCGGATTTGACGACGGCGAAGCGCTTCTTCGTCTGGCTCTGCTCGACGAAATTGGCCACGCGCGTGTTTTTCTGCGTCAGCTCATTGTTGGCGCTCACGACCTTGGCGATGGCTGCGGCCAGCTGGTCGACCGCCTGCGCCGATTCGCGAGCCACGCGGGCTCGGTTGAGCTGGCTGCCGGCGTAGAACGGATCGGTGTTCACCTTCTCGATGTCGATGTCCGCGAGCAACTGCTCGACTGCGGCAATCTGATCGACGACGGTGCGGATCAGGCTGAACACCAGTTCGGAATCCTGGGGGGCGGTTTCCAGTTTGTTGGCGGCACCGGCCAGAGACCCGTACGCATAGTGCAGCGCATTCTGGGTCAGCCAGTGCGCGCGCTGAGGTTGGGAGTATTCCGTTTCCAGTGCGATCGATTGAGCCTTGAGAGCGGCCGCCTTGGCGGCGAAGTCGAATTTCTCGATTTGCATATGTCTGATTCTCGTTTCGTGTGGGTTTACAGGCCGGTCCAGCCGCCGGTGCAATACCGGCGACCAGACTGAATGCCTGCGTTTGCAGAGAGAGAACGCATCACCAGAAACGCGTTAGCGCTTCTGGATATAGCGGCACTTGACGCGGATGTCGTTGTTCGCGAACGGTCCCTGCCCTTTGGCGTGGAACTCGATGGTGGGCTCGTAGCCGGCCGGCACCATGCGAATCGACTCGCGGAAGTCCTGGTTGACCTCGGTGAGGCGGCGGTAGATGAGGTCGCGCAGGGCGCGATGCTCTTGCTGCGACGGCGCCGCATGATCCTTGGACAATTCCAGGCAGATGATCAAGTGCTTGTTGTTGCTCTTGTCCTCTTCGGTGACGATGCAGAAGCAGTCGACCAGCGACGCCAACTCAGGCGTGCTGTAGCAGATGCCTTCCACTTCGGACGGCACGATCTTGCAGCCGTAGTAGGCCACCGAGAAGTCGCTGCGACCGTACATGAGGATGACGGGCAGCTCGGCCAGCGGCTTGGGCAGAAGCGCGGTGTTGACGCCGGCCCCTTCCAGAGCCTGCATCACGTCGCTGAAGGAGAACACCTGACCAAGGTCATGGATGTTGTACTTGATGCGCGGCGACACGGTGGTGTTGCGCGCGATGGTGATGAGCAGCTCGCCTTCGTGGTTCGTTTCGAAGACATAGTCCATCGGGTTGTACTGGAACACCGAAGGAATGGCGTCCTCGAACTTGCCATTCAAGGCGTGGCGAACCTGCGGGTTGTCGTTGATCAGCTTGCGGATGGCGATGGTGAATTCGCTCTCGGCCGCGATGTTGATCTCGAGGTCGGAGGCGCCGTAGTCGCCGAAGACGCCGCCGCGGAAGGCGCGCATCAGGTAAGTGCGCATTGCTTCGCTTATAGCCTCGCCGCCGAAGAAAGCCGTGATCTGATACTTGCTCCAGTCGATGTCGGGTGAGTCGACGAGCATCTTCAAGAAGGGCGGGTAGCCGGCGATGATGTACTCGACGTCGGGACCGAACTTCTGCAGCGTCTTGACGATTTTGCTGATCTCGGGACCGGTCGACTTGAGCAGGCAGACGTCGACGACGGCCGACGACACGCACATGCCTGTCGCCCATGGACCGAGCGCGAAGGCATTGATGAACAGACGCGGCTTGCTGCCCAGCATGTGGTGCATGGAAATCTGCAGCATGCGCGCTACGTGCCGGCGCTCTTCAGGACCGCGCACCCAGTTGTTGGGTTCACCGGTCGAGCCGGACGATTCGTCGATGACCGCACCGCGCATGGGCAGTTTGCCGCCGACGCAGCGATCCTGGATCGAATAAGCCAGGATGTAATTCGGCTTGTCCATGGCCGGAATCGCCGACATGTCGGGCGTCAAGCCTTTCAGCCTGACGCGCGCGCCGGGATGCTTGGCGATGAAGTCGCGATAAGCCGGACAGGTCCGCTTGGCGTGCTCGTAAGCGCGCCAGGCCTTCCATTGACCGACCCGCTCACGGAAACCGCTCAAGGACGGCAGGAAGAGTAGACCGAAGACGTTCTCGCAGCGCATCAAACCAGCCCGAATGCGCTCTGCGATAATCAGGAACGTGAAAATCAGGAATTTTCTCATGGTTTATGTTCTCCGGTTCCTTACGGAACGATGATGTCATCCAGATCCAAGCGCATCGCCCGTGGTGGCGTTTCGCTTTGTCCGAGTCGAACCAGAAGCCACAGCGGATCCCGGCGATTGGGATTGACGAAGTGGTCTTCCATGACTTGATGTGAGCGGTGATTGGTGATCACCGAACCGAAAGGATGCAGGTAGATGCCGTGCTTGGTCATGGTCAGCCACAACCGAGCCAGCATGCGCCCTGCATTGATGCAGTCAGGCTGCTCGACGAATTTGCCCGAGATCCAGGCAACCGTCTTGGTGCCGCGCATGGAGCGCTTGTACGTCCACTTGCACAGCTGATGCACGCCCGGAATCTGGAAGACCCAGTTGTGCTTGAAGAAGAGAGTCATCATCCAGCCCGGAAAGAGCATGGCGAAAGCGGCCAGACCGTCGCCGGTCTGCTTGGCCTGTTGCATCGTGTACCGAGTCCAGTGCCCTATTTCATCGCGCGTATCTTTGACGCGCAAATCGAGGAACATGGTGTCGGCATTGAGGTCAAGGATGAAATTGACCTGGCTTGGGTCGTTCGACGATTCGAGCTGGTTGTCGAACGAAGCAGCCACGGACGCCAACTCATCGAGCACAGGCTGCGCAACAGCCGTGTCCTGATAGGGCAGGCGCGAGGTGCGGCGCTGGAGGATGAGCTCGCGATCGAGCGGCTCAGGCGTCGTGCGCTTCACCAGTTCGAGGTTGGCGAACGGTGTCGGCGACGTCTTGGTCTCGTCCAGAGGAACATTGAGGAGCGTGGTCTTGAGCTCCAGACCATGCGGTGCGGCGGCAATCGAAATCATCTCGAGGATAATGCCGAAACCGGCAGCCATGAACTGACCCTTGCCGTCTTCGACAGGGAGCAAACGCGACGGGTCATAGAGCAGGACCGCGTGCGTTTCGTCGATCAGTCGGAACTTCCAATGCTGCGTGTTGTGCGGCGATGGCGCCCAACGTGCATATGCGAGAATCTCTCGCCAGAGTTGTGTTTGCATAGTATCTCCTGGATTTCTCCGTGGTCGATTTCCCCCAGGCTTTCTGTAGGGGCGACGCCAGGCGTCGACCGGTTCAGAAATTGCCTGTGGGGCTAGATGCCTTACCTGCCTTGGCTGGTATGGCTATGTGCTCTTCTTTGGCGGTTTTTCAAAACTCAGCGTTATCCTTCAATCAACACCTGAGTGCTGATGGAAGAAACTGATTTAAACGCTGGGTCGAGAAATTAAGTGGTGAAACAGCAAAAGAAAGAGCAATGGAATGTTAATGAGAGCCTAGCGTTTTGAACCTTGGCAACTTCAACAAATGTGCACCAGTATTAGGTTTCAGAACTCTCATTTGGGCTTTGCTAAGTTGCGAGGCTTGCGAGAAGGATGTAAAAATCGCCAAAACTGGTCGTTCAAAAAGCAATGTTGGCTGCACTGTTGGTTAAAGAACTTAAGAGCTGCAAATCGATTCGAAGTGCGCATTGCGCCGCCACTTTTGACCCGCATACCTGAACTAGCGCGAACTGCGCCAGGATGCCAAGAGGCTGATGTTTAGTTGCTTAAGGCGATTTAGTTCAAAAGAGGAGAACAAACATCTCGGTTTTGCTGCCGGCATCGTGGAAGAAGCAATCCAGGACCGGATTTTTGCGTGTTTCGCGAAATTACAGTCAGGATTCTCAAAGTGCTCTCTTGTGGTTATGCCTGCTGCTGCAGTGTTGTTTGCCGCACTTGCCACTGTTTTTTCCTTGTCTCAATCGCACTGCGTATTTGTCATCGCCACTACCTATTCCATAGCCTGCAGGATTGTCGCGCATGGAGCGCGCAGTAGGCAGGCGCATCAACAAACAGGACGAATTTCATGAGCCTAAGAAAAAGCATTCAATACGCAGCCAACATCGGACATTGGTACAAGAGCAATGACGATGAAGTTGCCAATTCCAGGCAAGTTGCTGCCGAACAAAAGCGCGCCGAGGAACTGAAAGTGTTAACCGAGGCCGCCAATAAGATACTCGAAAGCGCTCCCGCTTATATGCATGGCTGCGCCAGGCGAGGCGAAGCCACCTCACACGTTCACACGATTCCTGAAGAGGAGATTGACTTTCCGCGTGATTATTTCGATGGACAGCCTCTCGATCCCGGCACTCTGAAAGGCGTTTCGCGCCGGGTGTTCGAAATCTTGCAGGAGGAAAAGCTGGACCCGATGATCAGAATTCCCAGTCGCCACACCTTCCATATCGAAATTCCAGTGCTTCCTAAGAACAACTGAACCGCACTGCCGTGTTGTTCCGACCATTTGCCGACCGCGTGTTCGCTTGCCTCCAAGCCAAGTACAGCACGCAGTGGGCACATTGCCGGGGCAGCGAAAAACCACGGGTGTCGATGGGGTCCAATCCCCCATCGGCGCTCAGTTTTCTTTCGTTGTGAGAGCAATGCTATGGAGTATAGTAAAACGAGCCAAAAAAGCGAGCGGCGAAGGTTCCTTTAGGAACTTCACCGCCCGCAGTCGCCGGGCTAATACACCCTTTTGCGGAGCGCATCATACGGCTGGAAGGCGCTTAGAGCTGCTTGAGCTCGCCGGCAGCCTTCTGGATCTTGGCTTCGAGGTCTCCCAGAGCCTTTTCACGGTTCGCCTCGATGGCAGCCGCTTCGTCCTGGAAGGGCTTCATCAGAGCCGCGCCACGGTCCCGGATATCCTTGGTCGCGTCGGCAGCTTTCTGCTGCAGAGCGGTCATCTCGTCCTGGAACGGCTGAGCCTTGGCCATGATCTGGGCCTGGATCTTGAGGGCTTCGTCCTGGGTCTTCGCGTTCTTGAGCTGGTCCGGCAGGTCACCGAGCGCCGTCTTCAAACGTGCCTGGATGTCCTTCGCCTGCTGCTTGAACGGCGCCATAGCCGCATCGAGCTCCGCCTGGATGGGGGCAAGAGCGGTCTGGGCGCGCTTTTCGACGTCAGCGATCTGGTCGTCGAACGGCTTGTTCTTGGCGACGAGTTCCTTGTTCAGAGCTTCAATCTCGCCAATCTTCGTCACGATCGCGTCGAGATTGCCGGCGTTGAACTGCTCCTTGGTGTAGATGGGTTGCGGAACACCGGGCAGCATGACCAGCACCATCGGCAGTGCCGTGTCAGGCGCACCGATAACCGCTGCCGGGATCTGCATGAACTTTACGGATTTGTCCTGGTCGCCCTTGGCCTTCAGCTTGTGAGCAACGTCCTTGCACGCGGCGCAGCCATTGTCGGTGACGAGCAGAACGACCGGACGGTCGGAGTTGATGACCTCAGCCTGGACGTTGGTTTGCGTAACCTCGGGCAGGATGGGTCTGTTGAGCAGAGAGGGGGCCAAGAGGACAAGACCGACGAGCAAGATGCCGCCGATGATGACCGCCAAATTTCGTTCGGACATGGTGTTTTCCTTGAATACGGTTTATCCAGTGGCACAGAGGCCGCTGGATTGTTGAAGATGCTTGAACTCGGCACCGCGCCGAGCTCTTCAGCGAAACTGAACTTCGTCCAAATGCGGCAGCCCTTACCCACAGCGGTTTCATTCCATCAACACAGGGGTGCCGAAAGAAAGAAGTTAGGTTAGCCGGGTTCGGGTTTTTGGTGGCTGACAGCCGAAAAAATGAACGAAGAGATGCAAATTAAGTCTAAACATTTGCCACATAGTTGCAGCAAGGGAAATACATCACTACTACCTTTCAGAACTCTCATCTAGCTTCTGCAATATTGCGCAGCTCACGAGAGGGCACGGACAAACAGGTGTTTTGGCGATCGTAAACTGCAGCTAATCGTGAGTTTCAACTAAGCCTTTGCGAAGTCTCTTTGCCTTTTTACCTCTGGCTGTTGCGGCAACTGAGGATCAAGCCAAACAGCGAGCAGAAACTCTAGACGCTAAAGCGGTGCAGTAAAATGTCTCATCGGCTCCCCGCGATAAAGCAGTGATGTCAAAACATGAATGCCTTTTCGGCGCCGGCTATTTGAGGTTGAGTTGAACAAAACCTTCGTGGCGGCGATATGAAGCTTACGTTATTACGCAAAGGACTGCTGCTTGTCGCTTTGCCCTTGTGCTTCGAAATGAGTATTTTCGCCACGCTCATCTACCTGCAAGACCAGGTGGAAAGAGAGGCTCAGCGAGTCAATCACAATAAGAAAATCAATGACATAGTCAACTTGATTGTCTGCGATGGCGTGATCATAAGCGATACCGTGCAGTTCAATTTTTCCCGGTCACTGGATAAGAGGCTGCAGCAAAAAATAGTAGGCGAATGCATAGCCGACATCAAAGCCAAAATTCAGGACTTGAAGGTGTTGGGAAAGGATGATCCGGAGTTGCTTCCTCGCGTCGAGGCCTGCGAAACCGGGCTGGAACTGGCTCTTGAAGATATAAAACAGTTGAAAGCGCAGCTCCGCACCGCCCGTTTCGAAGACATGCATGAAATCGTGACGCGGGCCAAGGGAAAAATAGATCAGCATCTTGTTGCCACTTTGAGGGCAGGAATGTTCGAACTGGCGGAGAGGACCAGCCTTGCTATCGATGATGTCCCCAGCCAGAAAATTCGCCAAAATATTAGACTTCTTCTCAAATGCGCACTTGGTGTAAGCGTTTTGCTGGCTCTTGGTGTGGCGATAGTGTTCAGCAAACAGCTGGTTGATCGTTTATCTCGCCTCAGTGACAACGCCAGGAGACTGGCTTCTGGAACGCCATTGCATGCTCCAATCGGCGGCAGCGATGAGGTGGCTGAGCTTGATAAAACCTTTCACAGTGCGGCTGAATTGATTGAAGCCGCAAAGCGAATGCGGCAAGAAGTGACGGCCATGATCAGTCACGATTTGAAAACGCCTTTGCAGTCCGTGCGCAGTTATTTGGAGATGATAGAACGCGGCTCTCTGGGCGAATTGAACGAGCGAGGAGTAAAACTTTTAGCCACGTCGAAAAACGCCTCCAGGCACATGGTCGACCTAATCGACAATGTCCTGCAACTGGAAAAGCTGCGTTCCGGTAATTTGCAATTGCAAGTTGCGCCTATTGATTTGTTGCCGTTTTTAGACGGTTGTCTCGATTCGGTTCGTTTGATGGCGGCCAACAAAAACATGACCATGATAGATCAATACAATCAGGCCGGCTCTGTCTTTGTAAGCGGTGACGAATTCTGGCTCAAGCAAGTTTTAGTCAACATATTGGGCAACGCGATTAAGTATTCACCGGAAAATACCTCAGTCACTGTCACTACCGTCAAGATAGACGACAAGCTGGAAATTCGCATCAACGACCAGGGTCCGGGCATACCGGAGGCTGACAAAAAACTGATTTTCGAGCGCTTTCATCGCGTCGACTCGACAGCGTCTGTGAAAGGAACAGGCTTGGGACTGCCGATTGCCAAAGAACTCATTGAAATGCACCACGGCTCCATATCTGTTGAAAGCGAGTCAGGCAAAGGCAGTACTTTTGCAGTGCAGTTGCCCTTGTCACAAGAGCCGGAGGCGATTAAGTCTCAATGAAGCTGACATTGCTGCACAAAGGACTGCTTCTGGTATGCGTTCCGCTTTGTTTTGAGCTGGGCGTCTTTGCCTGGCTGATCAACCTTCAAGACCAGGTGGAGCAAAAAGCACAAATCGTCAATAATCACAAGAAATTCAATGACGGCGCCAATCGCATCATGCGCGACATCGTCAATATTGCCGAAGAAATGAGAAAGTACTCGTTTTATTTCTGTCTTTCCACCAATAGGTTGGATCCGTGGCTTCTTGATATTAGAAAGTCCTTCGTTGAACTTAAGAAACTGCCGGCCAATCAGCAAGATCTCGATGCCTTCGAGCAGGGCACTGAGTACGTGCAGCGAAGAGTGGCTCTGACCCGAGAAAAGATGCGTGCCGGCACCTGCGACAAATATGATTTGCTGGAGGCGCAAAGGGAAATTGAATCAAACATCAATCAATCAATGCGTGTGGCTATGTTCCGTTTGGGGCGCCGCAGCCTTCAGATCCGCGACGATGACCTGACCAAGCCGATTCGAGATCAGATTGAACTGCTGCTCAGATGTGCGCTTGCTGTGAGTGTGTTCGTGGCCGTTGCAGCAGCCACCTTTTACAGCAAACATCTGGTCGATCGCCTCTCTGTGCTCAGTGACAATGCCAAAAGACTGGCGCATGGAGATAGTCTGCTTCCTCCAGTCGGCGGTAATGATGAAATCGCTGAGCTGGACAAGAACTTTCATTATGCCGCCGAGTTAATCGAAGCAGCCAAAAGAATGAGAGAAGAGGTGACGGCCATGATCACCCACGATCTGATCACGCCCTTGCAATCAGTGAGAAACTATCTGGAAATGCTGGCTCAGGGTATGTTGGGAAGTCTGAACGAGAAAGGAACGCGATTGCTCAACACTGTGCAGAATGCCTGCGACCACATGTTTGCGCTCATTGACAGTGTTCTTCAGCTTGAAAAATTGCGCACCGGTGCTGTTCCCCTGCAACATAAGCCAATCCAGCTCGAGCCGTTATTGGATAAATGTCTGGACGGCATCAAACTTCTGGCTGACGAAAAGAAGGTGGTGATTGCCGAAAGTTATAAACACGGCCGCTCCGACACGATTGAAGGAGATGCCTTCTGGCTGGAGCAGGTCTTTGCCAACTTGTTGTCGAATGCCGTCAAGTTTGCCCCGAGCGATTCAACCGTTTCTGTAAGCACTGAAAAAGCGGATAAGCAAGTAATAGTTCGCATCAGCGATCAGGGTCCGGGCATACCGGAAAAGGACAAAAAACTGATTTTCGATCGCTTTCACCGCCTTCAGTCCACTGCCGCTAAGGAGGGCACGGGATTGGGTTTGCCGATTGCCAGAGAGCTTATTGAACTTCACCATGGGTCGATTGAAGTAGAAAGCGAAGTTGGTAAGGGCAGTACTTTCTCAATTAGATTGCCGCTGGTCGAATCGGCAAAGTAATTAAGTTTTTCCCGGTGTGCGAGCTTGCCGGGTCAGAGATATTCCGTTACTTTGCTGCTTTTGATATGCCGGCTGACACCGGCAATGCCGCCTGGAGCCAGCCTTTCACGCTGGCTGCTTGAACCGTTTGGCAAGCACCTCCACCAACCTTGCGCGAGATTGCATAAGTCTGTGCAAGCGATCGTCTGAGACTGAATTTAAGTTGCCAAGTGATACAAATAGGCAACTGAATTTGCGCTTGAGTCAGGCGCTAAATTAGCTTAAACGCATATATCTTTTCCGCGACAAATTCACTACAGGTCACTCACTCACTACTTACCCACAGGTTTAACACCAAAAACATCCATGACGGGCAGCCGTTCTGGTGTTCTCCGGCATGTTGAAAAACGTGTTTTGGTGTTCTTCCTGAGGGTTCTTCGTCTGACCTGGCGCTGAATTGTTCGCATGCCAAGGCAGCTTCTGAGCCGCCTTCACCTGATCGAACCCCTGAGAACCGTTTGCTTGTGCGAGCGGTTTTCTATTTGGAAGGAGAGAACAACATGTACATCATCAACAAAGAAGTGCGTGACCTCGTCGCGCGTATCGACGCATGTTCAAATGGTGGAAAAGTGCTCGACGACCTGCTGATGCAGCTTGTCCGCCTGCTTCAGGTCCGCTGCGCGCTTCCCGAAATCGTCGCTCGCTATGCCGGCTACGACGACAGCGAAGTGGCTTTCGGTGGGCGTTTTCCCGTCGACGCTGAGGGCTATGCCGTCGGTTTCGACCCTCTCACACAGGAGAAGGACTTCGTCGCCTGCTGGCAGCGCTATGGCATCGTCATTGGTCTCAACGTCGTTTCGCCGGAGCTCTGCGCTGCCACCATCGCTCGCATGGGCGAATTGATGCTTGGAGCCAGCGACGGCAAATGCGACCTCGACAAGCCGGAGACCTGGGACGCCATGCCTGCAGACGAAGCCGGTGTGCCGATTGCATCGCGTGGATTTTTCGAAATCTACCACGATGATGCGATCGCACAGCTCCGGCAGTCCGTCCGCGTCTATCTGCACTATGTCCTGATCTGGGGGCGTGCGGACTTGTGGACGACGTTCGACCGGTTGGGCATCAAGCTTCCCGGTCACGGGGAGTCGAAGGCTCTGCCGTTGCACGTCGACCAGAATCCGAATGTACACCCCAAATTCCGCACGGTGCAGGGTGTTCTGGCGCTGGCGGATTGTCCGAAGGAGCGCGGCACTTTCGTCGGTGTTCCGGGCTCGAAGAAGTTTTTCGGTCGCTACGGCTCGATGGCCAAGAATGCCGGCGAATATGTGGAGCTGGACCTGAGCGACCCGAGCGTTCTGCCTGTGCAGGATCGCGCTCAGCCTTTCCCCTTGCGGGCGGGCAGCCTGATCAGCTGGGACAGCAGGACGACCCACGCCAACAGCGCCAATCTCTCCGACAAGACGCGCTTTGTCGCCTACATCGCCTACGGCGTCAGCCGTCAGGATGACCCGTCCGCTCTCGGCTGGCGCGTCGACGGTTTCATGTCCGGTCAGGGCCTGAACCAGCGCGACGCGTACATGCATGCATCGAAGAAACCGCGCTACACCAATCTCGCCAAGTTGGCGGGTTTGCGCAAGCGCGAACAACTGAATCTCCTGGGGAGGCTTATCTATGGACAACAGCGTTATGAATAAGAAGCGGCTTCTGCTCAACGCAGAGCCGTTCGGGTTCGGACCGACTGCCGCCATTGCTGACTGCTTCCCCCACCTGCGGGAGCACTTCGGCAAGGTCGGCTACGTCGGCGTCGGATTCACGCTCGACTTGCAGCGCCCGCTTCCCTATGACTCCCTGCACGACGTAACTGGCGTGCCCGCGGAGCTTTCGGATGCGGTGCTCGCTGATATCTTCTCGCAGTACGACATCTTTCTCACCGCGCTGGATTTCTGCATGGCCGAGAAGGCTCGGGCTGCGGGACTGACTGTCGTCATCTACGACCCGCTCACCTGGTATTGGAAGACGATACCGCAGGTGGTGAAGGATGCCGACCTGTACATCGCTCAGGACTTCTTCGGAGTGCGCGAGCGGTTGCAACAAGAGTCGCATCTGTTCAACGCGGAGCGGGTGCGGGTGGTGCCGCCGATTATTGGAGATGTCGCTCACGCCTCCGGCGTTCGCGACACCGTGCTGCTCAATCTGGGCGGGTTGAATAACCCGTTCTGGAGCGCGGAAGGCACGCTCGCCTACGCGCGCTTCATCGTCGAGGCGTTCACCGCGGTGGCGCAGAACGTGGAGGTGGTGATCGCGGCCAACAAGTGCATCGCCGCCAATGCGCGCATCGCCGACGAACTGGCTGAATTCGGCGTCAAGAATCTCAGTCGGGCCGAGATGCAGGAAGTGCTGAAGGGCGCCAAGTTCGCGCTCATGACGCCGGGGTTGGGCAACGTCTATGACGCCGCCCGCTTCGATATTCCCACCATCTGGCTGCCGCCTGCCAACGACAGTCAGGGGCAGCAGCTCTTCATGCTGCTGGAAGCCGACATGGTGGACGGGCATGTGGACTGGCATCATCTGCTGCCGGGCAAGGCCATCGACTACAGCGCAGAACAGACGGTTGTGCTGAAGAAGGTCGCCCTCGCCGTGACGAAGTCGTGTGGTTCCAAGACGGCGAAGCGGGTGCTGGAACGCCATCTGGCCGAAAGCATCGAGTCGATGGACCGGGCCATTCAGTGGCGGATGGAAACGCGGCGCAGTTCGAGAGAGCGTGCGCCGGCGTTTTCACTGACGAGCCAGCTGGTGGACAAATTCGGTGCCGGCGGCGCGCGTGAAGTGGCGCGGCTGGTGGCCGAATTGGCAAATTCGAAAACCAAGAAAGGAGGTGCGCAATGAGCAGATTCAGCTATGATGTTATGCTGCCCGGTTCGCTGCTGATGCGCATCGACGTGCCGCAGCCAGTGTTCGACGATGCGACGGCCCGCCTCCTGGCGCAAGCCTATCTGCCGTCGGCGCAGTTCGTGAAGACCATAATCGCGCTGGGCAAGAAGCCGGACTTGATTGTCCGCTTCGAGGAAAGCGAAAATTGCAGCCTCTTCGTAAGAGGCGGCTTGCATCGCTTGCGCGGTAAGTGGCAAGGCGAAGCATCGCTGATGGACCTGCTTTTCCTGAGCTACGGCGCGGCGCGCCTGGCCTGGTTGAAGCGTGGTCTCTATCCCGTCCACGCCGCTGCCCTCGACCTCGGTGATGGCGGTCTGACGCTTCTGGTCGGTCATTCCGGCTCGGGCAAGACGGCTGTCACGCTCTCGGCTGTCAGTCGCGGTCACAAGGTTTTCTCCGGCAACAAGACGCTGGTGAGAATCGAAGGCGACAGGCTGGTGGCTGTTTGCGGTACGCGTCCGATGACGACGAAAGCGGAAGATGTCGAAAGGCATCTCTCCACCGATGCCGTCAAATCTGGCTACCAGGGGCGCTCAGCCTTCCTCCTCAAGGATGAGCACTATGCTGCGACGTCACCGACGGCGGTGCACAGCATTCTTCTGCCGCGTCTCAATGACGGGGTGGAGAAGGCGCGGCGCCTCGGTTCTCTGGCGGCACTGCACAGGCTCTATCCGTACTTCCTTGACACCGTCAATGCCGACATCGTTCTCGCCGGCGGCAAGGCGGTGCTCTCGGGCAATCCGGACAAGGGCGTGCGCGAGAAGCTGACCGCAGGGCTCGGCGTCGCCTTGGCGACCGACGACCTCTTTGGTGGCGTCAAAGCCACTGTCAAAGTCATGGAGCTGGAAGGCTCGATGGCATTCATCAACCACACTCTGGATGGGGAGCGCGCTTAAGCAGGCGCGTTCCCGTAAGGTACGCACGAAAGTGCGGGCCAATTGAATAGGAGAAAATATGCACAAAGCAAAGATTCTCTACGGAGTGTGCGGCATCGGTATGGGTCACACCTACCGGCAGCTTCCACTCCTCGATAACCTGGCTGGCGACTGTCAAATCGTCCTTTTCGTCTACGGCGAGAGCCTGGCATTCTACGCAAAGCACTTCGCGGGCAACGCGAATGTGACCGTGGTGCCGGTGTCGGTTCCTTTCTATGTCGGCAACAAGACAGGGCTGGATCTCGCTGAAACGGCGCGGCGCATCGCTGAGGACAAGAAGCGGGGCCTGGACCATGAGGCGATCAATCTCGCCGCCATGGAAATCGCGCAATGCCTGATTGGAAAACCGGATCTCGTCATCTCTGATTACTGCCCGGTCTCCGCGCAGTACGCCTACAGACACGGCGCCCCTATGGTGACCATCGACCAACAGAGCAAGTATCTGGCGGGCGATTACACCGAGGAACTGGGCGGCACCAACTGCCTCGACGAAGTAGCGCGGCTCAGGCTCTTCTTCCCGCGTGCCGAAGCGCGGATTGCCTGCAGCTTCTTTCGGGTCAAGAAAAACCCGAAGGCGGCTCAGCGTGTGACGATTCTTCCGCCCATCATCAAGCCGGCGATTGTCGCCCTGCGACGGCGCCGTCGTCAGACGGAGCCGAGCAATTCGATAATGGTCTACATCTCCTCGCAGCGCGAATTCGTGCAGCCGCTTGACGAAGTGCTGCAAGTGCTTGCACAAGCGCCGGAGTTTCGCTTCACCGTCTTCGTCAAAGAGCTGCCGGAAGCGCTGGCATTGTCGGCACCTGCCAACGTCAAGTTGCGCAGGCATGGCGACCCGCGCTTCCTCGATCACCTGGCCGAGTGCAAAGCGCTCATCTCCACCGGCGGTCACTCGCTGGTATCGGAGGTGATGTATCTGGGCATTCCGGCATACCTGATTCCGCTGGCTGTCTACGAGCAGCAGGTTAACTCGCATGTGGTGGGGCGCAACGGATTCGGCGTCTGTGCCGAGACCTTGAACGTCGCCGAGCTGCGCTGTTTCCTCGCCAATCTGGACGGCTACGCCGAGAATATTGGCCGGGACCGCAAGGTTCTGGTGCGTGGCTCGGGCGAGCGGAAAATCCTTTCGAGAATCCGTTCCTTCCTGAACAAATGAGAGGACAACTATGGCAGAAGTCGAAATCAAAACAATTCGGGTCGGTCTGATCGGACCGGGCTCGATTGCTGATGAACGCCTTATTCCGGCGCTGGCGAAAATCGCCGGCGCGGTCTTCTGGTCCGTCCTCGGGCGCGATCAGCAGAAGGCGGAGAAGTTTGCCGAGAAGCATGGAGCGAAGTCCGCGCAAGCGGCCTTCAGCGACCTGGGCACCTTCCTGGCCGACCCGGAACTGGACGCGGTGATCATCGCGTCTCCGGACAAACTGCACGCTCAGCAGGCGATCGCCTGCGCCAAAGCGGGCAAGCATGTCTTCGTCGAGAAGCCCCTGGCGACAAGCGCTGAGGACGCGAGGGCGATTGTCGCGGCGTGCAAAGCGGCCAAGGTGAAACTCACGGTGGGCTACCACCTGCGTTATCACGCCGGGCATCGCAAGGTCAAACTGCTCCTGGGTGAAAACCCTGCTCAGAGCCCAATCGGCATCATTCGGCACATCAATGTGAGCTGGACGATGCAGGCGAAACAGGCGGACTGGCGAGCCGACGACAAGCTCGGTCAGTGGTGGAGTCTGGCGGCGCTGGGCACTCACAGCCTCGATCTCGTCACCTGGCTGACCGGCAAGGACAAGGTCAAGGAATCTTCCTGTGTGGTGTCGAGCCCCGTGTTCGGCTCTGCGCATGATGAAACCTCGGTCGTGGCGCTGGTTTTCGAATCGGGCATCACTGCGCAGATTCTCTCCAGCGTCGTCTTCCGCGCGCCCAGGGTTGTCGAAATCTTCGGCAGCAAGGGCGTGATTCGTTGCCTGGAGACGCTCGGACCGCGCGGCACAGGCACCATCACGGTGAACGGCGAAGAAATGCCGTTTGATCCGGTCGATCCCTATCAGGGCGAGTTGCAGGACTTCATCGTCTCTGTCGCCGCCAATCAAGAGCCTTCCGTCACCGGTGACGAAGGCGCCGACAACGTCGCTCTTCTGGAGCAGTTCGCGCAGCAAGTCTCACAGCGGCGTGCTGCCGCTTCGGAAGGGCTTGCGTGATCTCACCCTGTAACAGGACCCGATTTCTCAGCACCGGCAGTGGTGCGAAAGGAAGCCAATATGGACGCAAGCAACGTTGACCAGGCCGCTTACCGCGGCAAACACTTCACCATCCCGGCCTTCTCTAAGCGTGGTGGCATCCGCTTCCACGGCTCGGCGAAGAGCAACATCATCCAGGTGGACCGGTCGCATCCGGTGATCGCCACCCTCAACCAGCCGTTCGACCTCAAGCACTTCAAAGCGGCGCGGCGGCCGTTTTCGATGGGCAAGCTGCCGCCCGAGCTCACCGCCGCCCTCGGTGATCCGGCTCTGTCCATGCCCCGCACCCTCGACCTGCCGGTCAAGTTTCCCGGCTCCGACTACCGCCTGCCGGGCAAGCTTGCGCTGGTCGAGCCGATTCTCCGGCGCGCCGCCAATCTGGAAGCGCTGATCAATCCGTGCATCGACGAGTACTACTGCTACCTGACCGTCGACGGCGGCTGGGTGGAGGTGGGCTTGCTGCAACGGGAGGCGCCCTGCCATGTGGACGGCTTCCAGGGAGCCCGCTGGATTCCCAAGGTGCGCGGCAACCATTCGTACACGGTATCGAATGCGGTGCCGACCGGATACTATGTCCAGCCCTTCGACTTCGACCGGCTCGACGAAGCGAAACACAACTTCTTCTGGGAGATGAATCGCCAGGTGGCGCTCAGCAACTCGGAATTCGAGTGGACTCCGGAAGACGGCGAAATGACCTTGATGGACTGCTATTGCGTCCATCGCGGCAAGCCGACCAGCATTCGCGTCTGGCGCACCTTCGTGCGCATCTCGTTTGAAGTGCGTATCTTCGACCGCCTCGGCAACGCCCACAATCCGCTCTTTGCCTACGACTGGCCGATGGTCAAGCGTGACATCGAGGATCTCAATCTCGTCGCCTTCGACGAGACAAGCGATCCTTCGCTGCGCGTTTTCCCCCATCAGAGGCCCGACGGCACGGCGCATGAAGGGCGCAACAAGACACAACCCAACCTCCGCCCCCGCGGAGCTTCTGCCGTAACCGACGGCAATAAGGAGTAGACGATGAGCGAACCGACAAACGTTCAGATCGACGAGAAGAACTGCAAGCTTTCGGGCAAGTATTGCCCCGAGTGCGGACAGAAGACCCGTCTCGTTCCCATCGAGGGAATCGAGCGCAAGAAGTGCGTGAAGATGGACGAGAAGACGGGCTGCGGCTACATCGACTGGGAGCCCCCGGTCTTTGTCGCTGTCGCCATCGTCCCCGGCAAGCGCACGGACAAACGCACCATCGTCCTGGTCCAGCGCGCCAACAAGAAGTGGTGCATGCCGGCCGGTTTCCTCAATACCGGCGAGCATCCGTCGGCGGCGAGCGTTCGCGAAACCGGTGAAGAAGGCGGCATGACCATCACCGCCGGTGAGCTTCCGGTGCGCATCCTCACGCCTCCGGGCCGCAACCAGAACCTGATGTTCTATTTCGCCGACTCATCCGACGGCGTCATCCAGCACGGCTCCGACGCTCTCGATGCGAAGGAATTCGCTGCCGACGAGCTGCCGGAGATCGCCTTCCCGCTGCATAAGCTGGTCATCGACCAGTTCTTCGCGGGCGAGTTCGACAAGGAGTAACAGCGAGCTAGAAATCGTTCGTGTGCTGAGCGGAGATCGTCGTTGAGTAAAACAACGACACTCCGCTGCGGCACTGTCACTCACTTAGATTCACACTTACTCCATTTCGGAGACCGCAAATGACGAGCTTAGACTACGCCAAGACGGGCGTACCATCCGACTACGTTTGCAAGGGCTGCGGCGCCACCGGCTGCAAGCTCTGGCGCGAGACATCCTTCTGCGCCCCGCAATTGCTTTGCGTCGATTGCGCGTGCAAGGATCAGAAGAAGACGAACAACGTCAACGAACAAGGTATGCGCACCGACGATCACAATATGCAGACGGATCAGATCGGCTGGTACGTGCCCGCTGTTCCGACTGCAGACAACTACGGCTACTGGAGCTATACCGCTGTACCCGATGCCGGCTGCCAGTGGTGGGACCGACTGCCATTGCGCCCGGCCAAGGCTGCCTGACCTGAGCCCTGCCAAAGCAGCATGAACTCTGCATTGGTCGGTTGATCGAGACAGAATGAACACGAGTGGGAACCGGCTCAATCAGCCGGTTCTCCTCGCGTTCATTCTTTTATATTCGAGATACTATAAAAGATCATAGAAATATGCGTAATTTTGCAGCCACCTGCTCACCATTACCGCGATCGATGTCCTGCGCCAGGCTGTATGCGTTTTCGTTAATAGAATCGTGACTCATTGCAATCACCATAGCTTGCCATCTAAATATGTAAACCTATATTTTCTACCTGACTGGTAGGTGGCAAATCCAGATCAGACCGATGCCGCTAACCATCAGCGAAGATAGGAAGAGCAAAAGCTCTCAGGTATTGCCAAGCTTCCTCTGCTATCGTTGTAATAGGGCAAGCAATTGTCCAGATACCCTTCGCCATGATTCGAGACGTTTGAATAACAACGTTTCTGGGTCTAGCACATTGACCTAAGCGAGCATGCTGTTATGAAAGAACTTTCGAAACCGGTAACCAAATACGGTCCTCTGACAATTCACCAAAATGCCAAAGCGGTGAAGGTACTGATGGCCACTCCGACGCCAGTCATAGCGGCTGCCAGCCATATCGCCTATTCACTGGAGAACGTGCGCTTGTCATTGCATGTCGAGCGCTTCGAGTCTCAAGAGCGCTTTTCAGAAGACATTACTTGCATAACGCGTTTTCCCGAATATGGTTACGAACTCAAGCATCATGCCCCATGCGAGATGCGTGTAGGGCAGACGCATGCTGCGGCAGTCGTACAGTCCACCTG
>CAZHEZ010000130.1:0-22671 GCA_964531315.1 uncultured Candidatus Obscuribacterales bacterium | reverse complement strand
AGGTTCATCCACCTGCGGTGCGAATCCGCCCGTTAAAACCGCACCTTCCAATCCCTCAGGATGCATGGACAGGTAAGTCGTTATGCAAAAGCCACCATAACTCTGCCCGAGCACTGTCCACTTCTTTCCATCCGCAAGCGCATTGCGAATAAATTCGCAATCACGAACAATATTGTCGGCGCGGAAGTTTTTCAAATATTCAACTTGTGACAAAACATCCGTAAACTCGCTAAGGGTCTGGTGTGTCACGGGAGCGCTCAAACCAGTCCCGCGTTGGTCGAGCAGCAATACTCTATACTCCTTCAACGCACGCTTTAACCAGCCGTCTGCACTCTCCGGACGCGGCGACTGAAAGCCCGGGCCGCCTTGCAAAAACACCAGAAAAGGCAAATCATCTTTCTCGGCATTTTCTGTTGAGCGAATCTCACGTGCAAAAACCGTAAGTTTTTTGCCGGCAGGTTTTTCATAGTCCAGCGGCACCTCAAAATAGTGACCGATCAAAACAAGTCCAGGAATTTTCTGTTTGCTTGTCTTTTTTGCCGTTTCACTCTTCATAGGTACCTCCTCAGATAGCGGGCATCGGATCGCCATCTTTCCATTTATCTACCTGTGTGCTGCCACCGCATGTGGGGCATTTACCTTAATCGCAAGGAGTTCCCTTATCGTAATATGTTTAAAATCAAATTCTCGGCATCGGCCCGCCGTCTTTCAGTACCGGCACAGTAGTGGTCCCTTCGCAGACTGGACAGATGCCTTTTACGACCGAATTTCCATGTTCATAGACCACAAGATGTCCAATGTTCTCCGGCGTGATTGTGTCATAACCACCTCCATTGTGAGGAACTAGAATGACTTTTGCTCCTGCCTTTAATGTCCAGCGCGGATCGTTACCTTTGAGGCAGTTGGCGGGACAGATTCCGTTCATGGCATTGCGCAAAGAACGAGCCGTTTGCTCACAGCTCTTCTGCAGTGTCATGCTGTTTTTCGCATATTTAGCAAGCCAGTCGAATTCCTTGATTGCCTTGGAGTAAATCTTTTGCTGCAGGAAACAATGAGCCAGGCAAAGGTGGGTGTTTATGTCGGCAGTTCCGCCTTGAATGATCTTCTCAAATTCCTTCTCTGCTTGCGGAAACTTCCGTTGTTTGAACAACTCAGCAGCAGCCGCATAACCTTCAGGGACTGGCCTTTTGTGAGGCTCTAGAGCGGCGGAGTCGCCAGTCGTCGCGCTGGCAGTGCCTGCGGCTGGGACAGCTGTCGGTGAAGAAGCACCTGCCGCCGGGGCGGTAGCCTCTTGGCTCGGTGCGGTTGCAGAGGGATTAGTCGCATTAGGTGCGGCGGCAGAACCCGGTGGCTTCCCCGCGGCTTCCTTTTCAGGTGCGAGACTGGCGTTCGGTGCAGCCTGGTTGGCGGCAGGGGCAGCTCCGGCAGGGGGCACGACTGCTTTGGAGGCAGCTGCTTGATTATCAGCCAGCCCGGGACACCCTGCCAAGAAGAAGATACCGCTGAGGATGACTGGAACCAGGCTTGCTCGCATTGCGAAAACCTCCACAGATGATTGCATCACTTAGGCTTAGTGCCACAGGTCCTGCCAAGAATAACTCTTCATTGCACTCTTTAAAGGGAATTCATAGGCGAGATTCAAAGAATCAGCCAGAAAGTCTTAAGAGCTAAAGACGAAAATGCGATACCGGCAAGCAAAAGCTCGCACCGCCAGTGATGGCAATGCGAGCTTGTGGGGGTCAAGAAACTTTCTCAGGCCGTCAATTGCCGAGCTCCAACATCTTGAGCGGTGCTGACTTTTACTTGCGAAGCCGAAGCTGATTGCTCAGCCTTCCGCAATTGACTGATTTTTGCGATGCGGATCAGCGTGTCCATCAAACGTGGATCATTGGTTCCGTACATATCTTGTTGAGCCTTCAGCAAGGTGTCGCAAAGTCCTTGCGCTTTCTCATAGTCATTTTCCATGCAATAGAAATCTATCAGTCGATAAAATGCCTTCATCAACTCAGTGTTGGACGAGGTCGCGCTGCGAGTATCACGCACCGCTTTGAGCAAAGTTTTGACAACCTTGGCGGCTTTGCCATGCCGATTGTTCCAGCTGGCATCAACTATTGCGTCGACCAGGGGATCCCAGATAACCGATACACTCTTTCTAATCACCGCCCACTTTTCCCCATGCGAAGCTGGCGGCAGCTCCACACTTCACTCGGGTAGGACAGCTGACGTCAGTATTGCAAGAACTATAGTATAGATATGCAACTTTGTGATCTATGGATTGGCTGGAATTCTTCTGGGGATTCCCACAGTGTGAGAGGGATCCCTCTTCCATACCTGCCGGCCACTTTTTTAGGACACTCACTCCCCATAAAGAGTGAGTCGAATTTTAGGAATGAGAAAGCTGGCGGCAGATCGCGATCCTCACCAACACTGCCTTACCGCGTTATCTTTACAAGCTCCAAATCACCAGCAATTCTCACTCGCTTTTCTCACTCGCGATTGAAGAGACGCAGATTTCTACGCGACGATTTTTCTGCCGTCCTTGCGGATAGTCAGTGCCATCTGTGTAAGTATTTCTAGCTACTGGACAGGTTTCTCCCAAACCCTTTGTCGAAACTCGCTGCGCGTCTGCAAAACCATGCTCCACAAGCCAGTTCTTCACCGTAGCGGCTCTCTTTTCGCTTAGATCTTGATTGTATGCCTCCTCGCCAATGGAATCTGTGTGCCCTTCTATGGCAACCGTTTGTCCGGGGTACTTCTGCAATATGGGACCGACCTTTCTCAAAACCTTTTCAGCCTTATCATTCAAATCAGACTTGTCGAAATCAAAGAGACAATCGGCATTAATGGTCAAGAAATGCTTGTCACCGACATCTCGAATAGTTACGTCCTCGAGCTGATTGGCACTTCCCCCTTTGCCCTGCACTGGCACTATATTGCCTGTCACCGGCTTGATTGGCGGATGCGCTTGAAAGTTCGGTTTTTGTTCAGGCAACAGGGGGGCACTGGAATAATCGGTGACCCAGTTGGTATGGACAACACCTTTAAGGTCTGTCCAATCACTCCTGATTTGGGGATAAAGTCTTCCATCGGCGCTTTTCTCGTACCGCCGGCCGCCAATGATCTGTGTTTCCCCTGCATTAGCAACAAGCGTAGTCGAGAAGGTCAATAGGGCAACCAAAAGAATCCCAGTTTTTGCTTTTCTGCTTACGCTATGCATTCGCATTCCTCCATTGCACATACCAAACAAACGGAGAAGAGCGAAATATTAGGAGGAACTTCCAGAAACGCACTCGTCCGCAAAAAACATCCATCAATGGGGCTGTTGCAAGCTATTTTGGCTGCACCTCAATTAAGACCACTTCCGGCGGCGCCAAAAACCGAACCGGAATGCCGATCATTCCAATACCCCGGCTAACATACATCTCGGTTTGCCCAAGCCTGTAAAGTCCACACTCATACTTCTTTCCTTTAATAGAGTTCGTGACCAGTGCACCGTAAAACGGCAAGCAAATCTGCCCGCCATGCGTGTGTCCTGTGCAAAAAAGATCTATGTTTCTCGCACTGGCAACATCAATTCCAGCCGGGTAGTGATACAGAAAAATGGAATAAGAATCGGCTGGGACGCCTTGCAGCGCTTTTGCCGTCCCGCCCTCGTTGTCCACAGCAACACCAGCAACGAAAATTTTTGTATTTCTCACAAAGAAGGTTTTCGACTGCCCGCTTAGAACCTGCACCCCAGTCTGTCCATAGATATCCCACAAGCGACCGCCGCGCGAATCATGATTTCCATACACAGCAAATGTGGGTGCGATTTTTGCTATGTCGGTGATGCACCTTCTAAAAATTGCAAGCCCGCTTTTATTGTTGGCCGCATCACCAGTGAAAACAATTAGGTCGGGCTTTAACTTTGCAATCTCGCCTGGCAAACGACCTTCCAATCTTTCAAATCCGTCTGAGTGAATGTCGGTGATATGAACAATTCGAATTGGCGCGCCCTTTGCACTCACCTTGCTCGACTTGATATGGACATTGGAAAACGTCAATGTATATGGTTCATAAAAACCATAAGCAAAACAGACGAACCCAGCCAGTCCGAGACACAGGCAACATATCTCAACAGCTTTGAACTTATACTTCTTCCAGCCAATCTTGCCAGCTGACCAAAGTGATCTGAAGCAAGCCGCGTACAAGAAACCGATGCTGCAGACAAAAACAATGAATACTGCGTCTTCTATCAACTGATTCAATCGTACTTCCAATCTATCATGCGATCAGACTATTTATGCAATAGCCGCCCAATGGGAGCTGTAGATTCATCTTTACCAGACCGTGAAAGCTCCAGGCTCGCTTTCATATCTTCTTCGTACTTTTCCATCATCCCGAGTTCCTTATAAACCTGGGCGCGTCTTTCATGCGTATAACAAGTATTACGGCGGGCTAGAGACTGCGTATAATCGTCAATCGCCTTCCGATACTCTCTCATGCACTCATAAGTGGTGGCACGTGCGAAATAGTTGTTGGAGTCATCCGGATGCAGTTCGATCATTTTTGTTTTGTCCTTCAACTCTTCCTCGTAATTGCCAGCACTGCTAAGAGCATGAGCTCTGTCTTCAAGGACCCTGGTGTCATCAGGCTTGAGTGCCAGGGCTCGACTGTAGTATTCGACGGCTTCAGGCATTTTATTCATTTGATAGTAAACACGCCCCAGATGCCAGTTCGCCTTGAAATCTTTCGGCAGCACCTTGAGCGCATCGAGAAGATCGCGTTCAGCGGCTTTATAGTTGTACTTTCCATAATACAGCGAGCCGCGTTTAGCTTTAGCTTCCGCGTAGTCAGGATTAAGCTTGAGTGCCATGTTGTAGTCCTCAAGCGACGAATCCGGATGCCCTTCAAAAGCTGAGCCACGCTCGAAATAGGCCCGGGCGTTGCGGGGATCTATCTCAATTACCGATGAATAGTCTTTCTCCGCAGCCAGAAGTTCACCACGCCTCGCTCCATGTAAGCGTCTTTGTCTTTCGGGTTTTTCAATATCCTTTGAGTGCACGCATCAATCTTCGGCTGTGCCAGTGCAGTCTTTCTAGACTGTTCCAAGTAGTTGAGAATAATCGGCCCGACTGGTGCGTCTCCGGAGCATGACGAAAGCAATGTCGACATTAGCAACGTCAAACACGTAATTCCTGAAATCCTCAATTTACATAGGCGAGTGCCTGGCATTAATGAATTGACCAAGGAGGAGCATCTTATGTCATCATACTCCGAGCCGAAAGTTTGCGGAGATCGAGCAGACAATACATGCGACTGTGCACTTTTCTAATCCTCTGCGCCGCACTTATCGTCGTTTGGCATTTCCCAAACTCATCCGGAGCAGAGCCCGGCGACTCTAAAATTGGCAATTATAGAAATGCACAAATTTCCTTACCGAACAAGATTTTATGGGCATGGGAACGACCTGAGGATCTCACACAAATTGACCCTCATGAATTTGGAGTCGCCTATCTTGCCTGCCATGTTTTTCTCAAGGGCGAAGCGATTAAATGGCAGACGCGCAATCAACCCCTGAAGATACCACCACAGACGGCTATGGTGCCGACGGTGCGAATTGATGTTGTGCGTGGAGAGAAGGCAGCACTTTCAGAGCAGCAAATGGAAAAATTGGTGTATCTGATAGAAAGAGCGTCGCGTGTTCCAAACGCTGCACAGATTCAAATTGACTTCGACGCACTCGAGTCCGAAAGAGGGTTTTATCGCTCGCTCCTCCAGCGACTGAGAAAGACTCTGCCTGCCAATATGCCGATATCCATTACCGCCCTTGCCTCCTGGTGTCTTTTTGACAACTGGATAAAAGACCTGCCCATTGACGAGTCCGTGCCGATGATGTTCAGCCTCGGTCGCGAGCGCGACAAGGTACTGCTGTACTTCCGTGCCCACCACGACTTTATCGACGGGCGCGCCAAGCGATCTCTTGGCTTGTCACTGGAAGATACCGGAGTTAACGAACTAATGATTCCTCTTACCGAGAAGCGTAAAATTCCAGTGAGAATCTACGTCTTCACCAAAACAGCGTGGACGGAGAAAAAACTCCAGGCTGTTCATTCATTGCTGAGTAAACTATGAAAAAACCATTTGCGATCGCACTGTCACTGGCATTTTTATTCAATCTCAGCGCTCCTCCGGGAGAGACCTGCGCATTCGGCGGTGGTCCTTACTTCACCTATACGCTGCATCCGGACTATCCGATGTCCAAATATGCTGCCGGACAATTGGGCATCTTGCAAAACAACTATGCACGCTCCTACTTAATGGTGGCATACCGATATTTGAATAATAAACCATTGACCAAAGACGAACAAAATGGATTTCTCGATCTGTGGAAAGAACGACTTGACCAAACGGATTTCTCATGCTCGGCGGTCACGGATAGCTGGATAAAATTACGCGCCACCGTGCCTGGTGTCAGCAAGCTGGAATCAATCGACACCGAACGTCCGGTCGGCAAAGAAAATACATACCAGACATACTGCAATGCGCAGACGAGTGCATTCACAACAGCTGCAGAATCGCTGAAGAGAATGAGTGCGAAGTATGGTATTGGATCCACCCAGGTAAAAGAATGGGTGCAAGCGCAAGACGAAGTTTTCTCCAATTGCGGATCACCGATGTATTCGGACAAAGTTCCAGCAACCAAGATTCCGGCGCCTTTGCCTGCGACTGCAGATGCTAATTTGAGACGCGAGCGCGCCTATCAGATTGCCGCAGCACACTTTTATGCACAAAACTTCGATGCAGCGCGAAAAGATTTCGAAGCGATTGCCGCCGATGCCGATTCGCAATGGAAAGAGATAGCAGGTTATCTGGAAGCGCGATCGATGATTCGTCAGGCTACACTTGCGGCGACTCAGAACACCAAATTGCTTCAAGAAGCAGGCGAAAAAATTCAGCACCTGCTGGCAAACCCGTCTTATGCAACTCTCAAAGATGACCTCACATCGCTGGCTAATTTCGTCGCGGTGAGAGTCGCACCAGACGCTCATTTAAACAAGCTTACCGGTGAAAAGTTCGACAAAGATTCAATCGAGGAAATTACAAAGACTCTCGACAATTATCTCGATCCGGACAACACCGCCGCAGAGGTAAAATATGCAGACGTGCCGGCCACGCTGAAAAAGAATGAGATGATCGACTGGATTTTGACCATTCAGTCCACAGATGAGGCAAGCACAAAACATGCCATCGATCGTTGGAAACAAACTCATTCTTCAGCCTGGCTATTAGCCGCTATCACCGGAGTCCATCCCGAAGATCAGAATGCAAATGCACTGGTGGCGGCGGCTCGAGCTGACAAATCAAGCTTTGCTAAATGGTCGCTTTTCTATCATATAAACAGAATCGAATCAGGACAAGACAAAGACGCAGCCGTCAAGGCGTCTCTGGATAAAGTATTCGCCGCACCACCTGCCGACCTTCCACCGGGCTCTCTAAATTATCTAAAAGAGCTCAGGCTACCGCTTTCAAACAGTCTCGACGAGTTCTTGCGCTACGGTATTCAAAAGCCTCTGGCAATTTGCAGCGATGGTGGCATCCCACAAATACCGGACGATCAAGACGATATGGAAGGCAAAGGAAAAACGCCGCCGGAGTTTACCACTGATGCCGGATATGTTTTAAACAATAAGCTGCCGCTCAGCATGTTGCGACAGGTAGCAAGCAGCAAGCTGGTACCGGCTGACCTGCGCAACAATGTCGCCTGGATTTCGTGGGTGCGGGCAGTGCTAATCGGCGACGAGGCAGAGGCGAAAGCACTGGCGGTATTGACTCAGCCACTCAACAAAAACAAGTCGAAGTTTTTTGCCACCTACCTGGCAGCAGCAACCCCCGAAGACCGCAAATTCGCGGCAGCGCTCTTGATGCTTCATTTCTCCTCCGCTCAGCCGAACGCTACGATAGGGCAACTCGAGGACGATGACTATGGCGACTCGAGCGGTTGGTGGTGGAATGGCGCTCCAGTAGAAAAGGCCAGCAGCAGCAACTCCGATAAGGAAGACGAACCCGAGACCTTTGAGCCTACATTTTTGACTCCGGCACAAAAGAGTCAAGCAGGGCAGCAGATTGCAAAGCTTTCCAAAGTTGAAGCAGCTCCAAACTACCTGGCGAAAATTGTTCTTGCCTATGCGCAAAAACATCCCTCAGATCCCCGGCTTCCTGAGGCTCTGCACTATGGCGTCAAATGTACACACTTTGGCGTAACCGATGATGCCACCACAAAATTGTCAAAACAGATGTTCACTCTGCTCCATACAAAATACAAGGGCAACACCTGGACCAAGCAGACACCATATTGGTATTAGATTAAGGAGCTTGGTGCGGCCATGATTTTTGTCGAACACACCGTAACTTTCAAAGGCGATCTGGAAACCGCTTGGGATAAACTCGTGGACTGGAAAACCATGCCCGAGTGGGACATATTCATTGACGACGTGCAGTTTGATGGTCCATTGAGAGTCGGCAGCACCGGTCATTTAATAACGCGAGACCGGCAAAACTACATATTGCACGTCACCGATTTCAACCGGCTCAGCAATTACACCGACGAATTTTCGACGATGGGATCAAAGTTCGTTTTTTATCACGAGATGTCTGAAAGGACTCCTGGCGAAATCACGATGCGCTTTACAATTTCTGCACGTGGTGTGATTGCCTTCATCTTCAAATATCCAATCAAAAATGCTTTTCTGCAAAAGCTTCCGATTTTGATGGATAATTTCAAACTGCAATACGAGGAATCCCGTAAGCAGTCGACGAAATAAACCTAGACCGAGGAGTTGTTCACTTCCACTTTAGGCAGCAGGTATAGTTACCAAAAAACGTGTTCCTTTGCCTTCTTTGCTCGTGCATGTGATTTTGCCGTGGTGCGCGTCAACAATTTGCTTGCAAAGAAATAGGCCTAGCCCGGTGCCTGGAGAAAACCTGCGTCCGGCTCTGCCTTGCGCAAAACGGTTGAATATCTTGGACAACTCTTCCTCAGACATTCCCGGACCGTTGTCTTCAATCTCCACGCACACCGAACCGTTGCAAGGATTAACCTTGAGACTTATTTGACCTCCCGAGGGAGTAAACTTCAAGGCATTATCTAGTAAGTTTTGAAATACGCGACGCATCGCCATTGCATCAGCATTCACATACTTCAATTCTTCAGAGTATGTGGTCCGGATTTCAATTTTCTTGTTTTCCGCAATTGGATTTATCTCCAAGATACACGTCTTTAAAATATCTCGCAAACAAGTGTTGGCCAAAACTACAGAGTTTATGTCTTTTTCAAACCTGTAAACATCCAGCAAGTTTTGAATCATCGAGAGCAATATCTTATTGCTGTCTCTAATTTGCAAGAGTAACTCAGCATGTTCTGCGGTGATTGCACCCTTTGCTTGGTCAGCCAGCATCTCCAATACTCTATTTGTTCCAATCAATGGATTTTTGAGATCGTGAGTCAGCGTCGCCATGAATTCTTCCCGCTGCTCCAATATCGCCAATCGCTTCTGGTTCTGCTCTGACTCCTTTCGCTCAATGGCGTATCGAATACTTCGCTCTAGATAACCAGTATTTGCCTCAGCCTTTTGAATATAGTCTTGTGCTCCCAGCTTGACTGCCATAATTGCGGTTTCGTCATCGTTCAGACCGGTGAGAATTATGACCGGAGTCAAGGAGCATTGCTGCTTGAGCGATTCAAACGATTCCAGTCCGCTTCCATCAGGCAATGACAAATCGAGCAGAACTACATCAAAAGGTGTATTAGCCATTTGTTCGGTAGCTTCGGACAGACTGACAACATGAACAAGTTCATATCTCTGCGGATGCAGCAGTGTTAGAACGAACTTAGCATCCGGTCGGGAGTCTTCAACAAGCAATACAGAAATTTTATTCAACATAGCCGTGGCTCTGGTGGAAATCTAACAGCGGAAAACCAAAATTCATCAAGAGAACGAATTACTTTCACAAAGTGGGCAAGATCGATCGGCTTTGTAACGTAGCAACTTGCCTGCAACTTGTAGCTCTTCATCACATCTTCGTCGGACTGCGATGTCGTGAGAATTATGATAGGAATGCTTTTCAATTCAGGGTTTTCTTTGATCTCGGACAGGACCTCTCTACCGTCTTTCTTGGGCAGATTCAAATCCAACAAAATCAAACTTGGTGAATCAGCATTGGCAAAGGGTCCACGCTTATGCAAATAATCCATTGCTTCCTCGCCGTCTCTTACAACGTCAACATCAACACCAATCTTTTCTTCCTTAAACACTTCCAGAATCAATCGTGCGTCGGCACGACTGTCCTCTACCAGCAAGATTTTTAGTCTCGGAGGCATTGTTATTGCACCCTTCTCAAAGCAGCACTAGGCAATGTAAATTTGAAGGAAGCACCTGAGCCAGGGCTCGACTCAGCCCATAGCCGCCCGTTGTGGCGTTCAACGATTTTTTTACACACCGCCAATCCGATACCACTTCCCGGATACGTCTCTCTGACATGAAGCCTTTGAAATATTATGAAGATGCGATCGGCGTACTTCATATCAAAGCCAAGTCCGTTGTCTTTCACCGTGAACGTGCACACGTCACCCAGTCTGTCAAAGGTGATGTCGACAACAGGAGGTAACTCAGAGTGAAATTTCAACGCGTTGCCAATTAGGTTTTGAAATAGTTGAACTAGTTGAGAAAGATCTCCTTTTACCAGAGGCAATCCACTAAAATTTATGGTGGCATTACTTTCTTGAGCCGCAACGCTCAAGTTAGACAAAGCCATCTCAACGGCTTCATTAGTGTCAACCTCTACGAAGCCTTTTCCTTTTGTCTCGACGCGACTATATAGAAGCAAATCATTGATTAGCTGATGCATTCTCTTGGTCGCATCGAGTGTAAATTCAATGAATTCATGAGCATCTTCATCCAACATCTTGCCCATGTAGCGATTGGCCAGCAACTGAGTATAATTTGAAATTACGCGCAAGGGCTCTTGCAGATCATGTGAACAGACATAGGCAAATTGCTGCAGATCCTCATTTGAACGTTGCAATTCAAGTATCTTTTCCTGCAGAAGAACCTCCGCCTTCTTTCGCTCCGTGATGTCGACAATTGAAGCGAGAACAAAGCGCTCACCTTGAGACATCAGAGGATTCAAACCAATCTCGACCGGCAATTCGCTTCCGTCTTTGCGCACTCCATAAAGATCTCGACCAGCTCCCATTGAAAGAGCATGGGGATCGGCAGAAAATTCGTTTCTGTGCTCAGGATGCTTTTGACGTGCCGCAGATGGCACCAACATCTCTATCATCTGTCCGAGCAGCTCTTCTCTCGAATAACCAAACAAGCGCTCTACTTGAGAATTGACAAGCACAATCTTGCCTTGTTGATCGACCATGATCATGCCGCTGGGTGCCGCTTCAATAGTGATCCGCAGTCTCTCTTCGGCGCGCTTTCGCTCCGTTATGTCGACAACCGAAGCAAGTACGAACTGATTTCCATCTGTGACTAAAGGATTCAGTCCGATCTCCACGGGAATCTCTGTTCCATCCTTGCGCAGTCCATGAAGATCCCGACCTACTCCCATCGCTCTCGTATGAGGATCGGCGAAATAGCTGTCACGATACTCAGGATGTTTACCACGCGAGGCTTGAGGTACAAGAATCTCTATTGACTTGCCTAAGAGCTCCAATCGTTCGTAACCAAACAATTGTTCAATTTGTGTATTCACCAACACTATTGTGCCGGCATGATTGACCATGATCATCCCGCTTGGTGCTGCATCAAAAATTTGGCGAAGCTGCTTTTCGCCTAACAAAAATGGCTCAGGTGCACGAACATTTTCGGCCGGCATTGCCAGAATTCCGCAATTGGAAAGAGACTTCCTTGACTCCGGGAATCCGATAAATGCTCAAGAACTTACAGACACCGTTAAGTATCGCACGTTTTTAAACAGTAAAATGGCAAATCAGCCGAAGAGCCGTTTATTCATTAACTCTTGACCCTTTTTTGACGTTTGTTTGGTGTCAAACAAATGTTTCTACTTTAGTACTACATGCAATGCCGTGCCATCGTTCAACTCGTTCCACTCTACCTTGCAGGCACTGGATTGCAGCCATTCTGTCGCTGAGTGAATTGGCATTGGCGTCTTTAGAAAGAAGAATCTGTACCATCTTCGCACCTTTACCGCTACCGGATGTTTCGCGGAGTGCATTTTTCAATCCATCGTGCATTTTGAAACCGTGCTCAATCTGAATCTCGGTCAATAACTCCAAAAATGGAATCTGCTGAGTCGCACTGATCGACGCACTTTCGATCAGGCATCCTACCGATTTCCATACAAACCAGGCGTGCAGGGTCGAAATCTTCGCCATGTCACGAAGACCGCGAGTCCAGCGCACTGCCGTTATTATCCCGGTGGGGAGAACTTGCGTCATTGCCTCACCATAGCCCGAGGCACTTATCCTGCACTCCGCCACTGCAGCGATCAAAGCATCAACGGCCAATCGAGAAATATCGTTGTTCTTCGATGACATTGCAAAACAGAAAAAATATCGTCCATTCGCGGCCATGCTTAAATCAGGATCGAAAAGAAGATCAAATTCGCTCAACCAGTAAGTTCCGACGCTGTGAATATTGAGCAGCATACGTTTTGCATAAAGCGCCAAAAGCGATTCTCTCTTGTGCAGCCAAATATAGGTCTCAGTGCCCGAAAACCAGGATGCTCCATTATCGTGCAAAAGCACCGTCGGAAAGAAAGCATAGTGAGCTCGCCTTGTGCTCCATGCCACTCTTTGCGCTTGCATCTTTGCCTGCATTTCCATGTATGGAGCTTTTGCAATCGGCTTGCCTGGATAATCAGGATCATTGCTTGTGACGGGGAGAAAATATGGAAATCCAGAACTGAGCGATGCGTATTTGTCAGTGGCAAACTCCTTAACCGGTGTCATGTCCAAACCATACACAGCCGGCTGCGGCCCATCCGGACCAAAATTCGGCAATAGCTTCAGCAGCTCTTCGCTGGTACCTTCCGGATCTCTGGCTCGAAAAGCCGCCACCCAGTATTCCGGAGTGATCACTCTGCCGATATTGTTACTTCCCAGTGCATAACGCAGCGCCTCGCCAACTTCTCCCTTAATCGCTCCTGCCGTCTCCAGCGCTTCAGCTCGATTGTCCGGGGCAACGCGCAACAGCGCCTGAATGAAGTCGACTCTATCCGGCTCGATCTTGAGCCAGAAATACTCACTGATGCGCTTCACCAGTGTGCAAGGATCAATCCATCCACCCTGGTGAGTGGGCGCAGCCAATAGCGGTGCAGGCTGTTTTGAAATCACACGTTTGGCAATGGCCAGACACCTGCGAGCAAAAACAGAGCCGGCATCAGCCGCTACTCTTGCTCCAGCTGGATCGCTCGAGCCGCCCAACCAGGCATAAGCAACTTGCCCGAGCGTTCCTCCCCAGCTGAATAATACGAATTCCTGGTTGACTGCAGTAATCTTTTGCCTCAAGGCATCAGTCTTTTGCTCGAAATCTTCCGGGCGTTCGTTGCATAAGCGAGAGACTCCATCCAGCAACGCCTCGATTTCCATGCCTGAGCATTTGCCGGACCAAACCTTCATGAACATATATATAAGATCGTCGACATTCGAGATCGGCTTCACGGACTTGGACGGATCCAGTCGCGGAAACTCGAGTGAATTCAAGACAACAGGCAGGTCGCACACTACACCGGCTTCCAGCAAATCAAGAGCTTCGTCGATGCCTGCAATTTGTCGAAAAGGCTCTTCAGCCTTTTTTGCACGCTCAATCAGTGCTGCTAAGTCTTCCTCACCCAGCACCTTAGTCGAAGCAGTAGAATGCGCCGATATCGAACCTGCCGGTTGCAAATTTGAAGTTTCACTGCTGATTGCATCGTCTTTACTTTCATACCTAGCAATCAGCGCCGACGCCTTTGCCCGCTCCATTCCTTGAATCATGTCAATTCGCTGAGAAAATTCAGCGCGATTTTCTGCCTCTTCCAAAAGCCTGGTCGACTCGACCAGCGCCAGAGCTTTTTTATGAATGTCTTTGCTTGAATGACTGAAAGCCGCAAGTATCGACGGACCATAGACTGTGCGCCGATCGGGAAAGAGCTTGGACAGACGGGCAAGCAATTTCAACGCCGACTCAGCAGGTTCTTTGCTCTTATTGAGAAATGCAGGTCCAATTTCAGCGCAGATGTCGTCGATGTTTAAGGACTGATCCGGCAATTCAATTAAGACGGAAGAAGCATAGTTAGAAACATCTTTGTGAGCGGCTTTCAGCAAAGAGGCATAACGGTTTGCATAGGCAGCGGTTTTTCCTTTGGTCATCTCTTGATTGAGCTTGATCGAAAAATCAGCGGTCGAAACGTGAATATAGACAGATTTCTTCGCTTCACTTTCCCCGGCACCGGCAAGCGACGTAAATGAATACTCGATCAGCCTCTCGCGATCGATAAGTCCCTTTTCTGCCAGTTCAATCAATGCAGTCAACCAGGCGTTGCTGCCCTGCCGTGTTCCCGCCTGGTTGGCAGCAAATATATTTCCACCCCGACTCCAGCGCTTGCGAAAAATTTCATGTGCTATTTGCTCCGGTTCGGCAAGCATGCGAACGACCCCAGGGTCAGCCAGCATATGCCATATCTCGACTGGAAGAGTAGGATCATCAATCAACAGTTTCCCAAAGAGATCCGGCGTTGTCGACAAACTGCAAGACATAGAAACCCAGTATGCCGAAGTGCGCTCAAGCTTGCAGGCACCAGCCTTTTCCAAAAGATGCAGTGCCAACCAATGGGTGGCGGGCACTTCTTTCAGAACATATGCACACCACTTATCCAGCCATGTCGGCTTGCGTGCCAGAAGTATGCGAGCAGCTTGGTCCGGCGCAGGCAATGCCTTCATTCCGCCTTTCTTCAACTCAGGAAAGTTGCAGGTGGCCAGCACCGCCATACGTGCAATCGGAAAGGACTCGTTTTTGAACTGGTTTGGAAAAGCAATCTTGCCCGAAGCGATATTCTGGTAAAGCTCAATGTCGGCCATCGCCAGCTTGTCAAAAAGCAAATATTGCGGTCTCTCACGATTCATGTAGCCACTCAGTGCACTCACCCACTGCAAGGCGCGCGGAGCCAACTCTTTGCGCTGAGACTCTTTCATCGATTGAAAAAATTCCTCACACCGTGCTTCATCTGCAGCAATGATGATTTCATCTAGCAAAGTCGTGATCATCTTGCCTCCTCCGCTTGCGTTGCAATTTCAGCTGCCAAAATATGACTGCAAGGTCCTCGTTGTCCTTGATTCTTCGCAAACCAATCGCAGGTGCATCTGCAACTATCTGCGGTGACCTGGACGAAATGATCGCCGGTTGTCCCTTTCACATACGCTTCATAATTTCCATCTTGACGCGGAGTAAGCCGCACATTTTTCTCATCGTAAAGTTGGCGTGCCTTCTTCATTCTCGGGTGCAATTCTTCCACCAGTGTCAAATCAAAGGGCAATTCGCGATGGAAAAATGCTCCTTCAGCCAGGTCGTATCCTACCAGTCCCCTCGTTCCCAAAACCTGCAGCGCATTGTGAACCACATCTTCATCTACGTTTAAAGAACTGCTCAAACTGGCAGGATCTATTTTCTGTTGCCAGGCCAGCGCACCTTTGACACGAGCAAGAATTTCATTGGAACTGTTCTGAGCAAGACCGGCAAGTGCCTGACCTTCACCAGAGAATCCGCGAGCAGCATTGGGACTCATGACGAAGAAAAAACTGCCCTCATCGAAAGTAAGTTCAAATGCACTGACTGCATCATCACTGTCATAGATGCGAACTGTCTTGGCATATCGAAGAATCGGCTCCAGAACTTTCAATCTGCTTATCGCACCAACTGCGATGGCACCAGGTGCTTCTCTTTGACTGAGCCGAATGCTTTTACCGGATGGAACCAGATAGGTTATCGCACCGGCCTGCAAGAAATTTTGCCTGGGCAGCGTGCGAACTATTTTTGCCAACTCGAGAGCAGGCAGCTCAATCGATTGGCGCAACCCGGCCTGGTAAACCTGAACTTCCACAAAACCCTTCAACCAGCGAACCGGGAGCTTGACCTTCCGTTCCACGACGGTCTCTCCGGCGCGTTCCAACTCGACACCATCAGAGCCAATTCGCAGTCCGACCTTTTCGGAGTTCATTACACTGCTCAGCGCCGCACGCATGGGCGGGTTGAAATCGACATTGGTGGTTCCTTTGCCCATCCAATCACCATCTAGCCCGTTGCCGCGCAAGTCGAGTCTGGCATATGTTCCGCAACAAACAGAAAAAACCTCAAATCGCAATTGGTCGCCGTCACTGGTAACTACAGGATCGGCTGCCGCCAGGAGACGCTCTTGCAGCTCACTGGGAGAAAAGAAGCGGGTACGGCTGATAGCCGACAGGGCAATCAACAAATCAGCCGCCTGTTTGGGGTTTTTGAAGCGCCCACTGAAAAAATGCGGGTTTTTCTCCGCCCCGCCCGAGGTGGCCAGGCGCAACTGCCTGTTCGACGGCGCCTCCGCCAGGAGTATGGAGGCAAAAGGGTAGCTGTAGTCAACGTTTACGGTCGCAGCCATGAATTCGACCTATATAGGAGACTTAGATCTTGTACCCAGGTCTATGGCTTTACCGGTTAATTAGAAATCCGCCTGGTCTTCAATTCCCGGACTCAGCCTTTTGCTGGGTCCACGGATGAGCCAGGTCTTTCGGTTCTGTAGTATCTGCGTTCATTCCTACCCATTCATGCAGCCATTCGCAGTCATAAAAGCGCAAAGCTGAATCTTTATCCAGTTTGTGCTGTTGGCAGAATTTCTTGAGCACGGGGATTGTTTTGTCGAGGTCGACAATAACCAGGTCGATATAAGCTGTGTCCTTGAGCTCTGTTCCAGCGCCGAATACACAGCCCACTTGAGCCTTGCGCAACTCGGCATCCAACTCTTTTGCAAGAGCGTCGCATTTATCCTGCGCCATCAGATCTTTAGCGTTCGGTACCTTCAGATAAACGAACTTCTCGCCGCATTTTGAAAATTGGTTGGAATAAAAACGTGCGCCCGAGCCAAGCGTTTCGCCAAGATTTTTCAGAGGCGTATTCATCGTATTGCGCTTGGTGCCAAAATGAAGAACTTCAGATTTCCCGAGATCGGCAATTCTGAAATAGGGAGTTTTAGGAAGCGATGCGATGATCTCTTTCTTTTTTGCATTGAAGACGTCAGCATATAATTTTGCGTTGACGCCGCAAGAGAAAGCTCCTTGCAGTGCGCTTTTCTTGGTGGTGATCACACCAAGCCAGTTGTCTGAATTTTCTTCACCAAGGATCAGATCCGTAAGCACAAGCGCGCACTTGCTATTGTCCTGCTCGTCATCAGAGAATTTGGGAGAGATAAAGGTGACATCCAACTTGTTCTGCGGAGAAATTGTCACATCCGTTTCAAAATCAGGAACCTCGATTCCCAGTCTTCCTTTGAAACCATTTGCCACCGTATCTAGTGGCAGCGCCTGCCTGTAGGCGGAAAACTTCCACTTCGGCATCTTGGGTGCCTTAGCGACCAGAAGTTTATCTATCTGCATCACATCATCGTGCCCGCCGGCAGAAAAGTCGAGTTTGTGCCCTTCTTGACCGCGCAGAGGACCAAATTCATACTCAATTGCCGGGTCAACATTGGTCAGATGTTCTTGCATCCAGGTCACCAACATTTCCTGGTTGGCCTTTCCACTATCTCCCTTTAGATTGTCCAATGCCAGGGCAAGCTGAGTTTCCGAACGCTTGAACTCGCTCCAAAATTCATCGATGTGCTTGAGCGTTTTTTCCTTGAGCCTCACCTCTCTGGGAATCTTCTCATCGACCGTGCTCCATCGAGTCGGTATCGAACAGTAGGGAGAATTCCGGCTCTGATCGAGAAGCGGCGACTGCGATGTGCAGGAAGTCAAAAGTGCCAGAGAAAGAAGGGGCAGTATTTGTGTTGCAAAGCTGGATTTCATTATTGGTTCAAAATGCGGGGAAAGACCACATATTATCCAACAAAGCAAAAGACGACAAAGAAAAAGACCGGCAATTACTTGCCGGTCTTTTTACGTTTCTAAGGTGTGATGTTTCAGGTGGCTAGGAGACTGGTCTCAACCGCGGAAAGCTGATCACCTTAGCTCTTGGCTCGGTCGTCTCGCTTTCCACCAGGTTGGTTCCATGTGCTTCGCGCTCCAGCTCCAGGAAGCGCTCAAGCACAGCGATCGCTTCCTCCTGTTTGCCAAGCTCTTGCAGCCTCGAAATTTGAGACCTGAGCAAGCTGGAACTATTGGCAATAATCATTGATTTGCTCCTTGGCTATCGACTACTTAGCTTTCTTTGCTTTTTTGGCTTTCGCTTTCGGCGCAGATTTGGCTTTTGCAGACACTTTGGTTTTTGCTTTGGATTTGCTTGAACCTTTAGCTTTCGTGCCTGTTTTTGCCTTTGCTTTGGTGTTCGACTTTGCTTTCGCTTTAGCTTTGGCGCTAACTTTGGTTTTCGCCTTAGCCTTGGATGCGCTTTTCTTGGCAGCGGTCTTCTTTGCAGAAGCCTTGCCTTTCACCGGTTTTTTAGCTGCTTTTTTGGCAGGCTTTCCGACAGCCTTCTTGACTGTCTTCTTGACCAGCTTTTTGACCAGCTTCTTCACCGGTTTCTTAGCCGGCTTCTCAACAACTTCCGGTTCGTCCTGCGGGACATCGATAATCTCGGAGAGAATTCCCTCGAGAGTGTCGATCATGAAGTTGATTTGCGATTCAGTGATGATCAGTGGCGGCTCGATACGGATGGTGCGGTTCGAGTTCATCGTCGCAGCCACCAATACTCCGCGGTGGAACAGTTCGGTCTGAACATCACAACGCAATGCTTGCGAAGTAAATTCCAAGCCGATCAAAAGACCACGTCCACGAGCCTCCAGGATATGCTTCGGATATTTCGCCTTCAGTTCTTGCAAGCGGCGCATGAAATGGTTGCCCATAACAGCAGCGCGAGCAGGAAGGTGTTCTTCCATCAAAACTTCGATGGTAGCGGACGCAGCAGTACATGCCAGCGGGTTGCCGCCGAATGTGGAGTTGTGGATGCTCGGATTCGGCTCCAAAACTTTCCAAACTTTAGCTGACGCCATGAATGCGCCAATCGGCATGACGCCGCCGCCCAGAGCCTTAGCCAGACAGATGATGTCCGGAACAACGCCTTCATGATCGCACGCGAACATGCGGCCGGTTCTGCCCATACCTGTTTGTACTTCGTCAAGAATGAGGAGAACTCCTTTCTTCTTGGTCAGTTGGCGAACTTTGCGCAGGTAACCTTCCGACGGAACATTGATGCCGCCTTCACCTTGAATTGGCTCGAGGATTACTGCTGCGGTGTTCTTGTTGATCGCTTTTTCCAGCGCCTTGATGTCGCCAAAAGGCACATGAACGAATCCGTTGAGCAAGGGCTCGAACGGTTTGCGGAAGCAATCGCGGCCGGTCGCCGACAAAGCACCCAAGCTCACACCGTGATAGGAGTTGCGCGTCGAGATGATTTCGGTCTTGCCGGTGTAGAGGCGCGCCAATTTGAGCGCGCCTTCAACAGCTTCGGTTCCGCTGTTGCAGAAAAATGCATATTGAATATCGCCTGGTGCAATCGCTGCCAATTGGCTGGCCAGGTGTGCCGACCAGGGATTGAGCAAGTCTTGACTGTGCAGGCAAACTTGGTCGAGCTGAGCTTTTACCGCAGCAATCACTTTCGGGTGACGGTGACCGACGTTGAAGATACCGTAGCCGCCCAGGCAGTCCAAATAACGCTTGCCGTGAGTGTCGTAGGTATATACGCCGCCATCTCTGAATTCGACTGCGCCTTCTGAGCCGCAAAGCTTGTTGGCGAAGTACGGGTTCAAGTGATTGATGGAATTCTCGAGTGCTCGTCCTGCGATCTCTTCATAGTGACTGGGGCCACGATCGACAACCGGAAATCGCTTGACGGTGTTGTCTTTCTGATACAGAGCCATAAAAAACCTTCCTGAAACTTTGGCGCAAGACTGTGCTTGCTACCGTATTTAGTGCGTGAAACCCTGGAAAAAGCCTCTTAGAGCTCTCTCTCCCTGGTTATGTTGTAAATCCAAGTTGGGCGCAGTAATGCCGCCCCACGCCAACGGGCTACGCTAACTGAATGGTGTTTTGATCTTACGCAGCTTACGCATAGAATCTACCTAAAAGCAGACTGCTTCCTACAAGGATGGTCCAGACAGCCGGAGGGTAAAGGATGAACGCGCATACGGACGCAGAGATCTGCGCTCGGAATGCCGGTTCACTTCCGTTATCTACTCTAAATGTACACCCGATGCCTCATTCCAGACAATGTGCAACCTGTCCAAAAAATGACACCAGTTATTAGCCAACCTGTCTAAGAAAGTTTACAGAACCTTGACAACTAACGCCTGGAAAGCCTCACCCAGAGCTGGATATGCAAGACATAGCCTGGAATTTTTGGGAGATCGTTTTGAGGGGTGTTTACAGACAAAAATTCAAAAGATTTTTTCGAAAAGCCAGATAAATTCCGGTTTTTGCTTGTTTTCAACGGGAACAAATCGCCGTAAAACCCATCATTACTTGCTTATGGGCTCAAACTAGAAAGCACATCTTGACTTTTTCGCCTGCCAAATCGACAAAGTGTCCAATACGGAGCCGGGCGCCTGAACTGTCTGCGGACAAACTGCGGACTATATGCGAAAACCGGCTTTTACCAAGCGTTTTAGCCAGTTTTTGTTCTCAAATGAATGCAAAAACAGGGATAAGAACCATATCTGAAGGTATAGGTTTCTCCGCCCGACGTTCTAAAGAAACTCTTCTATATAGATATGATGCCTTTCCTAGCCAAGAAGCATCGGTCATAATAATGGGCTTGTGACCCTGAGTGGCACCCCGACTGAATTTGATTTGCATTTGACGTTGTCAAACGGCGCTAAGGAGTGAATAAGGTGAGGCAGATATCCGTACTTCTGGCAATCTCGATAACACTGGGATGCAGTGCAGCACTGGCTGCGGAGAAAGACAGCGGCGGCATGCCCAAGGCGCTGCTCGACCAGTACTATCAGGGCGTTACCTATTTCAAAAAGGGCGACCTGGACAATGCCCTTGGCGCTTTCAAGGCGTTGGCTTTGAATTGCCCCCAGGATCCATTGGTACACCTGAGTCTGGCTGCCGTTCTTCACCAGCACGGCGACGTGGATGACGCCATCGCCGAGTACAGACGCGCCATTTCTCTTCGACCCTATGACGCATTTGCCCGCGAATCCCTGGGATCGCTTTTGCAAAGCCAGGGAGAAATGGACGACGCTATTCAACAATACGAAGAAGCGATCAAACTGCGCCCCGATATCCCTCTGTTCTATCTCAATCTCGGTATCGCTCACCGCATTCAAGGCAGCCTCGACAACGCCATTGCCGAGCTGCGCCGAGTGGTTGAAAATTATCCCGACCACTTGAGAGCCCGTTCACAACTGGCTGCATCCTTGCAGGACAAAGGCAATTACGCAGCCGCCTCGCAAGAATACCGGCGCATTTTGGCTCACGAGCCTAATAATTTCTCTATTCAATACAACCTGGCCAACTGCCTTTTGGCGCAAAAAGACATTGATGGAGCCGGCGAAGCTTTCGCGCGCGCTTCCAAGATTGATCCCAGCGTGCCGGATGTTCATGCTCTGCTGGCCACAACCCTTTCAATTAAAGGCAAGTACTCCGATGCTGCCGATCAACTCAATGAAGCCATCAAGTTGAACCGAAACAAAAGCGAATGGCACGCTCAGCTCGGCGATGTTCAAACCAAATTGAAGCAATACGACAAAGCGGTGGAATCTTACAAGACGGCAATTCGCATCAACCCGCAAGACTCCGACAGCGCCTACAGCATGGGCTACCTTCTCCAATTGACAGGAGATCTCGACGGTGCAGCGGACGCCTTCACTCAAGTGGTGCGCATCAAGCCTGATTTCACCAATGCTCACTTTAACCTGGGTATCATCAGGCAAAAACAAGGCAAGTTGGCCGATTCGGAAAACGAGTTTAAAGCAGTAATCGCAGCCAATCCCAATGACGGCACGGCCATGATCAATCTGGGCAGAAACTATCTTCTGGCCGGCAATTACCCTCAAGCCGTCGAATTGTATCGGCAAGGATTGAGCATTGATGGAACAGATCCGGCCGCTTTTCTTGAATTAGGAAATTTGCTCATGAAGTTGAAAGACTTTGCTGGAGCGCGTTCTGCACTGGATTCTGCAATTGGCTTGTCACCAACTGACAAGAACACAATTCTTGCTATGGCCAGTTTGAACCAACAAACCGGTGCGGCGGACAAAGCTGAAATGACATACAGACAGCTTTTACAGAAGACACCGGAAGATCTCAGCACTCTGGAACTCCTGGCAGAGAATTTAGACCTGCAAGGAAAACGCGCCCAATCGATTGAAGTCTATCAACAGATAGTGCAAATCAACCCGCGTTCTGCCGATGCCTACAACGACCTTGGCTTGGCGCTCGAACGCAACCGCGAGCTAACTGCTGCGCTTGTTAATTACAAAAAGGCTCTGGAAATAAATCCGAATTTGGTAGAAGCAAATATCAATATTGGAAACATTGTCCTCGGACAA
>CAZHEZ010000129.1:0-22701 GCA_964531315.1 uncultured Candidatus Obscuribacterales bacterium | reverse complement strand
CCGATCTAAATGCGGCGCAAAATATACTTGCGGCGGGGCGCGCCGTAATCGCCTGTGGAGAGAAGGCACTAGCCAGCTCGTTGAAGCAGGAACCCACCGTGTCGACAATTCCAATTGTCTAGTCGGAATCCTCTCCCTTCAGGGAGGGGAGGGGAGGGCGTCAACTCATCCGGTCGAGCAAATGGTGAATTTCGAAGAGTCGATTAAACTAGATTTGCATAATACCTGAGGTCGTTCAGGGTAATACCGCTGTTTTCCGGACCGCATTCGGGCGATGGAGCGCAATTAGAGGATTGAATCTATATATTGGGATGTCCGGATATCCGGATATCGGATCGATCTTGTCGAGATCCGTGATTGCGCACAATCTCGGATCTCAAAAGAATCAATGGATCAAATGGTTGGGAGCAAATTTAGATCCAGATCTTAGACAGGCACATTAGCCCGAAGAAGATCACTACGACTCCGGAAATCCTGTTGATTATGCCAATCGATTTCTGGCTCAGCCGCTGGCGAGCTTTGGCTACCATGGCGCAGAGAAAGAGCCACCAGAGAAGAGACCCGAAGAAGACTCCAAGGACAATGATCAATGTGCTTTCTCTGGCTGCTTCCAGCTCTTTTACACCGATAGCCGCAAATACCGCCACAAATGACATAATCGTCATCGGATTGAGGAAAGTCAGCACCAGTGTGCTTAAGAATGCCGATATCAGTCCTTTGCTGCTGGCTCTCTCTGATGAATTTTCCTTTGGCTCCGCTTTGACTGTAACGATACCGATTTTGAACAGCAACACAGCAGCGCAGATGTTCATCAGCGTGGCGTGTGGGCTGATGATGGACAGAGCCGAGGTCATGGAAACCGCGGCAATCAGACCATAACAGCCATCGGCCATGGCCGCCCCCAGACCGGATGCAAAACCACGTGCAAAACCATAATCGAGCGTGCGTCTAATGCAGATGACGCCTATAGGCCCTACTGGTGCCGCTATTGCCAGTCCGGCCAAGACAGCCATAAAAAAATGTGCGGGATGCATTTCTAATTCCTCCAAAAAAGAATATGTGTTTTTTCCGCCGAAACAACTCGCGATAAAACAGCAGCACTAAAACCTTTAGGCTCAGCGCGTCTGTAGAACTGCTTAAATAGCAGATGTCGAGCGTTGCGGCGCAACACGATATGAAAAAGCTAAAAAATGGAAATAGAATTAAATGCGGGGGGAGCCCGCATTATTTTGCGAATTATTTTGAACGACGGCAAGACTGGACGTCAGTGCGACGCCCAGGGGCAGCACCAACAGCCAGGCGACGCAGACGACTGCGGCGTTGACAATTTCAAGGCTGAATGGGCTTGGTGTCATTTCTTCTTGCACACAATGATTTCGGAAGCTAAAACTAGCTCTATTGATTATGGATCAGAACTTTTCAAGGTCAAAGTAAAACGTCTTTATTTGCTGGTTTTGTAAACAGAAATGTGAAACATCTTCAATTATGCAGCTCCACCCGCCAGGGCTGGTGAGAGCCCATGCGGGAAGGAGTGCATGCGTTGCGAACTTTCCGTATGAACTTTATTGAGGGCATCTTGCAAATCAGTGCCTGTGCGCTTGCAATACAGTATCGCTGTAGTCGCCATCTCCCATTTGATTTTTCCATTTTCCAAAAGTGAAACGCAGCGCGCACAATCTCTCATCAATTGTGCTGAAAGTGTTTCTGTCTGAACCAGGGCATGCAAGACGTCATTGGCGTCGCCGCCGTAAAATCCTGCTACCTTGCTGAGTTCGTCCTGCGTGACTGCTCCCGATTGCACGAGCAGTGACAACATTTTTGCTTTCAACTGGCCGAGTTCTTTCATCAGATCTTCCAAAGGCAGTTGAAGGTTATGCACTTGTTTGAGCAGCTCAAAGGCCTGATTGACTGTCACCAGTGCGCTTTCGATCATGGTCTGTAGTTTGAGCGCAGCCCGCAATACAAGCGCGGTTACGAGTCCACATTCATGGAAGACCTGCCCGATCGGTTTGCAAGTTTCCAGTCCTACCTCAGCTGCGTTGATCGCATCGAAATCAGCAATCAATCCTGCGCCTGTCAGTAATGCTCCCAGTTTTGGCCTTTTTTCCTCTTCTTGATCTTCCATGCCCACTGCTGTCAGCGCTTCGACAAAGGTCATCTTCTCGTATGCGCACTTTCTGAGTGCATCTGCTGCGGATTGAAGAAGCAGTTTTTGATCGCGCACCATGCGCAGCAATTCAACAGATGCCTCTAAAATTGGAATGGAAATAATTTGAGTGAGCAATAAAACTCTGCCCAATGTCAGTCCGCAGTCGCGTGCTTGATCCATGGCCACGGCGAGCTGAAACTCGCTGACCAGGCGGGCGGCCAGCAGTATCTCTCCCAGGAGATTGGGATTGACGACAGATATGGCCTGCATAATTGTGCTTTCCAACGCGGCATGAAACGGCAGACAATTATCGTAGGCATACTTCAATGCATAAGCGGCCTGATCTGGAGTCAGTCCTCCGGATTCGACCTCTTCGACTGCACCTATAGCTGCGCGAAGATCGGCGTCAGCAAGGTATCCGGCCGTGACGAGCATGCGTCCCATCTCGTCTGGATCTCTGTCGCTGCAGGTGTAAGTTTCAGAGACAACTTCAACGTCGACGATACCGGCAGTGGTGATAACCTGCCCTAACAAAGACGCCCGTTTTATTCTTTTATGATCGCTATACATACTCATTACCAAATACGCGCTCGAGGGGGCGACGCGACAGAATTTCGGAATGCCTTGCGGCGATTCCTTGTAGTTCTCATATTTGGAGTCTTTGCTGACCGAATTTAGAGCTGATGCTTTCCGTTTTTCTCTAAGCTGCAAAAATGGCCGATGCGACGACTCAGGTCGGGGGTGACGCCATGAATGGTTGTCGCCAGTGATAGTAATTGTTTCTAAAAACGGGTTTGCACGCCAAGCCATAGCGTTGCGGATTCCTAATATGCGCGTGTGTAAGTCCGATGTCAAGCATTCGGCTTCGTAGAAATACTTAGAAGAGCGTAATAGAGCTTGCGAGGCAAGCGTTTTCAGCCTCGCCGTCGGCGGCGCGCTTAACACTTTTTGTTATTGAAATAAGAGCCCTGATGAAGCAGGGCGTAGCGACCGCGTTGCACGCGGTTTTTGAACGCGCGCGTGCAACGCGCGGGCTACGGTCGTACTGAAAAGACGCGCGTGCATTGCGCGAGCTATGGTCTTACTGAAGCGGTAATGGCTGTTTGTAGCAGACTCGGCGAGAGCGGTGGTCCATCCAGACAAGCGTGTATTTCATCTTGGCAAAATCAACTCTGAAGGACAGTTTCAGGTGTCTTATCGAGTTCGGTTCTATATGGAAGATGAATTCAGAATCTTCGTCCAGACCGGCTACCAGTGAATGCTTATTGCCTTCGCTGTCGAGCAGATAGCAATCGATGGATTCCAGCCACTGATCGGTATTGTTGTCGATATTGACGTCGAGCATCTTGATGGAAGAGCCTCCGGCCAAATTGTCCTTTTTGGTCTTCACTTTGTTGATCGTAATATCCAGACCTTCCAGAGTATATGTCTTTGGTTTTGCGATCGGCTCGACTGCCGCAGGCATCAGAAGATCGCTGTCGATCGCCATATTGAGGTCATCGCCTGGCTCGAGCACAGCCTTCGGACCCTTTTCTGAAGCGGCTACACCGGCGGCGATCAGTGCACCACCAGCGGCGCCTATGGCAAGGTTTAGACCTTTGGTGGAGGTGGTTCCATGCATGCCCATCAATTGGTAGGCAACCAGTGTTCCCACAATGGCTCCGCCGGCTGCGTGCGCGGCGATTCGCCCGGTACCGGCCAGCTTGGACTTGACTGTTGAACCTTTGAAGTTGTCGGCGTCGACTTTGAAGGCAAATCTTCGGCCGTCCGGCGTCTTCAGGGAGTCAAAGGAAATTTCCAACCAGCCTTTACGATAAAAGCGGCGCGGGTCGTGAATTCTCGCTACCTTGCCGTGGAAGACCGTACCTTCCGGAATGACTTTGTGGTCGTCTATGTAGATGTCTTCTGATGTTTTTGCACAGATTTCGTCATTCAGTTGAGCGGGCAGCAGATTGCCGTCCATGTCTCTATCCAGCATCCTGAGACCGTTTGTCGGTACCTGTGTCAGTTTGAGCTTGAAGGGCGTGCCTTTGGGAACGGTGTAAGTAGCACTTCCTTTCAAAACCGTACCCGGAGCTATGCCACCATGCGCGGTGCCACCCGTGGCAGCTTCGGTTTCGTTTCTTTGAGCATAAACGCCGGTGGCTGACAATGAAACCGACACGGCCGAAGCGCAGAACGTGGCGGCGCAAATTGCCGCAATTGCTCTTTGGGTACCTGCCCTTCTCAGTGTCTTGGCGATGAGCGCAATAGGCTGCTGTTTTTGCAAATTCACTTGAATCTCCCAGTCGTTACTGTCGGCATCGGGCAAAGATTAAACCAGGTCAGTATACCGGGCTGACGCAGGTGCCAATAGGTGGAGAAGTTTATCTTGAAAAGAGTGGGAAAATCGCTGCTTACTTAGATCCAGCATCCGATTCGAGCTTCTTGGCAAGGTGTCCGTACAGCCTCGCCATCGTTGCTTTATCCCGTTTTGTCAAAACAGGCCAGACGGTCGACGTATCGACAGTGAAGAACATCACGTCGTGATTGTTATTGGAGTGCCCTTGCAGCCCGAGCACGTGACCGACCTCGTGCAGGCATGCCTTTTTCATGTCGTCGTCGCTGAGAAATCCATCTTCCAGAAAGGGTTTGGTGAGAATTTTCAAAGTCGCTCGCAAAATATTATTGCCTTTGGCGATGATGCGCGCCGAGCCCCTTTCTCCCTGGGTGCCTGAGACAGTCACTTCTTGAGGGTTGCTTGTCCAACTGCAAAAAATGTCCGCCTGACTCTGCCTGGTTACTCGCGTTGCCGAAATTCGGCCGTCTGCAGCCCTGCACCATTCATGAAATGCTTCCATCAAAACTTCGTCGAAGCGCGCTGTATAACCTTGCACATCCAGACCCGGCTCGATGTAAATCCTGAGCGGCATGCGCTCGGTCGCCCATCTGTAGACGCCTTCTTTGGTCACGCTTAAATAATAATCCGGTCCGTGAGGATCGGATTCTGCTTTACCGAGCGACCTTTTCAGGGCATCGACGATGTCCACAACCTGTTGTGCCTGCGAGGATTTTGGGTTTTCCTCAAGATATTTTCCATACCAGTTTATGGCATTCTCGTGATCGCCGACGCTCTGATAACAGCCGGCCAGATTGAGCGTTGCTTCGGGCATGGAAGCGCTCAATTTAAGCGCGGTTTCAAACTCTCCTATGGCTTTGTTGATGTTGCCGGAATTCTGATAAGCCAGCCCCAAATTGCAGTGAATGCCGGCCGATCGCGGTGCCATGTAAGCCGCTTTTTCCAGGCAGGCGCGGGCTTCATAGGCTCGGTTTTTCTTGAGCAATTCCACCCCTTCGGCAAACAGCTGCCTGACTGCCTGCTCCGAGTCTTTATCCAAAAGGTTCTTGCTTAATTCCTCAGTGCTCTCCAGGCTTTCTTTCTTTTGAGTAGGCGGATTTGCAGAATTGGAAGAATTGCCGACCTCTCCTTTTGAATCCGGAGAAAATGGAATCGGCGAAGGAGAAACCGCAGGGGGCTCTTGGGCTGCACTGCTTTGAGCCGGTTTTTGGCCGGATGCCTTGCTGTCGACAGCCATGGACTTATGGTTTTCGGACGCCTCTGCGGCTGTGGCTTTAGCTTCAGGTAAAAAGAAACCGGCTGTTACAGAAAGCCAGAGCGCAAGCGCTCCGGTCTCAAGCGAGCTCAACCGCCAGGGCAGACGCGAAGACGGTTCAGAATAATGCTTTGCGGCTCTGAGAAGCACTTTTTTATTTCCACAGTAGAAACAGTTTAGCTCTCGAATTTGCCCGATTGCGAAGAGCCACGTTTATCTGCCGGATTTTATTTCTATAAAAGTGGTAAGAAAGTCTTGAAGGGGTGTTTTTAGTTGCGCCCCGTCTGGCGGTGAGTAGAAACCCGAGGATTTTGCTTGTGCTTGAGGTGACTGACGTTGTTACAGAGCAACTGGCGCCTGCCGAATTGCAGGAAAATACGCTGGTTCTCAAGTTTGGACCCGATTTGCTTTCTGAGTTGCAGGGATTGCTGGACGGCAAGCATTTGTTCGACTCCATTCTCATCGACGTCACTCAGTGCGGTTTTTTGTTTACGGCCGAGGTGATTATCGAAGCGGCCCAGATAGCCAAAAATCTCTTGCAGATGCAGGGAGCGATGGTTTTCCTCAAGCTGGATAAAGCCGTGGCCATCGTGCGAGACTCACTGACGGGCATTTTGAGCCTGCACATTTTTGAAAGTCATGCCGAACTTTTCGATCATTCGCCTTCACTGGCGCGCCACATTAAGCACGCACTTGGTCGCTCCAGTGAGCTTATTGAGGAAAGCACCGATCTGTCCCAGCAAGTTTTGATGACGGCGGTGCCGGTTTTAACCAGCCTGGGCATCAAGCTGAAAGCTGGATTGGATGGCAGCAAACGCAGAAATATGGTTTTGTGCGCCATCGACAGTTACTCGCAGTTGAATGCTCTTTGTCACAGGCTTGTCGATCAAGATCGCCTCAGTATGAGCGATTTGATGGACGAATTGCGTTCGCTCGAGCAGGCGAAAGCGATTTATCCGTTGTTTGCCAAGATTCCTTTTTTGGTCAACTGCTTCAAAAACAAGACGCCATTTGGATTGAAGGACTATCTGGTCGCTTCCAAGCTGATGAGTCAGGAGCAGGTCGACGATGTGCTTGCTGAAATTCAGGCAATGCCGGCCAGAGAGCGAATCAATGTCGGAGCCCTGGCCGTGAAGAAGGGTTACATCAGCGGCAGGCAATTGGCTGTGGCCATGCAAGATCAGTCTTTCTACGGACAGAAAGACGATTCCGAAGACATGAAAAAGGTCTTGAAGCGGTCCTCCGATGACACTCAAGTGCAGGCTCTGGTCGGGCATCTGGGCAATACGGAAGCTTCCAACCTGCTGCAAAATATTGCCCAAAACCGAGATACGGGCGTACTTTCAGTCGAATATCGCGACCTGGCTTTCAAAGCTCATTACGATCTCGGAAAAATCACTCATGCCAAGGTCGGCAAAATTGAAGGAAACAAGGCGATCGTTGAGTTTTGCTCGGCATGGAAAGACGGCATTTTTGTCTTCATCAAACGGCAACCGCCGCCCGATCTGGCCAAGGACTCTTGCAAATTGTCGAAAGTGCTGGACAAATTGCTGCTCGATGCGGCACTGGCCCGCGACCACGCCGACGTCGTCATCGCCAAGCTTCCCAAGGGAATGGGTTCAGTTCTGGAGCAGCTGCCTGATGATAAAGATTTGCTCAGAGGCCCAGTCGACAATCTGATGGACCCGAAAGAAAACCAGCCGATTTCCAATCGCGAACTTGCCTACATGAACAAGATTTGGAAGGTTTGCGACGGACTGACACCTTTGCAACAATTGGTTCAAAACATTGGCGACATGGTGTGCGCGGACGCCTGCCGGGCAGTCGATTTGCTTTTGCACTTCGAGCTAATCAACGTGCCGGAAGCCGACGTCAATGTACCGCTCAACAACTTCCAGACGCTATTGCGCAAAATTACAGAGAGAATCGGAAAAGAGCGCAGCTCTGCATTCTTGCGCCTGGCGTTGCGCGACACCATCGGCTATTCCGGAAGGGCGCGAATGTATGTCATGTCATCAAGCGCGGAAGTGGGCATCGATATGGTGGCCGCCAAAGCAACAGGAACGTCGCTTTCCACTGTAGTCAAGGATTTAGAAAACTGGCAGGTGAAATACATCGAATATGTGAGCCAGGAACTGGACAGCAACGTGCTGCTCAGCATCATTCGAGAAATTCACCCCAACCCTTAAGCTGTCAAAAAGCGTAGAAAAAAGACTCTAACTACTGTACAAAGATACATCGTAACAGCCCATTCGCCTTGTACGGAGAGACCAAACATGCGCGTTTTGAATAGGCAAGGTTTTTGCCTTTCACTTTCACTGTCGCTACTTGCAACCGCCGGCATCATGCCGTCTGAAGTTCTGGCGCAAGCCGCTTTGCCCGCACAAGATCTGGTCAGGACGATTGCTCAGGCGCCTGAACGGACAGAAAAGGGCGATCGCGGCGGACGCATGTTGACTCCGCAAATGCAGTCGCCGGCCTTGCCCAGTCCGGCATTGAGAGTACGGGTAGCGGTTGCTCAAAATACGCGCACACCCAAAGATATACTGGCCAAATTGTCCAGGGACGAGAGCTTGATGGTGCGCCAGGCTGTCGCACAAAATCCGTCCACGCCCCCTGACGTCATCGATCAATTGGCGACGTCATCGGACGAAATGATTTTCGAAGCATTGTTGCGCAATTCCCGCATGCCGCAGAGTCAGACGTTGAACAAATTGACGCGGGCCGGCATTCCCAAAGTATTGGAATCAATCGGCTCCAATCCAAAAACACCGCCTGATGTGCTTCACGGGCTGGTAATGGGCCCTGTTCATACCGAATTTTTGCTGCTCTCTCTGGCCCGCAATCCGAATGCGCCACCGGATGTGGTGATGCGCCTTTGCAAAATTGGCGATCGTCTGGTGCGCACATTCTTGTCCCGCCAGCCGAATATTTCTAAAGAGGCAATTGCTATTCTGGCTCAGGACGGCGATCTCGGCGTGCGAGCATTTGTGGCGATCAATGCTTCGGCACCGCCTGGGGTGCTGGATACTCTGTCAAAAGATTCAAATTTCGTGGTCAGACAGGCGGTAGCCGGCAACGCCAATACACCGGCGGCAGCGCTCGAGAAGCTCAGCAAGGACGAGAAGGGGGAAGTAAGAGCGGCCACGGCTCTTTGCCCCAAGTGCCCGGCTGCCGTTCTCACCAGCCTGTCAAAAGACGCCGACGAAAACGTGCGCATCGCGGTCGCTTCCAATCGAGCCACGCCGACTGCGGTTTTGGCCGAATTGGCTAAGGATAAACGACCGGGCATTCGTGCTGCCGTAGCCGTCAATCCTCTAATTGGAAAAGATTCGCTTGATGTATTGTCCGGCGACACGACTATTGCCGTCGCTCAAGTAGTGTCGGCCAGACCCGATATCAGCGCCGCATCTTTTGCTAAACTGGCCAAGGACAATTCACCAATGGTGAGAACAATTCTGGCCATGAATCCTCGCCTGCCCGAGGACCTGGCCATGATTCTGGCCAAGGATGAAGTGCCCAGCGTGCGAGCTGCAATAGCTTCCAATTCCGCCATTCTGATTGCTTCTGAAGGAAGATCTACGGCCAATCTGGAGTCTACTTTTTCAAAATTAGGCCAGGACAAAGATGAGTTCGTTCGCCAGTCACTGGCCGGCAATGCCAATGCTCCCAAGCAAAGTTTGGCTTCTCTGTCGCAGGATCAATGCGCATCGGTGCTGCGCAGTTTGGCCCTCAATCCGCAGGCACCGGACAACACATTGCTGGTTCTGGCTCAATCGTCGGAGCCGGCCGTCCGTCATGAACTTCTGAATCGCGCCAATGCCGGACGTGATGTTTTGCTCAAATTAGCCGAAGACGCCGATGTCGAACTGAAGCGGCGCCTGGCCGGCAACCCGCAGGTGCCGGAGGACGTGGTGGCAAAACTTGCCCAGGATCACGATCCATCGGTGCGGGCTATCGCCGCATCGGCTGCCAGAATGAGCAAAGAATCTTTGTCCGGTCTGGTCTCGGATCAAAGCCGCTTTGTGCGCGCCAAAGTGGCCGCTAATCCAAATACCCAGGAAACAGATCTGGAAAAACTGGCAAAAGATACAGACGATCTCGTCAGGCAGTCAGTGGCCGGAAATCCCTCTGCAGCTGCCACTCTTCTTGCCACCCTCTCGGCCGACAAGCGCCCGGAGGTCAGAGAAGCTGTTGCTCTCAATCCATCGACGACGACAGAGACAATCAAACAATTGAGCGAAGATGATGAATGTTGGCTGGCGTCGCCGGATTCGAGATACAGGTAGAAACTGTTTTTATAACCAAAACACAAGCATGGAATCAAGAGAATGAAGGAAGCAGTAATAATAGATGCCGTGCGCACTCCGATCGGCAAACATATTGGTGCGCTGAAAGATGTTCGAGCAGACGATCTGGCCGCTCACGTGATTCGTGAATTGATCAAACGCAACAAAGTCGAGCCGGCTGAAATTGAAGACGTTCTTTTCGGATGCGCCAATCAAGCCGGAGAAGATAATCGCAATGTGGCGCGGATGGCCGGATTGCTTGCCGGCCTGCCGGTGGAAGTTGCCGGCGGCACGGTAAACAGATTGTGCGGATCGGGACTGATGGCGGTCAATGAAGCGTGCATGGCCATTCAATCGGGGCATGGCGATATCTATATTGCCGGCGGCGTCGAGTCTATGACCAGAGCACCATTTGTGATGGCAAAGCCAGATGCTTCCTTCCCTCGCGGCGATCAAAAATTGGTTGATACGACCTTGGGCTGGCGTTTTATCAATAAAAAACTTTCCGACATGCATCATCCTTATTCGATGGGAGAGACGGCGGAAAACGTGGCGGAAAAGTATTCCGTGTCGCGGCAAGATCAAGACGAGTTCGCGCGCCAGAGCCAGGCTAAGTATGGTGAAGCGGTGAGTAAGGGCATCTTCAAAGATGAGATCGTGCCTGTGCCTTTGCCTCTCAAAAAGGGCCAGACCGCACCTGATCTGGTCAGCGAAGACGAACATCCCAGACCGCAAACCACTATAGACGACTTGAAAAAGCTGAAAGCCGCATTTAGAGACGGCGGCTCGGTTACGGCAGGCAATGCCTCTGGTATCAATGATGGTGCCACCGCTGTTTTGATCATGTCCTTGGAGAAAGCCAAAGAATTGAAACTTACGCCAATGGCCCGCTATGTGACCTCGGCCGTTGCCGGTGTCGATCCGGCGATTATGGGCATTGGTCCGGTGCCGGCCACAAAAAAAGCATTGAGCCGGGCTGGCCTGAGTCTTGCGGAAATCGATCTCTTTGAGCTGAACGAAGCCTTTGCCGCTCAGTCTTTGGCTTGCATCCGCGAGCTCGGACTCGACCCTGCCAAAGTAAACGTCAATGGCGGCGCCATTGCTCTCGGGCATCCACTGGGCTCGAGCGGCGCCAGAATTTTGACGACGCTTTTGTACGAAATGCGCCGGCGCCAATCGCGCTATGGGCTTGCCACCATGTGTATCGGCGTAGGTCAGGGGATTGCCACAATTGTCGAGAGACTGTAGTGGCGCTGGAGCGGCTGGAGAAGATATGATCTCGTCTGAGGTTAAAAAATGCTAAGATTCCCCGGGAGTGTCAGGCAATCCCTCATCAGACGAGGGAAGACAGCTCAAAATGTGGCATTAATGAGTGAGAGGGTGCACCAGTTGGGCGGTGCGCCTGTGAGGCTCAAGTAGTAAAAAGGCTCAAAAGTAGCATGGAATCTCAGCTCAAGCGCTTTACCTTCCTTCAGTTGTCCGACGTGCATCTCGATTCACGTTTCCTTTCCGGGCGGCTGGGATTGTCGCAGAGCCAGCGCTACGAGCGCAACAATGAGATGCTCGTCTCGCTTTATCAGGCTCTGGAAGAAGCCCACAATCGCAAAGTGGACGCCGTTTTCATTCCTGGCGATTTATTCGACGCTGACACAGTCACCGGTCCGACTATCAATTATCTGATTGAGTCTTTCTCGCGTCTGGGCAATATACCGGTTGTCATTTCCCCCGGCAATCGTGACTATTATTCGTTTGCTTCGCCATACAATCACAAAGTGCTTCAAGCCAGAGGTCTGCCGCCCTGGCCTGACAATGTCATCGTCTTTCAGAGTGACGAATTCAAAACCATTAAGCACCCGCTGCGTGAGGACGCCTGTTTTATCGGTCGCGCCTTTCAGAAAAATGAAGTCGAAACGCGCCGCCTGCTCAATCGACCGGTGGCACTGAGAACCGGCGCCGCACTCAATTTCCTTGTGCACCATGGTTTTTTGGAAGGCTATGCCGGACCGGACGCGCAAATTCCCGACAAATATTCGGCGCCTTTCTCGGTTGAGGAATTGGAGTCTCAGGCTTTCACTTATTCGGCGCTCGGGCATTGCCATGAATTTGCTGAAGTTTACTCTTCGGCCGGTAAACTGATTGGCGCATATGGAGGCTCTTTTGTCGGGCGCAGCTTCGAGGAAGCCGGGCCGCGTCTGGCCCTTTTCGGCACTGTGATAGTTGGACCCAGCCGGGTTCCGGAGTGCAGCGTTGAGCCTTATGAATTCGACAATCGCCGCATCTATGTCGCCGGTGCCGATGTTTCAGGACTGGCTGAAGATGTAATGGCTCAGGAGCTTGCCCTGGCCATTGAGGACCAGGGTGCCAGGCAGGGCGAAGACATAGTCTACCTGCACATGGAAGGCAGCTATCCGCCCGAAGCGGATAAATCGGCGGTAGTTGAACGTTTTCGCGACAATTATTTTCACGTGCGGGTGGCCGATCACACGCGGCCCGACTATCTCTCAGAACGCTTCGATGAAAGGACCACCGAAGGAAAGTTTATCGAGGCGATGCTTGAGTACAAGCGCCGCGTCGAAAAAGGCCGCGCCGAAGCGGGAATACTGGATTCTCAGAGTGCCGCACCGGATTCGGTATCAGGAGGTGCAGCTGAGGACGCACTTTATTATGGTTTGGATGCCCTGAGGCGGCAGAAGGTAGACATACGAAATGTGGATTGAACGCATCGAGCTGGCCGGCTTCGGTAGCGTTGTCGGCGAACAAATTGATTTCTCGAGCAGCAAACTCAATTTGCTGGTCGAGGCCAATGAGTTCGGTAAGTCCACGATGGCTACCGCCGTATGGGCTGCCCTTTTCGATTTTCCGGAAGGGCATGTGGCAGGCAATTCGCAGGGCGCTCAAAACGCCCAGAATCGCGAGTCGATGAGACCGCGTGCCGGTTCGCATCTGCCCTTTAAGGTCTCAATCTGGACGTCGGTTGCAGAGCGTCAGCTCAAAATTGTCCGTGATTTTGCCGCTAAGACCGTCCAGGTCCAGGAGCTGAAGCCTACGCAGAGGGATGTCACCTCTGAATTTCTCGGGCCAAACGGCGAAGACGAGGTCGGCTTCAAACTGACGGGCATGACGCGCGAGCTTTTCCGCAGCACCTGTTTTGTCGGTCAGCGAGAATTGGACGAGCACACTATCGGCGGTGCCGAAGACTTTGCCTCCATATTTCAGGGAATTGCCGATTCATCCAATTCAAAGCACACCGCCCACGGTGCGATTTCTTCTCTGGAAACCGCTCTCAATCACTACCCTCATCGCGGGCAGAGGCTGAAAGTCGATCAAGTAATTCACGAATTGGAAATCGAACACAAAGAACTAAGAGAAAAGTTGGCGGCCCTGGAAGTTGAGCGCCAAAATCTCTATCAAGGTCTTTATCGACTCAACGAATTGGGCGACGAGGGACCCTCCGCTTTTAGCCAGACCGAAATCGAGGTTCCGCCGGAGACGGATACAGAGACTCTTGCCCTGGTCGAGGAACTCAAGGATCTGGATGCATCCATCGCTCGGGCCAGACAAATTGAAGGCAAAATTGCCGAAATTCAAGTGCAGATTGACAGAATCGCGCCGCCCGATCCGTCCATAGCCAATCTCGAAACCAGAGTGCGCGAGAATTGGACCAAGCGCGATTCACTGTACGCCGAGCACGAAAGACTGAAAGCTGATCCAGGCGGCGGCAGTACGGAAGTCGATACACTGGAAGCCGAATTTCAAAAAAAATGGAGGGGATTGAGCGAGTTTACCAGCCAGGACGCGCAAGCTCTCTCGCTTCTGGTTATGCGCTTGAGCGATCTGGGCCGCGATCTCAATAATCTCAGCTCACAAAAACAAGACGAAGTAGACAGATTGACCGGCAGTCAAGTCGATCTGGCCAAATACGAATCGACTAAAAGTGCCTTGTCCGCACTGGATCCCAAAGACGCAGGCGATGTGCGTTCTTATCACGCGCTGATGACCGCTGCAAAAGATCAAATATTAGAGTGTGAACAAACAGTAGTGAAGCACCGCGCTTCTATTCTCGAAATTGAGATGCAGCGCCAGAATATGCGCAGCAAAGATTTGATGATTGGTGGCGGAGCGGCCCTCGGTTTTATACTGTTTGCCATCGGTGCCTTTGTGACGCGCGAAATGGTGGCTGCGCTTCTGGCCCTTGGTTTGATGGCGTTGGCTGCCGGTGCTGCCGCTGGATTTTTCCTTTTACGCTGGATGAAGCCGGAATACTACAAAAAACGCGACGCGGAAAAACTGGAAGCAGACCTGGAAAAAAGCACCGCGCTGGCCCAGCAGTTGCACAGCAAAATAGGCTCATTGGAAGTAAAACTGGAGTCGATCGCCAGAAAGGCAGGCGTGTCAGGAGCGGCGCTTCTGGTGGCAATGATCGAGGAGAAATCCCAAAGCGAGCCCAAACTGAAAACGATGGACACCCTGGCATCTGAAATTGCCGCCAAAGAAAGCCAGAGAGAACGTGCGCTTGACGAATTGGGCATGTTCTTCAAGAAAGCCGGTATTCCAGCTGGTGAAATCTCTCTGGAAAGAGCCAAGCGCCTCAGTGAGGATGTGGCTCAAGCTGTGGAAGAAGGCCGCTCGATTCAGACGGCCACCTGGCAGCAACGTCAGATGCTGCAACAGATTGGCACCATGCAGGGAGAGATTGAAGAAATCGAGCGAAGCCTGGGCTTGCTTTTCACTGATGCCGGTGTTGAAGATGAAATACTCGAGGATTGTTTTCAAACTTTCGTCAGTAAAATGGATGCGCATTACAGCGCGCAACGTCTGATCGGGCAAATCGACCGCCTTGCCGATGATCTGCTTTCTGGTTCGGCTTTCTCCGACGTGACGAGCTATACCGCACATCTCGAGCAGCGCGGCAATGACCTCAAGACTCGTATCAGCGCTCAATCAACCGTCAAACTCACTAATGTTCCTAGCAAAGGCGGATCAGGCTCGTCAGAAAGAAATGATTTGCTTGTAAAAGTAAGAGTGGCCGCCAAGAGCCTTGATGACAACTATTTACCGGTTCTCGATCAAATTGAGAATGTGGCCAGAGAGCTGTCCAATGCCAGGCGCTCGAAACTCTCACTTGAATTGGCGCGCAATACCTTGAAAAAATTGTCCGGTGAAACCTATGAGAATTGGTCGCAAAAACTCAATACAATCGCCGCAGAGCTTTTAGGCAAGCTCGATCTGGAGTTTGAGTCTTTGCAGTTTACCAATGATCTGAATTTGCTATTGAAGCGCCGCGGCGATGCCGACACGATCGATTCTTCTAAATTCAAAGAACGCATGTCGGTTGGCACGCGCGAACAATTGCACTGGCTGGCACGAGTGGTAATCTCGCGTTTCTTGTCCAAGCAAAACCCCCTGCCTATTGTTCTTGATGAGCCTTTTAGCGAATCCGACGATGAGCGTTTCTTGCGAATTATGCAATTTGTGGTTGACGTTTTGACTCGAGACCATCAAGTAATTATTTTCAGTTGCCACCGCCAACGCCACCAGTGGTTGGCAGAACAATTGAGCGCCGCTCAGAAGGAACGTTTGCTATTTTGCCATCGCGATAAAGCCGGCGTCGCCGCCTTGTAGGAGCGTCGCCCCGAGAACAGGAACGCCATCCGTGTGTTCTTAATGCAGCAAGCCGCGCGAGCGAGCTTCTTTAGCCAGAGCTTTGGTTTTACTCAAGGCTTCCTTCTGCACCGCTGTAGTCCAGACATCGGCCGGATTTCCGCCTTGTTTTGCTTTCCAGGCAATATAGGAGAGTGACGCAGTTTCCGGATCCGAGCCCATAGCCAGCTCCTGGAATACTCCAGCCTGCCACGAGTCGGGCGGATAGGCCTCCGACTTGCCTCTTAGGGTTTCGACATCGTCCACCTGGTCGTACTGAGGTCCTTTTGCTTCTTCGGCCTCTTCCTCCATATCCAATTGCTCTTGCCTTTCGGTACTGTTGCCAGCCATCAAACGTTCCAGAGTCGGATTTTTGTCTGTCGACTCGTAGTCGGTCAAAACAAGCTTGCCGGAGGTCAAGCTCTGTCCATATTGGAATCCGCCCTCGGTGCCGGGATCGCGCACCTGAACGCCGGCCTTGTCGAGCTTTGCTTTGAACTGAGGCCAGAGCGTTTCATCGAAATCAGGCGTGACAAGCTCTTGCACATAAGCGAGCACATCACGCCCGCTGGCATCAGTCAGTTCCCAGTGTTTGCCGCCAAACAGAATTTTGGCGTCAAAGGGGCGTTTGCCCCAACTATCGTTCCAGCCACCTTCATAGTTGGCTGCCAGTTTGAGTGCTCCTCCATTAGGCAAACCTTCTTGCGGAGCCAGTTCTATAACGTATGCATCGTTGCCGCGATCGATAAACCGGGCTACCTTTAATTTGGCAAGTTTTGAGGAAGAAAGCGCTTCCCGGAAGAAGCCTTCACCCGAATCTTTCAGGTGCTGGCTTACAGTCTTAAGCTTGCCGACCATTTCCGGCGTCCATTCACCGTCAAACCACTTTTGCTGTTCTTCTTTGGTTAGTGTCTGGTTGTCGCGCAACTCCAATTTGCTGATGTCGTAAGCGGGACCGGTGATGCCCAACTTCTTAGGTGCTGATTCTCCCTTGCGTGTTTCTTGCTCTACCGGTGAGAAATTGAGCCGGTTCTTGCCGGCGCGCATGAATATCGGTTCGCCTTCAGTAAGACTCTTTGCTCCTAAAACCGACTTGCCGGACATGGTCGGATCAAGGTAGCAGGTGGCAATCAGGTCGGCTAATTTGCCGGCATCGGGAGCGATCGCCTGTGCGGTTTTATTGTGCTGAACCAGAAGTTTTTGCTCAGGTCCGTACTCCTGCATGCCGAGGAATCGCTTGATTCCCTGACCGGCACTGAGACGCTCTCTGACCGACAGATTCATCTCGCCGGATTTGTTGAAGGTTTCCAGTGCTTGCGTCAGAGCTCTTTCGCCGCCGACGACTTTGAAATCTTTTCCGACTTTTGTTTCAGCGGCACCATTGGCAGTATCACCGGTTTTTTGCCATTCGAAGTTCTGGCGCGGGCTGTCGAATTGCCCTTTCAGTCCGTGATAGGTTCCGAATCCCAGACCGATTACTCCCATCGTCACGGCTTGTTCTTTGGTTTCCCTCCAGCTGGCATGTTTTGCATCAATAGTGGCAGAACGTCCAAAGTTCGACAGCGAATCAAATTTCAAGTTGCCTAAATATGCATTTGACTGAGCGCTCAGTCCGCCGGCGCCCAAGCCGGATGCCAAACCGCCTACGTATGGGTTCTTAATCAGTGACGCAAACCTCGAAGTTTCCGCACCTACAGCCGGAGTAAACTTGGACGCAATACCATGCATGACGCCCATCGTCAGGGCGCCATTGAAGCCGTTCAATCCTTTGGCGACAAGAAAAGGTCTCGTGTCTTTTGGATCAACCGGTCTCAGCAACGTATCGTGAACAGCGCCTGTGAGCACCGCTTCCTTCATCGTCAATCCAAGCACTGTGCGCTGCGACAATTGTTCGGCCAGAGCGGCCTCGGACAAACCGGCGCGCGTCACGGAGCGAACACCCTTTCCTGCCGCCATGAAAGGAAGCAGCATGCCAACGGCGTTTCCTGACTGTTGCGCCCAGTAATTGCCGGTTCCATATGCCGCCGGCTTGGGTGCTTCCAAAATGCCGATTTGCACGCTCGGCAAAATGTTCGTTCCCAGAGTCTTGTCAGCCACCTGGACCACGGCATTGATCGGCGTCTGAATGGCTGCGTGACCAGCCGACTTGAGAAAGTCTTCGACCAGACCGTGCTGTTCGACCGGCTCTTTGGGTTTGTTCTGCTGATCGGCTAAATAGGCGTAGTGTTCCGCCATCGCGTCACGGCTGACTGTCGCAGGATAGTACTCTGGAGATCCCATACGCTTCCGCACCAAAGTGTTCAGGTCAGACAGACCTGATTATTATCTACCCGACAGGGGCAGTTTCTAGACTGCAATAGTGCCCAGCCTATGGGAACATCCCCATTGTTGACGCCAGGGTCTCAGCCTTATCTTAAGGTGGCTCCCCAAAGCTCCCTTGCACGCAAAATGAACGAAATTCGACCACTCGAAAGAGGGCACGAAGTTTCTCAGCCATCTGAGGCGCAGCCCCAAGAACCTATCTGGACCAAACTATCCAGACAGGCATATGTAATTGGTGGCGGCTTAAGCGATAGTTTTAGAGAAAACACCAGCCAGGCCCTTCAACATCCTGAGAAGTCGGTGCCGGCTTTTCTAGTATCGGCTGGGGTGGGCGGATTGCTCGCCTACGCTCAAAAGCGTACTGGACTGGTCAAAATAGCTGGAGAACTGGCTGGGCTCAGCTTTTCTGTCGCGTTTGCCAAAGACTGCCTGGACCCGGAAAGGATTGGCAAAGTCCGCCAGGCATTGGGACAGACCTGGCAGTCTGCCAATGGGCTGGATGCTAACCGCAAGCTGTTTAAAGAAAGCGCCGGTCAATTTGCCTTCGACTCCGCCTTTATGATGGGCGGGGGGATGCTGGGCGCAGGGTCTGTGTCATTCGGGCTGACAAAAGGCTTGATTGGTGAAAGCTCGCACTCATTTTTCAAATCTCCCCAGTCCACGCCTTTCATGGCGTGGGACAGAAGCCCATCACTTTCGTTGGGAGCAGTTTCTGAGGGCACATCTTCCGGTCAGAGGCGTTTTCCCTCATTTGAGTTTTTCCCGCAAGAAAAGGGCAGTCCCTCCAAACAGGCAAGACTTTTGGACGATGCGATTCTTCAGCAGCCAACGCAAGAGGCTCTTGCCGGACAAAGAGTAAATTGGGACCTGCAGGACGGTCGAATGCGCACCTGGAATCCGCCTTCCGGCAGTTTGAAGATCCGCCTGGAAGCACAGCAATTTGTAAAACAGGCCATGGACGGCAAGTATATCGATGCGATCAATACTGCCATGCAGACTGATGTTATGAAGAATGTAGAACTGAATCCCCCGTCAAGACATGTAGATGTAACTGTCACTGCCCAAGAGCTAACGAATCCGGAGAAGCTTCCCAGATTGCTTGATGAAATGAGCAAAAATGCCGTATTTAAGTGGAACCAGAAAGTCGCGGACGGAGTAATAGGAGAGCAGTCCTTGAAAGTGGTGGTGCCGCGAATGTTGGTGCAAACCACGGAAAGCTCAAACCCTGTCGCGCTCGTTGATTTTGCCAGATCGCAAAGGGGTTACAAGGCATATTTCCCTGATTCGACAATTGCAGGCGAACCATTGAATGCTGCGCAGTTAGCCGAGATAAACGGCATAAGAAGCAGCGCCATCGGCCAGAGAGTGGTGGCAGAGACAGCTATTATTGCTTTTGAAGAAGCGCTTGTTCACGCCAATCAGCATCAGATTGGCGAAATACTCTCGCCTACTTATGCGCAGTTTTCCAGAGATTTTTCCACAGCCTATGGAACGCGCCTGCACAAATTGAACTTTGGCGGAATGCTCACGCGCAATGCTGAAAGACGAGATTTATTCTACGAGCAAGAGGTGCCGGCATTGCTTTTCGACGCCGGAATGCCTTTATCCATGATCGAGCATCACTACTTTTTTGGACCCAGGCACGTGCCGGAACGCACGCCTTTCATGCAATACGTTCAAAGGCTGGATAAGGGCATTGTCCCTTATGTTGAGAAGCTTCATTGAACTGAGCCGGCCGAGCAATTTGTTTGGCTGTTTAGCTATGGTCTGATCGCGCTGGCTTGGGCGGGTTTGGGCAAGGACATGCGCACGACCGAATTGTCGTCCTGCTGGCTGACGTAAAGGTTTCCGTCCCGGTCCATGGTCAGATAGTACGGTGACTTGAAGCCCGTGCCGATGATTGTGGAAATCCCGGCCGGATTGACTCTGGCTATGGTTCCGCTTGAGTAATTGGCTACATATACATTGTTTTGGTCGTCCACTGTGACGCCGATCGGTCCCTTGAAATTAGCACCCGAGCTGAAGACGCTGCGGCTGCCGTCGGGGCTTATGCGGTCGATACTGTTGGTGGCAAAATTGGCGATGTAGAGGTGACCGGTGCGGTCGAAAGCCAGGCCTGATGGAGCATTGAAATTTGTGGCAATGACGCGCACGGTGGAATTGGCTAGAACTGGCGCCGGGTTGGAGGCTGTACGCACAGGCGCTGCCGGCGGCAAAGCGGCAACCGTTTGGGGCGGCTGCGCGTAAGTCTGCTGAGCCGGAACATAGCGCTGTTGCGGCGGATCTTGAACCTGCGGGGGCGGCGTGTAAGCAGGCGGACTATAAGCCGGTGGACTATAGGCGGGCGGGCTGTATGCCGGCTGCTGCTGCTGCTGTGCCGGCGGCGAATAGGCTTGCTGCGGAGGCTGAGCCGGCGGAGTCTGGCGCATCTCCGTGGGCGGGCTGTTCAGACCGGCCAGAGGTACGTCATTGGTGGTGGGCGCTGAGTCTGCGATGGAGGCGGCCCGCTTTTGCGCATCGCCGAAATGTGGATTGCTGGGCGGAATTGCCGCCAGGTGCGGGCGAGCATCGGCCCCGCGACCGAGATCCATCAGGCAGAGCGCCAGTTGGTAGTGCGCATCAGGGTCATTGGGCTTAACTCTCAGGACTTCCTGAAAGCGGGGCACTGCTTCCTTAAAGCGCTTCTGCGACTGGAAAAGCATGCCCAGGTTGTATTGCGCGTCCGGCAAATTGGGGTCGATGTCGCAGGCGCGGCGAAAAAATATGATTGCCGCCTCTGTCGAGCCTTGCTTGTAAGCGTTCAATCCCAGGTTGTACATGCTGATGGCTTGTTGATTGGGCTGTTGCGCCAAAGCCATTTGCATAGAAAAAGCCGCCGACAGCGACAAAGCCAGTAATATCTTTCCTTTTGCCATATTCACGCGTTTTTCGAAGCTCCAAAAGCTCATCATAACTGGATTAACGAATTGCCCGTCCCGGAACCTTTCAGCCAAATCGACTGTCTATCTTAGTCTCTAAGGTTCCTTTTTTCTTGCTCCTCGTAATATGCTGGAAGAATGGGTATATATCACAGTACTTCTAGCACGCACACAATTATGGCAGGTGGTTGTGGTTCAAAAGCGCTCTCTTGCCTTATTTCGTTAACAGTTTTAGCCGAAGATCGGCGTATTCACGGCAGACACAAAGGAAACCCGTTGTCATGAGAACCCTGGGACATATCATCACCTCGGCGGGTGTCGCATCGCTGAGTTACTGGCGTTACCGCTCGCGACCGGCGGCACTGGCGAGTTTTTTCGCCGGCTGGCTTATTGACCTGGATCACCTTGTTGACTACGTGCGCGCGCATGGCTGGAAGCCCAACTGGGCGCGATTCAATGAAGCTGCACACGAACATTACAGCGGCAAGCTCATTTTGCCTTTGCATTCATACGAATTGCTGGCTCTTTTCTTCCTGCTTTTCCGGGGGCCGGCCCGCCAGCCGTACCGCGTGGGCGTGACCGCGTCGATTCTCACCCACTTGCTGCTCGACCAGAGGTGCAATCCTGGCAGGAAGGCATCGACATATTTTCTCACCCATCGAATTCGCAAGCGGTTTGACGCTCGACAGATATTGAAAGGATAATGTTCGGGTTCCAATTGAACTGAATTCCTATCCGGCATTGCTTTCGCTTGCGTATCCAATCATTTTTGTTAGCGCTCTCTTTTGCCTTCACCGCCTGCAGTTTCATGCCGGTTCAAGCGATTGCGCCAGTTGCACAGGCAACTTCATCCGGCATGAATGTCGCCAGCGCGATTGATCTTCCTGCTTCAGAGCCTTCTGCCGACGATGCGCGTTCGTGGAATCCGAAAACAACTTTGATTTTCGTGGTCGGTGTTCTCAAATGGCAAGACAAAGGCTACGAGCAGTTTACCGGTAAATCAAGACGTGATGCGATTTTAGTCGACTTCTTTCGCAGTCATGGCGTGCCCGAGTCCAACATCGTCTATTTGCAAGACGAAAATGCAACCTTGAAAAATTTCAACGAGAGATTCGACGATTTGTTGCAACGATCCAATGAAGGCGATACGTTGATGTTTTACTACTGTGGACATGGCTGGTTGGACAAAGCAAAAAATGGATATTACGCAAACTATGATGTCACTTCAGACGAAAACGCCATATCGACAAATAAGATTGCGCAGAAACTAAAAGAGAACTTTCACGGATCGCAAGCCTTGATTTTTGCCGATTGCTGCCATTCCGGTTCAATTGGAAACGCTCTCAGAAAGCGGTCCGGCGAGTTTTCTTTCGGCATGGTTACGTCAGCGTCACAGGACGAAAGTTCTACCAGCAATTGGACCTTTTCGCAGGCATTGCTTGATGCTTTCAACGGGCACAAGTTTGTTGATGAAAATGCTGACGGCAAAATCTCGTTTACCGATTTTGCCAAATATGTCACGCAGGAAATGAAACAGATCGACAATCAAGTGGCTGGCGTAGCCAGTGGAAACGGCTTTTCGCAAGAGAATTTTTGTTTTGGCAAAGTCCAGTTTCCAGACGAAACCATACCGAGACTCGTGGAAGTGCGCTGGAATGCAAAATGGTGGAAGGCAAAACTTCTGGAAATCCGCGAAGGTGAAGCGCGCATACGCTGGGCTCAAATTGGCTATGATACGCCCGAAGACGACGAGTGGTTCAATCTGATCAAACTGAGAGAGATCAACGGCA
>CAZHEZ010000128.1:0-22987 GCA_964531315.1 uncultured Candidatus Obscuribacterales bacterium | reverse complement strand
CTTTTGGAATTGGCGTTCGATCGTCGAAGCTGTGCGCTACTTAAGCGTACTATCAGAGGAAAAGTTCGACACTATTCACCAGCCCTTTGTGGGCGAGCTGGGAGAAGCTGATGCCCGAGCCGTGGCTGCGGCTTTGAAAGAACGACTGATCCCCACTATTGGTGACTCAGAACGATTATTGCTAAATGATCAAATGCAGATGTCACCCGAGAGCACAACGGAACCGGACGACGGAACGTTCTACCGCGATGCCGCGGAACAACACAAGAACTACAGTACAAATCGTGATGTGATAAGAAGATTTGCTGATTGCTGTGAAACGTGCGGCGGATTTCGTGTTTCTTAGACGGATTACTAAGAATGGAAAACCGATATCTGCAGACCAACCCATCTCGGGCAGCCGCTATTGGGTTTGCGGATATAATAGTCGCTATGCAAATTGTCAATATTGCCGCCTATAAGTTTGTCGAGATTCCCAATCCGTCCGATTGGCGCGCTATTTTGAAGGAGCGAGCCATGCAACTCGATCTCTTGGGCAGCTTCATCATTGCTCCAGAAGGGGTCAATTTTTTCATGGCTGGAGGGCGATCGTCCGTCGATGCCTTCCTTGATTTCTTGCGCAACGATGAGATTTTTGCGCAGCGTTTCAGCAAAATTGATGTAAAAGAATCCATTTCAGATAACCAGCCATTTCGGCGCATGGTCGTTCGCCTCAAGAAAGAAATCATCACTATGAAACACCCGATGATTTGTCCTGGAGAAACACGAGCTCCCTCTGTCGACGCTAAGACACTGAAAAGATGGCTCGATCAGGGGCACGATGATGCAGGACGGAAGGTGGTTCTGCTTGACACACGCAATAACTTTGAGGTTGCGATTGGAACCTTCAAAGGATCTCTGAATCTGCAAATTGATCAGTTTTCTGATTTTCCGAATGCTGTCTTGGGCACCGCCGGTAATATCGGTGAGAATCTTCATGATAAAACCATCGTATCGTTTTGCACAGGCGGAATTCGTTGCGAAAAAGCAGCACTCTTCTTGCGCGAATCAGAGTTCGATAACGTCTTCCAGTTGGAAGGCGGCATCTTGCGCTATTTTGAAGAAGTTGGTGGCGCGCACTGGCAGGGAGAATGTTTTGTCTTCGATCGCCGAGTCGCACTCGATCCGCAGCTGCAAACTACCACGCATCATTACGAGACCACCGCGCCTCCCGATCGCAATTCAATGTATCTCAAATGGAAGGAACAGCAGCAAAACGAGTCACTTGCTCGGGCCGAATAACGGCGTATCAAAACGGTGGATTAGTTAACGTTGGATTACGGCATCCACTTTCGCCTCCGATTGAAAAGCGCAAAAGTGTAACCGTTCACTCCGGAACGTTCTGTTACCCATGTGTCCGGGCCGGACAACTAAAAAATCTCGGGACGACAGGATTTGAACCTGCGACCTATTGCTCCCAAAGCAACCGCGCTACCAAGCTGCGCCACGTCCCGGCCATCAAATATATCACGAAGGCGTAGTTACGGTACAAAAGGGCGCTGTTAATGCACAAGCGGGCGTCTTAAGGCACAAACGACGTCGGTTCGTCTGCATGCGGCGTAGAGCGCGCCGGAGCGCTTTCCTGGGACTTTTGCGAGCGGGCTGCAGCCCTGGCTGCTCTTGCCAGGCGCTTTTCTTCGCGCCGGCGCTCGGCCCAGCTGGATTCGTGATGTGATGAAGCCGCTTCACGGTGTGAAACAGCGGCTTCGTGCCGGGGAGGAGCTGTTTCATGTTCACGCGTAGATTCACCGACAGGTTTCGAAGAGCTGATCAGGCTCTCAGGGACAAAGCCTTCGCGTCCATTGGCGCGTATTTTGTACCAGCCGTCCCGCTTGCCAATAATCTCGACTTGATCGCCTCTCGATAACCTGGCGACTGTTCTATAAACACCGCTTGGTCCCCGTCGAATCTGAACACTGGGATCGTTGCTTGTGTTTACAAACCCTGGAGTGGGGGTGACAGCCGGTGCGTCCTTAATCGATGGATCCCTTGATACCGCAACCTGAGACTCAGATTTTGGAGGAGTCTTCGGCACGGTGGCAATTTGTTTTGCGGGCTCATTTTTTGCAGTTTCTTTCTTCGGTTTTTCGGCCTTTGGAGCCTCGGTTTTTGCGACTTCAACCTTGGCAGGCACAAAATCTTTTACCTGAGTCAAGTGTTCTTCCACTTTCACAGGTATCTGTTTTTCCCCGCGCCGCTCGACGATTGGCGCAGGAGTTTGTTTGTCTGAGCGCCGTTCAACAATCGGTGCCGGCGTTTTATTGATTGCTGCTTCACTCTTTGTTGTTTCTGTGTTCAAATTCTGACGCACCACCGATGGCACCATGGCGCTGGGCATAGCTTTTGGCTGCCCCGGCATTTGAGCGCTCTGAATTTCATCGCTGGAAGCTCTGGAAACTGTGTTCGCTACCCATGCTGGTTTGCCTTTCCCGCTGGAAGGCGCCAATTCTACAATGTACGATCCTGTCGATGAAAATAGACCGAATCTGTTGGATGCTTGACTGCGTCTTCTTTTGCTAGCCGCCTTGATTTTTGACAGCGTGAAAGCTTGCTGCTTATAAGCCTTGAATTCATCAACTTGCCCTTGCGCGGCAGACGATAAAAAGACTTTGCTTTCCGGTGTTACATCCGTCAATTTCAAGCTGCGAGCCACTGCATGCAGTGCTGCTAATTGACTTTGTCCGCCGGGAATTTCGCCGGTGAACTTTCCGTGATCCCAGACAAGTGTTGTTTTCAGAAGTTCGTCTTCGGCGGTGGCAGCCACGTTTGGTGAATTGACAAAGACTCCTTCTGCGACGCCTATCGAATAAAGTGAGATTTCGACATTGACGTCTTTATTGTTCTTCGCAAAAGCAGCGTTGCCTTCGCCCTTGATTGGCGGCACCGACTTGTCGGACTGATCTAGAATCGCATCTGGCATCAATGAATAGACTTTGATGTGTGGATGGCGGGGTCCCTGTCCTGCTGAGTGACCGACGGTGATTAGTACGGGCCCGGTAGGATCATTAACTACCTGCGCGCCATCGCAAACTTCCATGCCCGGAATGTTGACGACCTTTATGTCGTTTTCGTTCTTCATCACAAGATAGTCTGATGCTTGCAGCATCGTGTCGATTTCGACAATCTTCAATCCGCGCGGCAATTCAATAACATGCACTTCAAATGCCTGGATCGGCAGAGCCGTTTGCATTGCGCTGGCAAGTTCGTTGGCGCTCATGCCGCCTGCCTTGCGCAAATATTCCTTGACTGCTTTCTCCAGATTGGCTTTCAGTCTTTCCGCATCAGCGGGACTCTTTGGCCCGCGCGCCACGTTTATGGCCACGGCCGCCAGATCGCTTTGCGGGTCTTTCTTGGTGGTTACCGCTGCCCCAATGCCCATTAGCCCGGCGCCTGCCAGACCGATGATGGCGATGCCGCCCACGGCGAAAGGCAAAGGCGTGCGCTTTTTCGGCAAGGCTTTGCCGCACTCGGCGCATTTGCGAGCGGCTACTGAATTTCGTACATCACATTCGGGACAACGCATTTGTAGATGACCTGACTGGTTCTACTGGTTTATGCACTGGCACGGGCAAGGGGTGCCAAACATATAAATAGACCAGCTATCTAATAGGTTGAGAGTAGTAGTCTACTGGATATAATAGCCTGCCATAAACTTTTGTTCAGATTGTTGTCATATTAAAGGGTGTCGCAAAGTGAGTAAATCGGTTGAAGAATTGACTGCAAGACAGGCACTGGTCGAGGTTTCGAGACTTTGCTATCAGCGCGGCTATATTACCGGCACTGAGGGAAATTTTAGTATTCGGCTTAGCGAAAACCGGATTTTGACCACTCCCAGGGGGGTCTGTAAGGGGCGGATAAATGAAAGCGAGTTAGTCGTCACCGACATTAATGGAAATCCGGTCGACCCTGATACTGCTTTGCCTTCCACCGAACTGAAGATGCACCTGGCCGCCTACCGCCTCCGGCGTGATGTGAATGCGGTCGTACATGCGCACCCAACCATCGCCGTCGGCTTCACGGTCGCGGGTGTAAATCTGTCCACGCCTGCCTTGCCTGAGGTTGTTTGCACTCTGGGTGGCATTCCTGTGGCACCGTATGCGACACCTAGTACGGATGAAGTGGTCGAAAGTATCGAGCCTTTTGTGAAGAAGTGTGACGCATTGATGCTCGATCACCACGGCGCACTTTGTCTCGGAAAGGACATTTGGGACGCTTTTTACAAGCTTGAAACCGTCGAGCACCAGGCGCAAACGCTTCTGGTGGCGCACCTTTTGGGCGGGCCGAAAGCGCTGACAAAAGCGCAGGTATCGTCCTTGATGGCCATTCGCAGTGTTTACGGACTGACAAACGAACTTGATGTAGATTATTTGACGGGCGAGTCTGCCGCTGAAGAGAGCGATCTCTATATGGGCGGGGAGACTGCCTGACCCGGGCGGAGAGTTTGAGAGCCGGAGTTATCGATGACGGACAAAGCAAAATCAGAAATTGCGGGTGCCAAATCGGCTTCTCAATCTGATTCGTCGTCGAAGACTGATGCTTCAGCGAACACCACATCACAAGCGGACTCCGCCAAAAAAGAAGTTCTCCATCCCGAAGAAAGCATCACGACGCTGTTGCTCATTCGCCACGGTCATACAAGAATGACTGAGGAAGGTCGTTTGTACAGCGACCCGGAAGCGGAATTGACGGATGAAGGTTTGAAACAGTCGAAAGCGCTCGCTGAATGGTTAATGTCGCGCCCGCCTGATGTCGTTTTATCCAGCACTGCAAAACGTGTATTCGCCACCGCCGAAGCAATCTCCGGGCAAACCAATTTGCCGATTCTCCGCGCGGAAGGACTGAACGAATGGCACGTCGGCGATTGGGAAGGTCGCACGTATTTAGACTTGAAGAAAAACTCGCCCGTCGAATACAAAGCCTGGACTGCTGATCCTATTCGCATGAGGCCTCCTAGCGGTGAGTCTATTGAAGATATGTACGTGCGCACCAATCAGCGCATCTCGGAAATTATCGAACAATATGATGGAAAGCGAATCGCGCTCGTCACGCATGCTGGTATCGTGCGCAGTGTCATCGTTCATGCATTGGGAATGCCGCTCGATAATTTCTGGCGTATATCAATTCCTGTCGGAACGGTCTCTAAAGTTGATATCAGCAAGAGCTTCGCAACCGTTCACTTCATGGCAATGCGACCAGGAGCTGATGAGGTGTAGATGTTGCTTCGTGCTCAAGCGGGGTAAAACTTTATTTGCTGAAAATGTTCGATTCTCTTTCTGCAAAAACGATGTTGAAGATTATGTACATAAGCGCCCATCCTTGAATATGGTTGATGACTTCTGCAAGATTGATGGTGAGAAAATGAAGGTGCTCTGGCATTACTTTTCTCCCACAGTGAAACGTCTGGTCAACCAGCTCAATTGGTCGTATTTGCCGATGGTGTTGCGCAAATACTCAGTGTAGGAATTGCCTTTTTGTTCGTTGACGAATGCAATAGAACCATCCAGTGCGCGTTGTTGCATTCCCCTTGTGATTCGGTCAATTGGCCATATCGGCGCGCTTCCATCTTGGACTGCTCTCAGAGGGCCGGCCGCCGCATTGAATGCTGCTTCGTCGTACTGAATCATGTTGGCGTGTTGTGCGGCCAGCATTGACTTTGCTTTATCAACTGGAGTGAAGTCTTTTGGGAAAGTGATTTGTGTTACTCCGCCAGGCGACAGGTCGAATCGGGGCAGGTTGAGAAACTCTGATGTCGCCAGAGCCGGTGGCTTTGGAATGCGCGTCGGTTTTGCCAGTTCGATTTCATTCAGTGTTGTTTTGACTGGCGGTGATAGATCGAGGGAATGCATGTCGGCGCTCATGAATAGCGGGGCTTTTGGATCATGCGCAATCTCGTGATCCAAAATTGAAAGGGAATGCTTTTTTGTGGATACACCAAGCGCTTCCAGCATTTCATCTGCGAGTTTTGCGGCAGCAGCTTCTGTCACATCGGCAGCCGTGCATATAGATGCAACGGTTTCCGGCATCGTCTCTGTGGCTAGTTTTATGGTGGTCGGATTATCGACTAATTCGACTACCGGCTTGATCTCGTTGATCATATGTTTGCTCCTGTGTGGAGTAAGAACTGAAGTCAGTGATAGTTGCCGTCAATTACTGATTAGCGGCTCTACTTTTCGCTGGCCTTATAACCATTGAAATAGAAGCTCCAGGCGGAGGTTGCGGAATCGGGGTTTTGATTTTGTGCTTCGCAAACTGTGAGTGGGGGGAACGCAGCAATTTCAACTACTTCGACTGCGGTGCGGTTGGAGATCCAAGACGAAATGTGCTCGATCAATGCTTGCATGGGTAATATCCTCGGAACGGGTTTTGGGTTCCCTCACAATAGGCAACCGGTTGGACATAGGTTGGACAGTGCTGAAACCGCCACAGGCTGACAACTGAAAGCCCAGGACAGTTATTTCCTGTCCTGGGCCTGCTTAACTTTTGGTCGACTGCTTGTCGGTTATTGCGCCGCCGGCTGCCCACCGCCTCCGCCGCCACCGCTGGCTTCTTTCATCATGCCGACCAGTTTTTGCTTTTGCGCGTCGGTCAATTGCTTGCGAATGGTGAGCAGCAGTTTGATGCGGTCGTTCGACATATCGGCAGTGACTTGATTGATCTCGTCTTGTTTGCCCAGGACAGCCTTTTCGTCAGGATCAGCTTCCAGCGAGAGTTGATGCATTTCCTGCATCAATCCCATCATGCGCTTAGCTTTGACGCGCGCTTGATCTTCGAAGTCTTTCGCTAACTGACGAATGCGCATCTCCTGCTCTTGAGACACGCCTGCTTGCCTGTATATCGCCATTGGATCGCCGGCGCCGCCCGTGCTGCCCGCCGGTGCCCCCTGCGCTCGCACCGAATGTGATGCCAAAAGGGCCAGACAACAAATTGCGGAAGCTTGCGCAAGAACTTTCAATGACATCATTCATCCTCGGCCGAGACCCAAACAGACCTAATGATAGCAATAAGTCTGAAACTGTTCCTGATTGAGTATTTATAGTAAGTACATGTGGCTCGCAAAATTCACCATTGCGAGCTGCCTGCATTGTTTCGTTCATGCTTAATCTATCCCCATGTGGATGAATGGCGCCCAGGCGTGGATTGGATGCCCGTTCTGCAGTGCTTGAATTTGCGCCTGCCTGAGCGCTTCGTATATAGAGATTTTTCCTCCCTGCCAGGCGGCGTGAAATTCTTTCATCAGGGTGGCGGTAGAACGATCGGCGACCTCCCAGAGGCTGAGCACAAGATTGGGCATGCCTGCGTACATGAGAGCGCGGGCCAGTCCGAGGATTTCGCCTCCGGCTGTGACTTTGTTGACACCGGTCTGGCAGGCGGACAAAACCAGGAGTTTGCCGCAGTGCGTGCGCAATAGATTGCCTTGCAGTATGGCGGCGGCGGTAAGAATTGATCCGTCGGCCAGCACCAGACCGGAAGCCAGTGGCTCGTCCGGATTGAACACTGCGTGTCCGGCGAAATGCACGACTGGATATTTGCTGAATAGCTCGGGCAGGGATTCTTTCACTTCCTGGTTGGTGAGCATTTTGGAGCGCTGCGAGGTCAATTTGCCGAGATCGAAGATGGTCTGCGCTTCTTCCAGCGTGTAGCTGAGGTCGTCGAGACCGGCTGCCGAACGCAATCGCGAGCTGAAGACGACCCCTTCTTTGCGAGTTATGGAATAGTCGCTGATGGCCGAAACCAGATAAGGAGAGGACAGATCTTGAATGGGCGAATTTTCGTCTTGCGCTTTTGCTAAGACCGGAATCAAGCTTGTGGTCGGAAGATAGCTGGTTGCATATTTCTGACAGAGATATCCGCTGCCATCATGCAGGGCGCTGAAAGGCAGATGGAAAAGACTGCCGTGCGGAACCAAAAGCAAGTGATTGATGCCGGCAGGCAGTTCATTCAAAACGGAACCGAACAATCCGGAGTACAAACGTTTGCACAAGCTGACCGGAACTTCCCAACCTTCCGTTGCCGACATTTCCAGGAAATTGGCCAGGTCTTCTTCCAGCGTCGTCAGTTTTTCAGCGTCGGTAATGAGATTCAAAGCCGGTTGCGTTGCGCCATGCCAGAGGCTGGCGGACAATAGATATTGGTCGGTCCAATAGAATTCGACGATGGCAGTATTGCGGTTGAGCAGGAATGAATCTGCACCACCTGCAGTGCGAGGCTCGTTCCATAGCTGGCTGATTTCAGCAACGGACAGTGTCGATGCGCAGATCAGGCTGGCGTAATTGGGATGGCGTCTGCGCAGCTGATTGACGACATCGCGCCACTCAGCGTAAATGCGCTGCGAATCTTCGGCCGGGATGGCCGCACCCCGGGTGCCGCTTTCGCCTGGGTTGGAACCTTGCCAGAACAAGCGTTCGAAGTGGTCGATTTGATTGCGTAATTCCGACTCGTGGTGAATCAGTTTTTGCAGGGATTCATCACCTGTGCTGTCGAGCTGCGAGACATCGATAGGTGAGTTGCTCAAGAGATCGAGCAATGCCCTCGACTTGGCGCGACCGACATATTCGAGTGCCTCCACTCTTTTGCCCATGGCCAGGCAAACCTTGACCATGTCGCGATACATATCCTGTCCGCGATTTTGGAAGCTGGTTTTCAGATCATCGGCTTTGATGGCCGAGCGCTGCTCGTCGAAAAGCTCGATTGCCGAGCTGAAGAAATCGAAGGCCGGCTGGAGCTGACCCATTTGCTGGTAAGTCTTTCCTAAATTGGAAAGGTAGATCCGCTGACCTTGCCGGTCTTCAATTTCTCTGCTCAGACCCAGAGCTTCCTGATAGCGCTCCAGTGCCAAACCCAAATTTCCCTGTGCGAAATAGCAGTCGCCCAGGCTGTCCATGTGCGCTGCTTGCGATTGAATGTCTTCCAGGTTTTTAGCCAGATCGCAGGCGCGCTGACAGTGATCGATGGCTTTGTTGAGATCTCCGCGTTTCAGCCAGGCGGTGCCGATATTGCCGAGCCAGATGCCCACTCTTCTCTGGTCTTCTGCTTTTTCAGAGAGCGCCAGGGCTTCTTCATAGCATTGAGCTGCCTCTTCATATCGTTTTGCCTCGAATAAAGAGTTGCCCTGGCTGCCGCGGCAGATCGCTTGTGTTTTTCTGTCGTCGGTCAAGCCGGCTTCGTTGAAAGCGCGTGTGAAATAGTCGTTGGCGTCGTCATATTGACCCAATTCTGTATATGCCAGACCGAGGCTGCCCAACCAGGCTGCCTTATTGGGCGTGTCGTCGCGCACTTCAATGGCATGGCGGAACCATTCTATAGATTGCTCTGCCCATCCTTTTTCCAGATAGAGGCGACCGAGATTGCCGAAGGCGATTTCCATGCCGTTGCGGTCGTCGCATGAATAGGCGGCATCGAGCGCGCGCAAGAAACAGGCGATTGATTCGTCGGCCAGACCGTCGTCGCGGAACTGCTCTGCCAGAAGCAAGGACGCATGGGCCTCGACTTTGGACAGTCCATATTGATGGGCGGTGTCGATGGCCAGTTGGAAAGCTTGTATGGCTTCTTCTTTTTCGCCGATACCGGCAAGCGAGATGCCTCGATAGCTGGAAAAAACAGCAAGGGCGCCATGATCGCTCACTACTTTTGCCATTTCCACGGCTTTGTTGTAGTAGCCTATTGCTGCTTTGTAGTCGCCTTTCTGGAACGCCAGCCAGCCCTTGTCGCCCTGGGCTTCCATGGCGGCTCTTTGTTTATCCAGATTGACGGGCTCTTTTCCCATCTTTGATATTCAGGAGGACTCCCTCCCCCCTCCGTACTGAAGGATATCTACTTTTCAGCCAGGACGAAAGCTGCGCCGGCGGTTGGTCCCCTGGGGCCCTTTCATCCTTTGGTTGAGTGTATTTATCCGCAAAGCGGGAATTTTGGACAGTCTTGCCGTCTATAGCTTTCTAATGTTGGGTTTGCCCCGCCCCGCCCGGGAATTTCGGGGAAAGGGGGAGTGGAAAATGGCAGATCTCTATATAGATATTCTTAGAACGCGCGCAAGTGGCTGGTGTATGGACCATAACTGGCGACCTGCGGAGGCAGGGACGCTTGCACGGAGTTGCGCTGGCTGAAACTGGCCGGTGCGTTTTTGGCGACAGCGCGCGGGGCGACTGCTTTCGGTCCTTTGCTATAACGGTTTTTCGGACGAATTTGCACGACATTGTGCTGCTGGACATAGTGCGCTGCATAGAGATTTGAGCCAAAACCAGCTTTGGGCAGGTTGCGATTGCCGTGCCAGGAGCCGAAGAAGGCTTTCGGTGCGCTGGTATGCATGCCGCCATGACCCATGCCGCCCATATTGCCATGTCCCATGCCACCCATGGTACCCATGCCGCCCATGGCGGGAGCTGAGCCGCGTCCGCCCCGGATGAAATTCTTCAATTGTGCTTCCGGAACCAGATTGAGCGGGAAAGGCGCCGGGCCGGCTGTGGATTGTTGCGGCTGCATCGGTTGCATTTCGCCGACAGGAAGATTCATCTGGCGCTCCAGATCGGCATCCTTGAGGTTCATTTGCTGCGGCATTACGGGCATCTGGACAAGCGACGCTCCGGCTTGACCGAGCATCTTCTCGTCGCCTTTCGGCTGTCCGAGCCAATCGTCCATTCTGTCCTGGAGCGATTGTCCGTCTGCGCGCTTGGCCGACTTGATGTTTTTAGCGCTGGGAGCGGCTCCCAGGTGGTGGGCGCCGGCGATGGCCTGGCGAGCGAGCGCCACTGCTGAGTCTTTGAAGCTTGTCGAATCAGCCGTGGATAGACTTCTGGGCACGCTGTTGGCCAGGGATTGCGGCTGGCGATAGGCTCTGGGTGCCTGATAGTCGTTGTATTGAGCCTGGGTGATATTGCCCATCAATTGAGCATTCGGGTCCACAGCCATTCTTGGAGTCATGGAGACGAGCTGCATGTCCAGATCGCGCTGGGACGGCAATTTTGCCACTTTATGCAAAGGCTTCAAACGGGCGACATAGGCGTCGAATGAGCGGTCGCCGCTGGATATCTTCTCGGGCATCGAGACTTTCAGTCTGGATGTGGGCGGGTCTGATTTGCCCTTCTTTATAGTGGCAAGATTATTCTTGAGCCAGTCACCGGTGTCGGCGACGCCTTCCTCGGCTGCAGGCGCCATCTGGCAGAATGCAATGGGAAGAGAAGCCGCAATGTTTACGCTGAGAAGAAGTGCAGATAGTTTCATGGAGGATGCCGTTCCGCTAATGCCATTGATGGGAGAAGAAGTGCGCTATGCACATCGGTTCGCTAAAGAGATGCGTTACCGACGAATTGAGTCTATGAGCTGGGGACGGCTAAGTCACTGGGAAAAGTACGCAAGCAATTGGCCTACTGACGTTTTCCAGCGATGAGGGTGGGAAAATTCCCCTCTTTGCAACTGCTGTTTAATCTGAAATTGGCTTTTGGGTCTATTACTAATACTGCTCGGCCGAGAATCTACTAATGACTCTTATTTTGCTTTTCGGCAATTTTCTTTCTAATAGATTCTGCCAGTGTCAGTGGCGGCTCGGCGTCTTTCTTCCTCTGTTCGTCGGCGCGCTGCCGCCAGTGCTTGGCCAGACCGGCATTTTTCTCCACATGCAAGCCTTTTGAGTACCATTCGCAAAGTTTTTCCTGCGCCAATTCCACGCAACCATCGGCAGCCTGACTGTAAAGTGCAAACGCCTTTTCAAAGTCTTGCGGCACCAGCTCGCCTTCTTCATAAAAGCAAGCTACTTCGTAGGCGGCAATCGGTGAGCCCGGCTCGCATTCCAGAGCCTTCTGGAAATACTCGAGCGCTTCTTTGAGATTGCCCGCCTGTTTTGCCTTGAAGCCGTTGTAGATGTGGCTCATCAATGACTCTGTCATGTTTTTCTCCGCCGACTATTTCAATTATTCACAAGGGCGCTTACGCGGTAACTCTTGCCTGAAAGACAAAAAATGCACGGCATGAAAGTTTCGGAAAAACGCGGTTATTTCCAACTATCTACCGGCATAAAAAATCAGTTTAGTCCCAAACCAACCTGTAGCCGACGCCGCGCACCGTGAGGATATGCTTGGGTTGGCTGGGGTTTTCTTCCAGTTTTTCGCGCAGATAGCGGATGTGGACGTCTACCGTACGGCTTTCTCCCAGGAAGTCTGAGCCCCAGACCTGGGCAAACAGCTGATCTCTGGTGAAAACTCGATTGGGATGTTTGGCCATGGCAGCCAGCAATTCGAACTCTTTGAAAGTTAGATCAATCTGCTGATTGTTGACAGAAACCGTGCGGCTGTCCATGTCTATGAAAAGGGCACCCAGTCTAAGACCCTTGGGAGCGGGCGCGGTGCCGGGCGCTTCCCGCAAATGGGCTTTGACGCGGGCGACCAATTCTCTGAGCCGGACCGGCTTGGCGATGTAATCGTTGGCGCCTAATTCCAACCCCACCACTGTGTCGATTTCCGAGGTGCGTGCAGTCAGCATCAGTATTGGCGTCTTTCTGTCCTGGCTGCGAACGCGGCGACAGACTTCGTATCCGTCCAGCCCGGGCATCATCAAGTCCAAAATAATCAAGTCGGGCTTTTCCGACTCGGCCACCTGAATCGCCTTGATGCCGTCGTGGGCGAGCAGCGTGCCAAAGCCCTCCTGATTCAAGACGTATTGAATCGAGTTGGCGATATCTACTTCATCATCGACGATAAGTATCTTTTTCATCTCACCCTTCAGCCGTTTACACCCTCAACAAGTGGTTCATAGTATCATCGTCCTTGATAGCAGTACTGCTTGATTTGCCCGAATTTTGGCTTTGCGCAAAGAGGGCGAAAATCTTTAGATATCCGGCGATATCCAAAGATATCCAATAAGCTCCAAATCATCTCCGGTCGGGACTTCCTTTCGTACATGTCGGGCCAACAGACACATCGCTTTGAGCGCATCTTCGCCATCGTGTTGGCTTTGTTGGCTGTGCTTTTGCCGGATTCTATAGCGTTGTCGGCCACCAAGAAGCCGGAAATGGACAGCCGCCAGCCCATGAGTTGGCCGAATTTCGGTCCTTATCCACCCATGGTGCACCCTGTGCGCATCGGCATCGGCACACGCGCGCCTGTAGCGCGGATTGCGGTTTGGGCTCCCGGTTGGGTGTTTGTTGACAATAGACCGCTGATGGCGCTTAAGCCGCAAGTCATTTATCAGATAACCCCCGGCCGTATCACCGAACTGGCTACCGGTCGTGCTGTCAGCCTGCCGCTCGATAAAAGAACCCAAATTGCGGCCCGGGATATGACGGGTACATATGCGGTTTGGGCCAATAACCGCTGGTGGCGCGGCAGCCTGGAACTGATTTTGACGCGCGGTGTAACCACCATCAATTTGCTCGATCTCGAAGACTATTTGCAGGGCGTGGTCCCGTCCGAGATGCCGGCCAGCTGGCAGCTGGAGGCTTTGAAAGCGCAAGCAGTAGCGGCGCGCAGCTACGCGGTTGCGCACCTGGGTTCAGGACATTCGAAATGGTACAACAGCGAAGGCTTTGATCTGGTGCCGGATGTGCGCGATCAAGCCTATAAAGGCTTAGCGGCGGAAGCGAATTCCACTCGTATTGCTGTTTATCAAACTCAAGGCATCATTCTGAAAGATGCCGGTCGCATCAAACCTGGTTTTTATCGTGCCACCGTCGGTGATTACTACGAGAATTTGAACATTCGCACGAAAGCCGTACCAAAAGCCACTCTTGAAAAACTTACAGGGGTGAGCGGCATTGTCGGTGTTACGGTCAAGCGCTGGGATGCTAATTTGAACGCGCATACAATTCAGGTGATGGGATCTAAGCGTGGTGCCAAGGAAGTTTACGGTATTGCCCTGGCCAAGATGCTCGGACTTTCGACAGCCGGCATTCTCGATGTCAAAGAAGAAGGCAACAACTGGGTTTTCACCTGCCGCGGACCGGGCAATGGCGCTCGTGGTTTGAGCCAGCACGGAGCCAATACTCTGGCCAAGAATGGCTGGCGTTACGAACAAATTTTGCAGCACTACTATCAAGACGCCGATGGACAATTGCGTCTTGAGTTTATTGATCGCTCCAGTTATGCCGCTGCGGCTGCTGCCGCTGCAGCGCGTTATCGCTACTTGAGCCCTCGTGGTCGTGCACCGCAGGCGGAGCCGGCCAGTGATGAAGAAGAACCGAGCGATAAGGACAAAGAAAAGAAAGACGAAGAGTAAAACGGCTAACAAGCTGCCGTTAATAACTACGGCAACCTGAGGAGAGAAAATGTCCAGTCAAACAGGCGAAACCCGCATCAAAACTAACTTCTTGGAAAATCAAGCCAAAGAAGTCTCGCACAAAAAAATGTCCAAGGGACCGATCATCGGGTTTGCGATCGTTTTCCTTACCGGCATCAGTTTTGGCGCCTATAAAGTAACTGAATTCTTGATGAACTACGAAACTGTCGCCATGATGAAAAACATCGAACTTATCTTGGACAGCCCGATTGCGAAGAATGGGCAGGCTACCGTTGATATTGTTGTGCGCAACAACAATCCATTTGCAGTGAGGAATTTTGCAATCGCCTACACCATAGACGGTGCCTCCGGCAGCAATGTCGCCAAAGGGGTGGCTGTTATTTCCAACCTCGTACCAGCCGCAGACGAACGTAAGTTCGCTGCTGTCTCGCTTGGCGCCATCAAGGGCGAGCCTGGCAAAATGCACGTCGATCTGTCATCTGCCAAAATTGCTGAGAAGTCGAAGCTTCCTGGCGATATTCAACAGCGCATCAGCGATGCTCTGTTCTTGAAAGAGCAAGACAGCGTCGCCGCCTTCGAGCAGCTCAACAAGGAATTGCCGAATTCACCGGTGGTGCTAAACGGCCTGGGCTTGGCATATGAAGAGTGTGGACTGAAGGACAAAGCGAAAGAGTCGTATGAGAAGGCGATTGCCGCCGCCGACGCTGCCGCCACCAAAGCCGGCAGTGATGCCGCCAGCGCTGCATCAAGCTCGCCAAATTCGGCAGACGCGACTGCCGAAAACTCGCATTATCACCTTGGCCTCTTGCTTATGGATTCAGACAAGAAGAAAGCAAGAGAGGAGTTTGAAACAGCCGCCCGCATGGATGGGGCAGATCCTGCTGTTCAAGCCGCTCTCGATAAGCTGAAATAATCGCCTGGCTCTTTACCAGACGCCCATGACGGTGTTGGCCATCGGCGGCGTCATAGCTACAAAACCGCTTTGTTGCTGGCGAGCTTTGTCCATGCGCAGTTGATCGAGCTTTCGGTACATCAATTGCACTGTGCCCGAGTTTTTGCCGTATGCGCCTTCATAGATTTGAGTAACGCGCTGAAAGAGAGCTTCGGCTTCCGGCACGTTGCCTGCTTGTTCGAAGACCTCTGCCATTTTGGACAGGCAGCTGGCCACGCTCAAACCATTGGCACCGTGAATGCTTTCCAGAATAATCACTTGCCGCTTCAGTATTTCTGCGGCTTTCTCGGTCTTGCCGAGAGCCTGATAGACACGGGCAAGCTCGGTAAGAGTATTGTTGGTTTCCACTGCAAAAGGTCCATATGCAGCTTCCTCCACCGCCAGTGCGCGCTCATACAACGGCAATGCAGCCAGGAACTCATTTTGCCTTGTATAGCACTCAGCCAGCCGATTGAGGGCAAACACCATGGACAGGCTGTCAGTGCCGACTACTTCTTCTTGCAGCGTGATCAAGAAGCGGTACAGCGCTTCGGCTTGATTGGGCTTGCCGACTTTCTCGTAGATATTGGCGACATGTTCGACGGTTCTGTTGTAGATCTCGTCTATTGGAGATGTGGTCAAAGACCTGATCCGAAGCAAGGTTTCGGCGAATTCTTCTGCCAATTGATAACGACCGAAGTTGGTGTAGAAGACGCAAACATCTTCCAGGCACTTTTCTGTCTCCGGATGTTCTTCGCCCAGGCGCTCGATTTTTTCATCGAGTGCCGAGAGAAAGAGCCGCTCAGCATCAGCATTGCGACCTTGTTCCAAAAACATCTGCGCCATCTTGGCCGGATCGACGCTTAATTCGACAGTTTCTTTGCTGTAGTAATTGTTTAAATCAGTGCTCGTGATTGCCGGTTCGTGACGTTTATGTCTCGAGTGCTGGCGAGCGGGGGCGTTTGTGAGCATCGCCTGGGGGCCTCTTCGGGGGCGTGTAGAGTCCACTGTTTCACCTTTAGATATGAGGGAAACCACGAACTGCGCTGGAAGATTTGTAGCGCAGATCAATAATAGGCAGGTGCGAGCCTAATGACAAGTATGTCCATTGCGTATATGGTGGGGAAAACCGCATCAAAAGCTCGACTCCTTCACTTGTATGACAACGTAATATTTGAACATTACATCTAGGTAATTTCGCAATAGAAATAGACCTTAAGTAACGGTCAGAAATTACCGGACGCCAGCGCGCTAAAGGACTCAAGACCTAATACACACCAGGAAAAGAGTGCTTTCGAGAATGCGCATGATTTCTTGAGCCATGGCGCGATCTGTTGTGACAGAAATTCCTGGGCCCGGTTCCCGGATTTTTGAAAGTTTGTTGGTTGATTGCTTAAAGCAGTTCTAAGCATCCTTTAAATCAGTTGTCTGGACAGCTCTTGCGCCGCAGGACTATGATTTAGGGCGTCCTGTTGAAAACTCGGCAGGAGGGTAACCTGACCCGATTGGATAACGACAAAAAACTGGCCACGCCAGACTCACAAAAGAAATCACGTTTTCCCGGCGGCCGCTTCGGCTGGTCGGTGCTTGGCTTTGCGACTGTAAATGTGGTGATTCTGGCGGCTGTTGTCTTCTCCAATACCAATTTCCCTGGCGGAGCTATTGAACAGGATGTCCTTTCCGACAATCTCAAGCAAAGTCCTTCTTACGGAACCTGGTCCTGGTGGGCTGCTCATGCCTATTTTAAGGAGCCGAAGGCGCCTGATGTCGTGATGATGGGCAGTTCGCTGGTCAATTCTGCTTGCTGGGCATCGGACGCTGTTGGCACAAAAACCACCATTGATTGCACTGAGCATCACCATGTCGTCACCCTGGAAAAGATGCTCCAGCAAAGGCTGGGCGGTGACCGCCCTTCTGTTCTAAATGTGTCCATTCAAGGTGCTGGTGCCTGCGATTACTACATGATGACCCGCGCCATGATGGAAGGTGCGCGCAAGCCAAAGATATTGGTTTTGGGAATCGCACCGCGCGACTTCATCGACAACAAAATGTCCAATCTGGGCGGCACTGAGCCTTTTATGTTCTTTGAGCGTTATGTGAAATTCGATGATGCGGTCGCTCGCGCCTATTCGAATCCAATCGAGATAGTAATGGGTGAGATTGAATGGAAGATGTTGCACATGCCATTGAGGCGCTTCCACTCCGTTGTGGCCAGTCATTTTATGGACGACAGCACCATAGAAAAACCGCGTAAGGACGCTGGCGATCAGCTTCGCTCTGCGCTTTCAACCAGTGCTTTGCGCATATTTCCCGGCGATATTGTTGTGCCGGGAACGCCCAGAGAAGGATGTTTCGACAATACCAACGAATATGAAAGCCGCTATAAAAATCCTCATCCCCAGCATTTCAAAACGCAACTCTTTTTCTTTGAGGAAATGCTGAAGCGAATGCGAGAGCAAAATGTCCAGGTCTTCATTGTCGACATGCCGACGCTCATGAGAAATAGAGCGATGCTGCCTCTTTCTTTCTGGGTTGATTACACGACCAAAATGAATGAAATCTGCACCCGCCAGAAAGCACAATATTTATTCCTCTCTGCCAGCGAGGATTACAGTCGCAAGGATTTTGTCGACACTGTGCATGTCAATTTCCGCGGCGGTGCCAAAGTCCTCAATCGCATCGCCGATGAAATCGCCCGCCGTCCGCAACTGGCCTCAGCCCTGCAAGATCAGATGATCAGCGCCAAGAAGACACCGCCGACCAATTAGCTCGCTTTTCTTCTGCGGTTATAGTTGACGTTGTAGGTCTGTCTGGTTGCAGTGTTTGTCAGTCTGAATTCACCGTCGCCTGTCTTTTCGACGCGGAATGTATAGAAGTTTGGAGCCTGCCCAAAATTGTTGCCGGCCTGATGTGCGAGCGTTGAGCGTTCCATGTCGTGATTGCTGTAATACACGCTGTCATTGCGATTTGCGTTGCTCTGGAATGTGTCCAGTTGTTTGGGGCAAGCGTGGCACCATTGCGCACCGAATGCAGTGCTGAGGACTTTGCCTTGCGCGGCTGCTTTTTCAAGCATAGTCAGTTCCGCTGTGTCGCGCACTTGTTGAGTATCCAGAGGTCTTCTGTTTTTGTCATATTCGCCAGTCACTGCCAGCCGACCGCCATTTTTCAACCAGTTCGGTGTGACTTCCTGTGGTCTTATCTGCGGTCTCACTTCAGGATTATTTTCCGGTCTGACCTGCGGAACCACCTCCGGTCTGACGACCGGATTAACTTGAGGTCTGACGACTGGATTGATTTGAGGTCTGACTCTAACATCGGGATTGATGGGTGGACGTCCATCCAGGCCTGGATATCGTCGATCCGTTTGAACGGGCGGATTCGTTCTGTCTGCTGGGGTTTGTGAACTCGGACCGACATCTCGTCTTTGATCGGGTGTAACAGGGCCGATCTTATTCAATTCATGTTGCGCCACTCGCTTCGCAAACGCGTTTTCGGTTTGCGGTGTATATCCGGCTTCCTTCATTCTGGCTCTGAATTCGGCGTTATACATATTGGGATTTCTGTCGCCTGCCGACATCAGCCATTGTTCGCCGATATCCTTATAGTTGGGACTCCACTTCATGCAGGAGAATCCGAATTCCATGCGTGCCTTCCAGGCCGCGTCCTGCAATGTCTTCAGTTGTTCTATTTGTGTCTGCAATTCTTTGGATTGAGTTTGATCGCCTTTTGCGTCAGCTGCTTGTTTGGCTGTCTGCACTTTGGCAAGGTCAGCTTTTACTGCCGTTTGATCGACCTGATCGGCGGCGCGAATCGCCTTCAGATATTGCTTTTCACCTTCACGCCAATCAGTTGCTTTCTTGCCTTCTTCCATACCTGACTGGATGTCTTTGAGGAGATCGCGGCCATTCTTGCTTGCTGCCGGCGTCGCCGGTTTGTCGGTAGCGTCGGCGGCCGGTGCCACATTGTCTGCGGAAGCCTTGACGTTGAATTGGCGCCCGCGCATAGCGTCCTGACCATATTTGACATGATCTCTGAGCAAGCCGGCGATTTCGTCGCGACCGCCCCAGGTCCTCATTAAAGGTGCATCCGGACAAGGATTGCCCTGAGCATCCGGTGATTGCGCAAAGACCATGGCGTGGGCAAGATTGTGTCCGCGAATGTTCTGGTCGACGAATTTCGCCAGTGGAGAATTCGGATTTTGGGCGACCCGGTCCATATCTATATAGACATAGGTGGCACCGTCGCCTCCGTTTTTTTGTGCAGCGGCTACTTGATTGAGCAGCTTTTGAGTATCCGGCGTGTCTTTTGAGCCGAAGATGGCGACCACCGGCTGACCTTTTGCAGCCGCATCTCTGAGCGCCCTGTCGTAGGTCTGGTCGTTGTATTTGCATGCGCCGGCAGCCGCGTTGTATTGCTCCGGCGAGCCGAAGTTGTTAGCTTCCGGGCGAATTATTTGAAAGTTATCGCCGGCATTGCCGCAACCGCCGCGCGTTCTGCACATGTTGTTGTAGGCTTGCATGTCGCTGTTGGAAGGATAGCAGCCGCTGCTGTCGCAGGAGCCGCCACCAGCAGGCTGGCACTCTTGCGGTACATATTGCTGGCACGGCGTGCAGCTTTGATGACGTCCCATTGTGTGGTCCTCTTCAAGTGAGAGTCTGGGGGGTGTGAGTTAACACTAATAAACAGGTATTGCAATTTTGTGGCAGGCTCCGTGCGACAAGGGACTTGGGTTTTTCAAAGGGACCGCTGAGCGGGCAAAAAGGACTGGCTAACGGGGCGGATAGTAAACCAGCCACGAGCCCACGCTGACTGCCAGGTCCAGCGCCAAAAGACTGATTGTCGCCCATTTGCCGAACTTGTCGCCCAACTTGAAAAAGCCGGCCAAAAGCAGGGCGTCGATTGGAATGATGGACGGAAAGAGATAGCGACCATGCGGCCCGGTTATTTTCAAAAGCGTCGCCGTGATCATGGCGGCCAGATTAAACAACGGGCAGAGAGCAAAGACGATCCATACCAGTCTTTCTTGTTTCTTCTCTTCCATAGAACGCAGATCAGGTGCTTGACTCTTGAACTTGATAAAGCGCGCCCAGCCGGCGACGGACGAAAGAACATAGAGCAAATACACGATATAAGCAGGGCGGTAGACGTATCGGTTCATGTAGCCAAAAAGTCCGAAGAAATCAAAGAAGACATAACGCCACCAACCAAATTGGTGCACTTGCGGCCATGGGTGCACGATCATGCCGTCTTTACGCGGCAGGATTTTCGACCAGGTTTCATACATGGTGCGCGAGCCCAGAATGTCGCCTGAAAATTCGAAGTAATTGCGCACAAACCACCATGCGCAGGTGGCGGCAAAAACGGCTGCTGCCGCGGCGATTTTTTTGAGCGCGGAGCTAGTCCCCTCGCCTCTGCCGAATGTTGAGGCGAAAACGCCCACCGCAAGGGCAGGAACAATCGAAAGTCCGGTGTGTTTGGAAAGAGCCATCCAGCCCAGCAGAAATCCCAGGGTCAAAGCTGCTTTCATCGTCAACCCGTTCTTGATAGCGCGAATAATCAGATAGATTGAAACGCTGGCCAGTGAAACTGTGGTGGCGTCGGTATTGGTATAACTCTGTGTGAAAATCAATTGCGGGTGGACGACTGTAAGAAGTGGCAGCGCCAGGGCCATGAATGAGCTGGATAGAAAAATCTCTTTGCCGATGGCGAAGGCCGCCACCAGTGTCGGCAACCCGGCAATGACGCTGCCCAGGCGCGACAAAACCGGCATGGTAATTTGGTTGCCGAAAAGGGCGCAAATTACATTGGGAATATAACCAAATTGAGGCAGCGACCCGTATTCGGCCGGTCCTCCTGCTAAGAGAACTTCCGCACCGGTAGGCAGCCGCAAATGTGTGGTGAGAAATTGGCAGACCCAAAAATGATTGCCTTCGTCCGGTGCTTCAGTCAATGGCAAGGTCAGCATCCATGGCAGGCGCAGCACTAAATACAGTGCCATCAATAGGGCCAGCTGAAACTTCGCGTTTTGCCAGAGGCTTTGCTGAGACCTATTGCCGTCACTTGTCACTGCATCTGTCATCTTATTTTTTCGACAGGGCCTTGACCGCGCGTTTTCGGCATTCTTCAATGGTTCTTGCCGCTATGCGCATATCGTGAGCGGTTTTGCCTATCTTGTCGCTGTCATAAGTGGGACCCTTTGCCAATGTCTTCAGTTGGTCGTTGTCTGATTGAATCTTGCCGTTTGCCTCAGACATCATGCTCAATTCGACTTTGAAGGAGTCTCTTGCCGTATTGGACAGCGCCACCGGCGGGCATAAAGACGAGACTTCATGTTGCAGGATCCCGACTACGCCTTCGACTTGGCTGACATCAAAGTCGAGCCACTTTTTGCGCGGCGGCAACTGCGCCCCTTTTCTCAAAGAAGCGGTCAAGGTGGGATCAAACGGTTGCGCCCAGAATGGATCCATGACTGCGGCATTAAGAATATCATCACTGTTTACGGGCGAAGGCGCGTAGCGGTTTACCTCATGAATTGTCTCTGTTGCTGCATGCTCGAGTTTCTTCAGACTGTCGCCCAGGTCGCGCAGCATTTCCATCTCGGTGCGTTCATCCACCACCATATCCGGTGGCGTCTGGTCCGCTTTAAACGGCTCTTTCTCGTGACTTTGAGACGGGTCTGCACTTTGGGAAGCGTCGGCAAAGGCTGCCGGCAGCAAGTTAGTGCCGGCAGTCAGCCATAGAGAAACGGCAGCAATCGCCGTGATAATTGAAAGGGGCGCTTTGTTTTTTGACGGTGCGCTTTTCTTTCTTGTTTCGGCAATTTTGGGAAACTTCATTTCATGCTCCTCTGATTCTCGGTTCTTGCCTTACTGTTACTGGACCTTTTGAAACAGCGGTTCTTTGCCGGCTGCTTCCTGAACGACATCGAAGGTTCGCGTCCAGATGGGAGGACGCAAAAGGTCGAATTGTAATTTTCTTTTCAAATGTTCCGCTCTCAAGGGCATGCCGCTCACTTCGTAAAACGTGTAGACTCCGCCGCGGACAAGCATGGGCCCCTGTGAGGTTTGACAGACCATGAGAACCAGTCCGGGTTTGCCCAGGATTAAATTGGCGGATTTGAGCGGCCTTTTGTAAATTGACTCCGGCACCGGTGCTTTGGCCGGTTTGGCCGGACTTGCTGGGCTGCCACCGCTGGTAGAGGCGGCCGAAAGGATGTTGCGGGCGGTCTGTGTGAGCGCCGTCTTGCCGCTGTTCAAGATACTGGTGCCGCTTGTGAGCGGGGCACCGGGCGTCATGGACAGAGAATGAGCCGGCATATTGATGGTGGGACTGGGAGCATTGGTGGGCGCAATAATGCTCAACGATCCGGCTAAAGGCGATGATACTTGATCGAGAACAAAATCAATTCCGGCCAGCAACTTGAAATCAACCGGTGTGGTTGCCTGACCGGCAATCTCTTTTTCCGATATTTGCGCCAGTCGCTGAGCCAGACGCGCGAAATCGTTCAAACGCTGGTCGTATTGAGTGGGAAAATATCCAAGCGCCGTCAGTTTTTCTTGCAACGTTTTTGCATCGGTCTCAATAGCGTGAAAAACTGCCGGCACCGGCTCCAAATAGTGGAATGAGGCTGGCTTTACAATCGGTGCTCCGGCTGGAAGATTTACGGCAGGCTTGTTGGCAGCGGCCCCGTCCGGAGAATTGGCTGCGGTGGCAGGGGTTGAATTTGTATGTGCTCCGGAATTGGCAGCAGCTGCCGTTGCAGAATTAGAACCAGTCGCGGAGATTTCAGCCAGAGCA
>CAZHEZ010000127.1:0-23004 GCA_964531315.1 uncultured Candidatus Obscuribacterales bacterium | reverse complement strand
GAACTCACTCTAGAAACTTTGGATATCGCAGAGATTGTCAAAGAAGTCTCCTCGATGCTTGCCCCTCAATTGGAAAGCAAGAATCTCAAAATTGTCAATGTAATCGAGAGCCAATCAGTGTTTGCTGATCGCACATACATTCAAGAAGTGGTTATGAATCTGGTATCAAACGCGATTAAATATTCACCTGAAGGCGGCATGATCCGACTCTCAAACAAGACAGAAAATAGCCAGGCCACTGTTGAAATCGCCGATCAGGGGCCAGGTGTTCCAGCCTCCAAAAAGCAGTCGATTTTCGAACGTTTTAAACAAGCCGACAAAAAACGAGATTCAAAAATTGGGTTCGGACTTGGTCTGGCCATTTGCAAAGCGATTGTATTGCAGCACGGCGGCTCGATCGGCGTTCGTGATGCCGATGGCAGTGGGTCAATATTTTGGTTTAGTTTGCAGTCGAGAAACGGAAGTTAACAACAATGTCAGTTGTGCTCTCCTTCTCCTCCGCTTCCGTTTCCACCACCATTACCATTTTCTCTGGCAGCCACTAAGTCTTCATTGTTTTTCAGCACAGCTTTGTCCGACAGATAGGTGAGCGCATTGGGTGAAAGTTCGCTCTGGCTTTGCTTTCCGGTCTTTGTTTCGTCGCCGTCTTCGCCCTTTTTCGGAAGAAAACGACTGATTGTTCCAAGCGCTTCGGCTGTTGTTTCAGGAAACAGGGCTCTGAATTTAGCTGCCAACTGTGCAGGTAATGTGATGATCAATTCGGCATCGCCATGTCGACATGCGTCGATTATTTCGGCTGCAGCTCTGTCGGCATTTGCCGAAAAGAAAGGCAAAGAGTTCATAGTGCTGAAAAGTGCATATTCGAGTTTGTGTTGACCCTTGAACTTGGCATTCACATGACTGCCGGTTCGCATCAAGCCAGGGCACACTGTAGTGACGAAAACATTGTCCGGCATCAATTCATACCGGAGCCCTTCAGAAAGCCCTGCTAAAGCGAATTTACTGGCGTTGTATGGCAAAAGATGCGGCACGCTTATCTTTCCGCCGATCGACGCAATGTTGACTATGCGCCCGAATTTCTTTGCGCGCATGTGTGGAACGACAGCCAGGGCCGCATATAGCGGTGCCCAGAAGTGGTTGTCAAGTGCATTTTTGTAATCATTTGTGGTCATTGAATCCAAAGGACCAACCTGAATGATGCCCGCATTGTTGATGAGGATGTCAACAGATCCCATCTCTTCGATTATTTTGGCGAAGGCAGCCTCTACTTCTTTTTGAACGGTGACGTCGCAAACAACAATGCGCACATCTGCGTCTTTCTCCCGTAATTCCTTCTGCGCCGTGTCGAGCTCTTCCATGTTTCTTGCCAGAAGAACTAGTCGGGCGTTCTCATTGGCCAATTTGCGGGCGAGGACCAAACCAAGGCCGCGACTGCCTCCGGTAATGACGACCACTTTGTCTTCAAATTCAATGCGCCGCAGCATGCGGTTCACTGTCGTTGCGGCCTTCAACGCCGTAGCCCCGAGACCGAGCAATACAAACTTATTACGAAACACAGGTGCGTCCTCCACGGAAATATAGATGACTGTTCGACAAGGTCACCTGGTCGAAGTTCCAATTAGAAGGAAACTTCCGATCAAAAAGTATTGTGCCCGCGGCGATGCGTCTGCTACTTCTACTTCGACGCATTGCCTTGGCATTGCGCGCATCGTTCTTCTAATTGCCTGATCTTGTTCTGTTCCTGATAGACAAATGCGGCGAAAGCGTCGTCGTGCTTCCCTCTTGCTATTTGCTCAAGGGCCAGCTGATAGACTTGTAGCGATTCTTGACATTCACTTGTCCCTTTGTCCAATTCCTTATTGACGAAATGCATTGATGCTTTCAAATGGAGCTTTCTTGCTTTGTAAAACAGCTCCCAGGCGGTGATATCCAATTGCGGCGGCACTTTTTCCGGAGCTATCTTTTTGCCGTCGACAGCATCGATCTGTTCGGCAGTGAATTTCTCCGAAACAATCGATGGCAAATCATCTTTGGAAAATCCGAGTGCGGAAATTGGAGCAGGCCACAGGTTTGCGTTCTTCTGCACCTCTTTAATCTCTATAGGAATGCCTGCAGGCATTGGCATAGAGAGGTTCTTTTTTGGCTGTTCCGTCTTTTTGCGTGTTGCCGGATGCGGGTTCTCCGCCTTGCTTTGCGAACCAATGGAAAATAACGTCAAAAGAGAAATGGCAATTCCCAAAGATTTTCTCCAGCCGTTTCTCACGGGCTTCAACCAACTCGGACATTCGTCGTGAATCAAGCGCCCGGTTAATTCGTATGCAGGGTAATTGTGGCGCCGACAAAATTTCTTCGGCGCGCCTTTTGCTCATTGCGGAAATGTCGTAGACGTTCTTGTTGCAGCCACCACAGAGACGAGCTTCGTCCGTGCCTTGCATGCTCTCCCAGTCAATACTGCACGGCATGGCGATGCAAATGCGTTCGAGAATGCTTTCGTCTTGATCTGGTTCGTTCATCGTTTTATGAAACCGGTTGGAATTTGTAGAACGTCGTTCTAATTTCTCGATTGTATTCCAAAAAGGTGAAAGGCGCAGAACCTGAGTCCTGCGCCTTTCGAAGTGGTTGAGATGATCCTTACCTTACCTAATCCATTAATACCGTAGGGTTCAGATCGAGAAAGCTTACCTTCTCTTACCGCTCTTCTTAGCAGCTTTTTTAGCTGGCTTAGCGGCTTTCTTAGCAGGCTTAGCTGCTTTCTTAGCAGCAGGCTTAGCTGCTTTCGGCTTAGCAAGCACCAAAGTAGGTTGCTTAGCGCGGCCATTTACGATGTCCTTGAGTTCCTTACCTGCGCGGAAAGCGGGAACGCGTGCTGCAGCGATTTTCAGCGGAGCAAGGGTTCTCGGGTTACGGCCGGTGCGTGCTTTACGATTGCGACGTTCAAATGTTCCGAAGCCGACGAGGGTGACCTTATCGCCTTTGGAAAGAGCGCCAGTGATGGTGTGAATGAAAGCAGAAAGAGTTCTGGTCACTTCAGACTTAGCTTGACCTGTGGTCTTCGCTACATTTTCGACGAGCTCAGCTCGGTTCATTCGATTTCCTCCTTAATTGGAAATACTCATCCCAACCCACAAGACGGAATACTAACACCGCATAATTGAATACACAATAGATTCCGACTGCAAATTCGAAAAATTCTTTTTTGGTCTCTCGTTCAAACAATGATGCTCACGTCATTGTAGAGTGCCAACAGTTTTGGCTTTCACGCAAATTATGATGATAGCGTTTGTTTTGAGCCAACAAGAATTTTGCATTTTCCACAACGACATAGCCATCAGATGTTCAAAAGGATCCTTTCCGGTCGATTCCGCAAAACCATGATGGGGTTTGGTTTTCATGAGGTTTTGCGCCGGTTGATGTTGCTTGAAAATTCACCGCGAGATATTTCTCGAAGATCTATAATGCACATCCATATCGATACAAAAACAGCTACGAATCTGCGTGCACGGCAAAGGGTTTTTCTCATGACAACTTGTGTTATTGATCGCATCGTTTACGCATCAATTGTGACGATACTTTGCGGATTGAGTACCAGTGCTGCATTTGGGCAAACAGAAGATAAACCTTCTGCTGTTACCCACCCGAGTGCAAAGGTAAACGATCAATCTCGATCATTAAATCCACAAGTTAAGAAGGCAGCGCCCGTGGCGGTTGCAGAGCCCAAGACGGCAACGCCTGCTCCTGTCGATGTTCATAAAGCACAAGTGACTAAGTCGACGGTCAACCTGCAAGAGCATTACAAAAATGGCTGGCAGATGTACCTGCAAAATCCCAACCATACCGGTTCTGGGTCATTGATGGGGTTAGTGCCCAAAGGAAATTTGCGTTGGAGTTTTCCTGCCGAGGGTGCAGTCGATACTTCAGCGGCCGTTTATCACGGCGCAGTATATGTAGGCTCCGATGATAGTTGCTTGTACGCGCTCGATGAAAAAACCGGCCGAATGGTTTGGAGAAGAAAACTCGGCGACAAAGTGAAATCCTCACCGGCTGTCGACGACGATGTTGTAATCGTCGGCTGTGAAGACAAAAAATTGTATGGCGTCGATGCCAGGTCCGGAAAAATTCTCTGGACCATGGATACGCAAGACCGCATCTCTTCTTCGCCTGCAGTGTTCAACGGTATTGCCTACGTTGGAGGCTGGGACGGAAATGTATATGCTGTCGATATTCACAGCGGCGCCGTCAAATGGAAATTCCAGGGTGAAGGGCGCATCACCTCTTCGCCAGCCCTGACCGGCGATTCGATCGTGGTCACCTCGCACGGCGGTTACATCTATAAGCTGTCCATGAATGATGGAATGCTGGAGTGGCAATTCAAAACCGGCAGCAAGATCTTCTCTTCACCACTAATAATGGATGGGTTCGTCTACGTTGGCGGATGGGACAAAAATTTCTACTGCGTCGACCTCTCCACCGGAAAGCAAAAATGGAAATTCGCAGGGGCGGAGAGTTACAGCGTTTCGCCAGTGGGCGCCAACGGCAAAGTTTTTGTCGGCAATGACGATCTAAAAATGTATTGCCTGGAAGCTCTGACTGGAAAGATGCTCTGGAAGACGCAATTGAACAGCCCCGTGCCACTGCTCTCATCTTCGCCAGCCCTTGCCGGCAACATGTTGTACGTCGGCAGCTCGGATGCCAATCTCTATGCCATCGACTGCCGCAACGGCGGCATCAAATGGAAATACAAAACCCAGCGCCCGATTGTCAGTTCGCCATCCATTTCAGCATCAGGCGTTTTTGTCGGCTCGCAGGACGGCAATTTATATTTGATCAATTGATCGTAGTTTCTTTCGCGGCGACTGCTCGCAGTTTTCTGTAGAGGGGCGACGCCATGCATCGCCCGGGTCAGACAACTTTTACGGAATCTCGTAGCTATCCTTCTTAGTGGTTTTTTTCTCTTCCTCTTTGGACTCTTCCTCCTCGCCGTCCAAGTCAAGAGGCTTTACCTTCTCCAGATTTTTTTTGGAGTTCTGTTTGTAGTACGCGATCGCCGCTTGATACTGCGCTGTCTTCAGGGCTTTCACATACTTAGGTACGAGCAGCAAATATTCCATTGGGTCGATCAGGTCTTTCGTGTCCGCCCTAACGACCGTGTAGTGCACGTGTACGCCGGTTGAGCGGCCTGTCGTTCCCGCATAACCTAAAACGCGACCGCGACAAACCCATTCACCTGGGCGCACGCAAAAAGCGTTCAAGTGCCCGCAGATTGTACGAATGCCGGGATATGGATAAGGGTGAAACACCTCGACGTGATAGCCGAGCGCTCCTCGCCAGCCGACCCGAATCACTTGCCCGTCAAGGAGGTTATAGACTTCCTGGTTTAGATGAGCGCCCAGGTCCACGCCGGAGTGAAAGTCACCTCGACCTGTAACCGGATGGATTCTGAAGCCTGCCTTCGAGGTGACCAGACCCATGCCGACCGGTGAGTATGGAATGTCGTCGCGCATGGGGGAAACAAGATAGCGCGGGTAAAACGGCTCGGGTCCGTGCGGGGTGGTATAGGTGGGACCGCCGAAGACGGAAAGAGTTAAACCTGGAACCGAGCAAACTGCCAGCAGCGTCGGCAAAATTGCAGACCACTTTCGGCGCCTGGGACGTCGGTTCAAAAAAGGGAGCGCATCGTGCATGCGTCCATCGGATGCCACTATAGAAACTCCAGCGCTCCGTACCTAGACTATATAAGTCTTACCACGGAGTGCCACTGTTTTTCCTGTTCTCTTGAAAACGTGACTGCAGGCGGCGGTTGAACGCCAGCAACCGGCTAGGAACCCGTCATGATTGGTCCTAAGGCATTCAAGATGCCGATACAGGCTGGACCTAAGAGTGGAAACAAAAATGCCGGTATGAAAATAAAAAGAACGATGGGGATGAGGAGGGCGGCTCGATTCAAATTTGAAATTGGCGCCAGATACCAGTGGGCTGCGATTGCTACTGCCTGCCAGAAGAAAATCAGCAGGAATATGATTCTTGCCGGGGCACAATTGAGCAGCGGAACGACGTAACCTGGGGTGACGACGTAGAGAAAACTGTATAAGCCCGCCTGCAGCGAAAGTGCAATTCCGTACTCGATCAGGACTATCTTGCGCTCTTTTTGAATCGTCAGAGCATTTCGCTCTGAGCTTTCGATTATTTGACCTGTAGGACCGCCGCCGTCGGTGATTGGATTAAGCATGCGATAGCACCTAAGAAGGAAGGTAACTGGATGCCTTCAATCCAATCTATCATGAAGAAAAAGTCCACCCGGTTCCCACTTGTTAAATGAGACACTCGGATAGGGCATCGCTGTTGAATTATGGAAACGATCAGTTGCCTTTGCGTGCGCGCTCAGAGTGAGGATCGAAGACTTTCTTCTTAAGCGTCGCGTTGAAATCACCCATGTGCGCCTGATATTCCTTTTTTGTAGGAGGAACAAATGCGCCTTTCTGGTGTTGGTAATTTTCTGGCAGATGATGTCCCTTTGGTCTTAGGGGCTTAAACTTCCAGCCATCATCGGCTAACGAGTCATCGAACTTTTCAATGGCGTCTTTGCCACCAATGTCTGCGAGCATGACCCGGCGGGGAATTGCTTGTTTCATCGCCTCACACAAAAGCAGGTTTGTTGCATACTTGCCGGACTTGTAATCCGCCCAAAGCCTGCTCACGGTGCCAGGTTTATGCAGGTCGACCTTTGCTGATGCCGCTGCCTTTGTCAAAAGAGAACGGTAGATTTCGCACACATCGTAGACTAGATGCAGGTCGAATATATTCACGTCCCAGGTCGCAAGCAGATGTTTCTTTCCTGTATTCGCCAATTTGTATGGCGGATACTTTTCGATGTTGGGCGGATTGGCGAAACTTGCGTTTCCAATTAGAAACAGCAATACAGCTGTGAGAAACATCAAAATACGCATCAAAAGAACCAAGCTCATTTTGGATTGTCGTCAATCCAATCTATCATGCGTGCTTCGATACGCCTGCATTGAAACGGTTTTACTAGGAGTATCAAAATGAAAAATACAGGCGCGTGCAACGCGCCGGCTACGGGGCGTATAAGAGTTAGGGCGCGGGCAGAAGCTCATCCAATAGTTTGTTGATCACCTGCGGGTTGCCTTTGCCTTTTAGCGACTTCATGGTTTCACCGAAAAAGAATTGGCGCACTTTGACTTTGCCGGAGCGAAACTCGGCGAGTTGATCGGGGAATTGCGCGATGATGGCTTCTACTGCGGTTTTCAAACCGGCTTCGTCGGAGACTTGCGCCAGTCCTTTTTCTTTGATGATTTGACGGACGTCACCGCCCTCTTTGAGCAGTTCCGGAAGCAATTGTTTTGCAGTTGTGGATCCGATAGTGTCTTTGTTCACAACATCAGCCAGGTCAGCTAGTGCTTGTGGTGTGATTTTTAAATGCGAAAATTCCAGTTTGTTTTCATTCATGAAAGCAAGACCTGGTCCCAACAGCCAGTTGGAGACTGTTTTCGCGTTTGCGCCAAGTTTCAAAACTTGATCGTAGAAGTCACTCATCTCTTTATTTTCAGCCAGTATGTAAGCGTCATCCGCCGACATGCCGCATGATTCCACGTATCTTGCCCGGCGCGCTTCCGGCAATTCCGGCATTGCTAATTGGACTTCCTTCACCCATTCGCGGCTGACTGAAAAAGGAACCAGATCGGGTTCTGGAAAATATCTGTAATCATGCGCGTCTTCCTTGGAGCGCATTGTGAATGTCTTTCCGGTTGCTTCATTCCACAATCGCGTTTCTTGCACGACTGTGCCGCCGCTCTCCACCAGCTGTGTTTGTCTTTCTACTTCGGATTCGATGGCGCGCTGAACGGCTTTGAAGCTGTTCATGTTTTTGATTTCTGTTCTTGTGCCCAGTGTTTCAGAACCGGCTGGTTTTATTGAAACGTTGGCATCGCAGCGGAAGCTTCCTTCTTCCAGGTTTCCATCGCAAACATCGACGTAGCGCAAAATTGTACGCAGTTCCGTCAAATATTCGCGTGCTTCATCGGCAGAGGTAATGTCAGGTTCGCTGACGATTTCCAGAAGGGGAACCCCGGCTCTGTTGTAGTCCGGGCATGAGTGAGTGGAGCCGTGCAAGCCCTCTGCACCGGCGTGAACCAGCTTGCCGGCGTCTTCTTCGAGGTGGGCACGGTGGATGCGAATCTTCTTTCCCTGTACAGTCAGATGACCTTCTCTGCAAATCGGTTTGTCGTATTGCGAGATTTGATAACCTTTTGGGAGATCCGGATAGAAATAGTTTTTGCGATCGAATTTGGATGTTTCAGCAATCTCGCAGTTCAAAGACAACCCGGCGCGTATGGCCAGTTCGACTGCGCGTTTGTTCAAAACCGGCAAGACTCCAGGCATTCCCAGGCATATGGGGCAAACTTGATCGTTTGGAGCCTGACCAAATTCAGTCGGGCAAGAGCAAAAAATCTTGGTGTTTGTCTTCAGTTGGGCATGCACTTCCAGCCCAATCACTGTGTCGTATTTCATTGTCCGTCTCTTTTCGTTTTTCTATTCTTTTGGTTTGGGCGCGTCATTCCAATTTGAGTTGGGAGCATCGCTCGGACTCGTAGTGGTGGTTTCCACAGTCGTTTTCTTCGCTTCGCCGCCGGCTTTATTTTCTGTTTTCTCTTCTTTCACTTTGGTTTCTTTGATGTAGCCGGGTCTGCCGAACATCATGTGAAAGAGCGGATTTTTTTTATTGAGCACCTGATTGAGCTGTTTTGCCACGGTGTCTACGTCTGCCGCAGTCTTCTTAACTGAGACCATTGTGGCGGAAACGTCCGTCCCGAAACTATTTCCGCTAACCAGCTTGTTTGCCTTGGTGACCGCCTCTTTGGCGTTTTCAGTGATCTCTTTGAGATCGCTTCTCAGCCCCTGATCGCCGACCAGCTTATCGACTTGCTTCATGGAAGCGGCGACGCTTTCGGTCGAGCTGCTCAGTTTGCCCATCATGTTGAGCATATCTTCGCGCAGCGGCTTGTCTTGCAGCGTATTAGTCAGGTTGGCCAAAGCTGTTTTGACATTTTCCGAGGTTTCCTTGGCAAGTTGAACGGTTTCTTTCAGGTCCGTTGTCAGAGCCGGATTGTCCAGGATCTTCTTCATTCTTGAAGAGACACCTTTTACGTCCTTGAGCGTGGTCGTTCCTTCGTCAAAGAATTTGGAGGCGCTTTGTGACGTGTGACCAAATTTATCGGATGTGCCCTTCAAACTGTCTGTTGCAGAGGAGAGCTTTTCCATGTTCTTGTCGAGTTTTTCAGCAGCAGACTGAATGCTCGTCATGGTCGTGCCGGATTTTTCCAGCGCGGTCTTCAAGCCTTCTCTGGATTTTTGCGAAGCCAATTCATCTGAAAACGAGCTGAAGTTGGTCGCGATCTTATTCAAGTAGAGCTCTGTGCGCACGGGGTTTTCACCATCGACAATCGAGTCGGTGGGAATGACTGTCGGTGCCGGTTCGCCTTCTTTGACGTCGGGCAGGTTGATTTCAATGTACTTGGCGCCGACCAGACCCAATGTTTGAATCGTGATTTTGGAACCTTCGGTGATGGGAATGTCTTTCGTCGTTATCTTCAAATGGGCAACAACGTCAGCCTTTCCCCGGAGATCGATTTTCTCGACTACTCCCACCCGCACGCCGTTCAAATTGACTGGTGCGTTGTTGGCGAGACCGGCTACGTCAGCGAATTTTACGCCAAAACGTTGCGGTGCTTCAAATGAGAAAGACTTGAGCCAGCCCCAGCCGAAACAAAGAAGGAAGAAGGCAACAAACGCGAAGAAGCCGACCCGCCATTCGACTTGGATGGACTCCTCTGGCTTCTTCTGAATGGGTGTTGAATTCAACTCTTGATTCCTGTCTTTCTTGTCTTTGTTTTTTCGTTCAAATACCGCTATCAAGCAGAGGTCCCTCCCGCTTAGCATATGCAAACTGTTGGATGTATGGATTGGTTGAGATCAGCGCCTCATCCGGGGTGCCTTCCCATTCGATGCGCCCGTCGTGCATAAGAAGCACTCGGTCGGCGGTGCGCGTCCAGGTGGATAACTGGTGAGTGACGACGATGGAAGCGGCGTTCAAGCGGTCTTCCAATTCGTTCATGTAGTCTTCGATCACGGTCGAAATTACAGGATCGAGCCCGGTTGTCGGTTCGTCATAAAAAATGATTTTGGGATCGTTGACTATGGCGCGAGCAAAACTGGTGCGCTTTTGCTGACCGCCTGAAAGCTGGGTCGGATACTTGTTTTCAAAACCATTCAGGCCGACCAGATCCAATTTTTCACCGATGATTCTGTCTTCTTCTTTCTTGTTCAATTTGCGCCGGCGCAGTGCAATGGCCAGGTTTTCCTTGACGGTGTAGGAATTCAAAAGAGCAGAACCCTGGAAGACCAGACCGACTTCATCCGAATACATGCGAATCTGCCCGGAATCAGGCTCCAGCAGCCCGCAGAGGATTTTCAGTATGGTTGATTTGCCGCAGCCGGATTTGCCCACCAGTCCGAGAATCTCGCCTGGATAGACGTTGAATGAGACACCTTTGAGCACTGGTTTGTCGGCAAAAGCTTTGTAGATATCTTTTACCTCGACCATGGGTTTGATCGAGCCGTCAATTTTGGGAGCTTGTTTATGTCGTGCCATCTGCAATTCAATCACCTCGGAGCATAGGTAACGGCGGTGATAATGTAGTTGCAGATGAAGAGCATGGTCATCGTCCAGACAATGGTTCGCGTTGTGGCAATACCGACGTCTTCTGCACCACCTCTGGTTCTCAACCCGATCGCGCAAGAGATGACGATAATCAAAATCGCATTCACCCACGCTTTCAGGAAGTGAGTGCCGAAATCGCGGTCAAGAATGGTCTGTTTAACCGAATCCAAAAATGTCGCCGGTGGAACATTGGCTGCGGTATAAGCGATTAAGATTCCGGCCACTAGACCCAGGGCCATGGCATAAACGGTCAGGGCGGGCATCATCAGCATGGCGGCAACGAAGCGCGGCACGACCAGGAATTGAACGGGATCGACACGCATGACTTTGAGGGCGTCAATTTGCTCGGTAATCATCATTGTCGTCAGTTCGGCGGCCACAGACGATCCGACCCGTCCGGCTACCATGATGCCGGCGGTGATTGGACCGATTTCTCTGACCAGGGCCAGAGAAACAACGCCGCCGATGGCTGTGTCGGCTCCAAACAAGACCAGTTCGCGCGAGATTTGCAAAGACATCGCAAAGCCGGTGAAAAGAGCAGTCAGTGAGACGACGATGCAGGACTCGACACCGATTTTATTGCTCTGGCGCCAGGTTTCTTTCCAGTCGATCTCACCTTTCACAATGTACCTGAGCGTGTGAAACAGCAAGATCAGGCATTGCCCCAAAAGCTGGCAGCCTCTGCCGAACTGCTCGACCATGATGTCGATGGGGCGGAATATTCCGTTGGAGGAGCGGACTGATGAAACCATAATCAACACATTTTAGCGGCTGATGAGCCTAGCTGCATGTTCAGAGCGTTTTAGATTTTGGTTTGGAACCGCTCTTTCTAAGGAGACAGACGCTGGAAACGCCCACTGGTTCCATGATTTCGGATTCATCTGCGAAGGCGACCAACAGCTGCGAAAGTGTTGGTTGTAACTCTTGGCTTCTCGTGCGGTTCTTGGCCTCTCGGTGAAGCTTTCAAACCGGTGATGCGCTGCATATATGTTGGATAGGGCCAGGGCCGGGTAAGAAAGTAGAGATTGCCCCAAGGAGAAAGTTCGATGTCAGAACAGAAAGAGCCTGGTTCGAAAGGCAAAGCCGGAATGCTTGGCGGTTTGGGCATTGTGGGTGTGCTGCTTTTGAAGTTCAAGTTCTATATCTTTGCAGCTCTAAAAGGGCTCAGTTTTCTCAAGCTCGGCTGGCTTCTCAAAAGTTTTATCCTGTTTTTCGCGTCGATTGCCCTTTACTGGGCTCTCTTTGGTCCGATTTTTGCGGTGATTCTGGTCGGGATGATCTTGATTCACGAGCTTGGTCATTACGTCTGGATGAAAGCCTATGGACTCAATCCCAAGCCGATTATTTTTGTGCCTGGCCTGGGCGCGTTCACGGCCATGGAAAAAATGCCGGCCGATCAGGCTACTGATGCCTGGGTGGCTCTGGCGGGTCCATTGCTTGGAGGTGTTGCTGCCGCCGGTTTCTATTACCTTGGTGTCGTCACTCACAATCTTCTATTCATGGCTACAGGCAGCGTCGGGCTGTTTCTCAATCTCATTCAGTTGATCCCGGCTAAGCCTCTAGACGGTGGTTTTGTCGTCGGCGCCATCAACAAGTGGCTGCTGGTTCCTGGTATAGGTGTGATTTTTGCCTTCGCCTTTTTCTTTCACTCATTTCTTTTCGGCATTATTGGCGTGATGGCGTTTTTCAATGTCATTCATCAATTTCGCAATCCGGACGCGCCGGTCATGCGGGGTGGGAAAGTGCAAACGCCGGCCAATATGCAGCAAAAAGTGGCCATCTCGATTGCTTATTTCGGGTTGGCCGGCATGCTCGGTTATCTATACTTTCTGGCACACAGCGAGACGATCAGCATGTTGCCTGCAAAACATAAAGCCGGCATCATGAAGTATCACCCCAGCACAGCCGATGAAGAGACGTTCAAGGACGATGGTTCAAATCTGCAGGATGGTGAACCTGGAGATGCGCAGGTTGAGTCCGACTCCGCCCAACCCAAGAATTAGCATCGTTTATTTTTCCAGCTGCCCTGAAATGCTCGCGGAAGCTAGCAAAGCTTGAAATTTTGCCATCTTCAACCGGTCGGCGGGTAAATCTTCTGGCCTGATCCGGAAACAACGCCACTTGCTGTTCGTCTTAAGAAGCATGTGGGGGAGAATCTCGTTTCCTACCAGGTGACTCTTAAATAAGCTCAATTAGGTTGTCTCTTTGCATCTATGTTAAGGCTTAGTCCTATCTGTTTTGTTCTTATTTTCAGTGCGCGAGAAATCTCCTCCTAACTCTCAACTGTTTCCTCTTCTCTGGCTCTAGCCTGGTCGTTTTACGATCAAGTCTGAGACCTGAATGAACTTTGAGATTTAGCGCGAGCTCGCATCTGAAGATCTGAGCGCCGTTTGAGAGCACTCGAACTTGCTGAATCCAACCGGACTCACCAATTTCGCTGCCTCTCTTTTATTCGCCTGAGTGGTTAACTTGCCAAACCGGACAAGCTTTTGCCGCTCAATGTTTCCACCTCAAAAAAACACAATGGAGGTGTCAGATGACCACAACTGAAGCAATCCTCCTCCGGCAAATGAATGCCGGAACCCCATTCGAAGAGCTGACGGCACGCGAGCAGGTCGATATGATCGGCACGCTTTCCACCGATGCTCAACGACTGGCTGTGCGCGTGCTCGATCCCGATGATGCAGCTGATTTGCTGCAGTCGGTCGATTTCGCGCAGCGTCAAAAACTTCTGGCATTGCTCGATGCCAGTGCTCGTGCTGAAGTGACAGCATTGCTCGCTTATGCCGAAGATGTTGCCGGCGGGCTGATGAATCCCCGCTTCATTCGCGTTCGGCCGCACATGAACGTCCAGGAGGCGATCATGTACGTGCGCAAGCAGGTAACAACCAATCCTGCCACTTCGTCTTACGTCTATGTCCTTTCCAACGAACAGAAGCTCATGGGCGTCATTTCCATGAAAGAGCTTCTGATGCTGAACGCCCCTGGCGAAATCAGCCAGTTCATGCGCAAAGACCTCGTCACTCTGCGTGAGAATTGCGGGCAGGACGAAGTCGGTAACGTCTTCACCAAGAATCACCTGATTGCCATTCCGGTCCTCGATGTTGCCGGTCGCATGAAGGGTGTGGTCACTGCCGACGACGTCGTCAACGTCGTCCAGCACGAAGCCACCGAAGACATGCAGAAGATGGGCGGCTCGGAAGCCCTCAACATGCCTTACCTGACAGCCCGGCTCTCGACGATGATCAAAAAGCGCGCCGGTTGGCTCGTCACGCTCTTCATCGGCGAAATGCTCACGGCCAGCGCCATGAGCCACTACGAAAACGAAATCGCCAAGGCGGTGGTTCTGGCACTCTTTGTGCCTTTGATCATCTCCTCGGGCGGCAATGCCGGTTCGCAGGCGTCCACGCTGGTCATCCGCGCCATGGCGTTGGGCGAGCTCAAACTGCGTGACTGGTGGATGGTGATGCGCCGCGAGATTGCCACCGGGCTTTCGCTCGGGATCATTCTCGGTGCCATTGGCTTCGTCCGCATCATCCTCTGGCAGCAGCTCTTCGGCATCTACGGGGTGCATTACGCGCTTGTCGCACTGACTGTGGCAATCAGTCTGGTCGGTGTCGTCCTCTGGGGCAGCATCGCCGGCGGCGTCTTGCCATTTGTCCTGCGTCGGCTTGGTTTCGACCCTGCCAGCGCTTCAACCCCCTTCGTGGCTACCCTGGTAGATGTGACCGGACTGGTCATCTACTTCAGCGTTGCCAGCGTTGTTCTGATGGGGACGGTTCTATGAACGACCCAGACAGTAGCAGGCGAACGGCGTGGAGATCGATCCGAGTCCTAAAAGACCGGTCATCTCCACGCCGTTTCAGCCGCTTTCTCCTTTGCTTTTTTGCACCAGCTCTACTATAGTATGTCATATGTATGGGACAATCCCCACTTCAGCTGGAAGAAATGCCCAAAATCCGTTCCAGTGCAATGTTTGGAGGGTATTTTTCCCATCGACTTTTAGCCACGCTGAATTGAGAATGTGTTCCAACGGCGAACGTGCGCATTTAGAGAGAGAGCCGGCGCGCTATTGGCAATATTTGGCGACGAAATTATTGATGAACTCACCCGACACAACAGCACAAATCCAGGCAATTGAAATAGAGATCGAGAAGCTGGTAGCCAGGCAGCCCTTACCAGGCGACGGCACGGCTACTGTTCTGGCCTCGCAGATGATGCAGAAAGACAATCTGCAAAAGGACTTGATGCAGCAAGTAAAGCTGAATCAAGATCAAATGATCCGCGGCCAGATGGAACAGGCTCGCTTGCGCAACGAATTGGCCCAGAAAGAACAACTGCAACAAGCGCGCTTGAATCAAGAACAAACGCAGCGCGATCAGCAGACGAAGGCACGCCAAAGGCAAGAGCAAATTCAGCGCTATGAGAAAGAGCAGGCCCGGCTAAAACAAGAGCAGACGCAGCGCGACCAACTGGAGCAAGCGCGGCGCCGGCAAGAGCAGATGCAGCGCGAGCAATTGCAGCAGGCCCGTATGCGCCAAGAACAGATTCAGCGCCAGCAGCAAATGCAGGCTCGTTTGAAGCAAGAACAAATGCAGCGCGAAAAAGCTCGCCAGGAGCAGATGCAAAAGGAGCGGGTTCAGCAAGAAAAACTGCGGCAAGAACAGGCTCAAAAGGAGCTGCTTTTGGCCGCTCGTTTGAAAGAAGAGCGCTCGCGCATCAATCAGCTCAAGCAAACAAAGAAAGAAACTACGCCAACGACAAAAACAGCCACCCATATAATTGACAAGAAAACTGGGAAATTGGTGCCCAAGACTCCTGAGCAATTGGCTAAGGATGAAGAAGCAAGAGCCTTTTCCTCGCGCACTGAGATGTCGCTTACTTCAATTGCCTTCTGCTCTCCATTGATGCTTTTCGGCATGGGAGCGGCAATGTCGATATTCGACAATTTTTCCGGCAAGTCCAGGAATCCGGCTTTGCTGGAAGCGCGCCGCAAGAGTCAGCAGCAAATGGAATTGACCGAGTATGCTTGCCGGCAGGCTGACAAGAAATTCAATGAGATGGTGGAGCGCAATAATCTCACCAACAACTCCAATCTTTCCAATGTCACAGACGTGAACGCCACCAAGTTCACCTCATCTAAGAGTGAGCGCGCTGAGCAAAAGCCGAAGATAAACCGCTTTATTGCTGCAGAACCAGCGGTTGTGGCCAGGAAAAATGATTCACTGGAAGTGAAAAAATTGTGGAAAGAGAGGCAACGGCTTCTCGAGCATCTGGAACGCGTGCGCGGTCAGGGCAGCCTGGCTCTGGTATCAAAACTGGTATCGCAGCTGGAAACACTGGATCGATCGCTGAAGCGCTTGGGATGCGACCCTCAGGCATAGTGACTCAGAGGAGGAAAATTGCCGACCAGGGTGCTCATGTAAGCGCCTGATTTCAATCGACTCAATTTATTGAATGCAAATGATCGTTCGAACAGCTGTCCGGCTGTCATTCTTAGCATGTGCCCGGATGTTTCTCAGGGCGTAAGGATCGTTCGTTGTGCTGGTTGATTGAACGTTTGGTCAGTCTTTATCAGGCTCCTGGCTGTTTAAACTCACTTAAACCTGGCTGGCCAGGCGGGTTTTCCGCAACCGGTCTTTTTTGCAGATTGGTGCGCCATTCAAGGGTTTCAGCTTTGTGAGCGCCGTCTAAGCAAGCGGCCTGCGGACCATGGGCGAAAGTGGTCCTTGACAAGAGCCCGCTTTGTAACGAGTATGAACTAGTTCGCAGCGCAAATCCCATACAGTCGTACTTTCCGAGCAGGAGCAAACGATTCGATGAACTCTATGATGGCCATTGATATGACTGACAGAGTTACTACAGACCTCTTTGGCTACGACCACACCAATTTGCTGAGATTCGATCGTGATACCACATGCGGCAGCGGAATCGAAGTTGAATATGTCGGTTCCAACGGCAAGCTGCTCTATCACCGCGACGCCGACAGAATGTTTTCCGGCAATGATACGTCCGCCGCTCTGGCAGCCCTTTCCGCTGCCTCCAGCACGCACTATAAAGGGACCGGCATTCATCCTATATTTATCGTAGACGACAGCCTCTCTCTTGGCCACGAGCTGAAACTCTTGACCAGAAGAATTGCCAGAATGGCCAGACGCCTTTTGCAAATGCGTTGAGACTGATAAGGTCGAGATTTTCTTAAATCCTTCGCGAAACTTTCAAATCCGCTCAATCCAGTGGGTATAACCAATTTGGGAGGTATCGAAACCTACCAAACTGGGATCCGGCCTTGGCAAAGAAAAAGCCTTCAAACGACGACAGAATGCATGGGCGCTCACGTGAAGTAAAACACGTGGTCAGCCAGATGTCGGACGTGGATTTCTTTGACTACAGGCTGGTCGTGCGCTCGAGCGGAATTCAAGAGCTCAATCACGGTCATAGCGGACTGAGGCAGGGCCTCCTCCATGTCGAAAGTCTTTGCGAAGAGCTGCGCGCGGGAAATTATGGTCTGGCCCATTCTGATCTTTTGCGGGCTCTGCAAATATTTGAAGAGAGCCACAATAAGATCAGGCATGCGCTTGCCGAATTGGGCGAATACTATGACGATCATCCCACCGAAGTGCGTGAGATCAATCATGGACTGACAGAGATGTGCGATGGCTGCGACTGTCTGGTCAAGGCCCTGGTCTCTCTTAGACAGACGAAAACCGGCGAATCTCTGGAAATGGGGCGCCGCGCCCTTACCCATTTGCGTGAGGCGGCGCACCGCATCGGCAGTCACTTGCGTGACATCAAAGACTGTTGTCCTTCCAATGTCGAATTCGAAGTGATGGACATTCGTGAAAATGAAGCGCGCGACAATGGAGCGATGGAAGGGGCAAAACCTGTGGAAATGGTGGCCTGCCATTCCACACATGCACCTGGTGAACCTTGCAACCATGCCCCCGGTTCTCAGCCAAAGACCGAAGAAAAGAAACCAGACGATCTGACCGAACCGGAAGAACCGAATCAAGAAGATGTCGTCGCCCAACTTACCGAACAGCTGGAAGACAAACATGTGCCGCTCGATAAAGTTGCAGAAGCGGTGGAATCCGTAGGAGATCCATCGGCAGTCACCGAAGTGCCTCTGATGGCGCGCGATTTGAAAGACGAGTCGGCGATGGAAGAGTTGATGCGGCAGGTTTCCGAGAATCGCGCTCGCACCATCGACAGGCTGGTGTCCGACGCACGAGCAGCCAAGGCAGAAGCGATCGCCAATACAAATTACGTTCCGACGCCGGGCGAAGAAGTGCCGGGCATGAAGCCGATGGCCGTCAATACCGGACCGATGATGGCTGCCGCCAATGTTGTTGATGTGCAGGCCAAGCTGAGCGATGCCAAAAAAGGAAAAGCTGAAACTGCAGAAAAGGGCGCAGACAGCGACAGAAAAGCAGATAAGTCCGCCAAAATAAACGATAAATCGGCCAAAAAGCAGACCGGAAAAGTGCTCGAGAAAGCACTGGAGAAGGCGAAAGAAACAGCCCGCAGAACGCCTCGCAATGCGGCCAAGAGCGACACTGCGCCAGCAGGCATTGTCCGGACGGAGAAGAAAGCGAAGAAGGAAGAAGAGCCAGCCGAGCTGACATTCGATGATTCGGACCTGGATTTTAATAAGGCCGGCAAGAAAATCATCTAGCTCATTAAGCCCGAGTGCAGCTCGCGAGAAGCATCTGTAAACCGGCTTGTGGAGCTGGATTCGTGCTTCAAACTTCTTCATGCCTGCTTAACATTGCTAATATAGAATTTTGCAAAAAAAATCCCGGCATTCACTCTAAATTCACTCTCTGCTCGCGGTATCACATGTGACACCAGCCACCGTCACAAATGTCACGATTTGCCTCTAAAAATCAGGGTTTTCGACAGAGCTGATTTTGGACTGGTACAGTTGCGAGTCGGTTGCCTGGGCCATTGCAAAGCCGCGCTACACGCCTAATTGTTGAGAATGCGCTCGTTACAAAGGTTAGTAACTGCGTGTTTGCGAAAAACAAAGGAGAAATCCCCCCAATCTTGAGAGAAGCCGTTCTTGAAGCGGTGCATGTGGTGAGCGTTTGCAGCTCTGTCTTGCAGCGGGCAATCAATTCACCCCAGTTCAAAGTCCGCAACATATGGATTTTTGGGGGTTTGCATGGGTTTGCATTCACTCCTCCGTCGGCGTACGTTTTGTTCATACCTCTCTGTTCTATCTTTTCCGCGCAAACTATCTCCAAAAGCGTAAACCAATACGATCTCGAGCGATCGAGTCTTCCTCATTGAGGAAGCGGCCGGACATGTTTGAGAAGGACAGCTTCCCGCTTTCTTTTCAAGCATGAAGTACCGGCTGTTGATTCAGTTTTGGTTAGCGCTAACTAGTGAGGCAAGGCAGTGGTGAACATCACTTTTGCCTCTGGAAAAAACGGCGCGGACAGACACTTAGTCTAACAACCTAGTTGCGCTCAGATCGGACGTACATCGTCGGTCGTGGGCGTTCATCTCATGGAGTACAGCCATGGAATTCATGAATCCGACTTACCTATGGTTGCTTTCGGCGCTACCTGTTTTTCTTGCAGTGTGGTTCTTCTGGGGACGACGTGCCCACACGCTCAAGAACACACAGGTCTCGCGCGTCAGAGTCAGCACCAAGCTCGGTGCGGCTCTCACTGTCCTAATCTGGATAAGCAAGATCGCTCTTTGGTCTTCGCTCTCCCTCGGGATGGTGGGAACCGTTTTTCTCTTCGACAAAATCGCCACCGATGCGGCCGGCGTCATTTACGTGACCGTCGATACCTCCGGCTCCACGAAAGTGGGTGGCGTGCATTTCGACTATGAGAACTGGCTGGCATATTTCTTCGACCCGCGCACCAACCCGGCTTACGAGCCGAAGTCTGATGACCCGGAGGAGAAGAAGAGAGAATCCCAGCCAATCGATACCGAACTGGGCGCCGTCAGGGTGTTTATCGAGCACGCACTCGGTTTGCGTGTCGGTCTGACCGTCTTCGACGACAAGTTCTTCTACACCTACCCGGCTACGAAGGACTCGCAGGTGGCTATCGATATGCTGCCGCAGATCAGGAAGTACGCTCAGGAGATCTCATCCGGAGGCACCAACTTCGATGGGCCTTTCGAGGGTCGCATGCAAGACGGCGGACTTCAGGGTGCTCTCTACCTCTTCAACAAGGAAGACGGCAACGCCGTGCGCATCTACATCATGGTCACCGACGGCATGGCGCCGATCGACCCGGACCGCGGCAAAGAGCTCGCTGAAAAGTACAAAGAGCTGGGCATCCACTTCTTTGTCTTCGGCGTGGACACTCCCTGGACCAACCTGGACAATACCAGCCTCAAGCCAATCATCGACTTCGCCAAGTCGGTGGACGGGCAGGTGGTTCAGGTGCAGGACGAAGCTCAATTCAAAGCGGCCATCGTCAAAATCGAGGAATTGGCGCGCTCCAGCGTCCGCACCATCTACGTCAAGGATCGGCAAGATTCGCTTCTGATCTTGCTGGCGATTGCGCTGGTCAGCTTCGTAATGTGGCTTGGTTTGAGCGCAATCAGGCGCTCCAGCCTGTAACGATAGGAACACAGCTATGAAAAGATTCGCAGTGCGAACCCTGCCGTTCTTGGCGGCATTGGCGCTCGCTATCTACATGGTGCCATGGGTGGTTTCCCTGGCCCGATACCAAGACACACAAACCTACCTCTACGACCAGGGCATCAAGATGATGTCTTCGGAGGATCCGCAGGAGGCAGGTCAGGCCATTCAGGCATTCGCGCAGTCTCTCAAGGCCTACAAGAGAGATCAGCCCCGCACCTGGTCTGAGCGCTATTTCCTGCCGCAGCCCGATCAGGAGCTGGCAGGGTTGGCGCTTTTCCATATCGGCAATATTCTGCGCCTGCAGAACAAGCCGAAGGATGCGCTGGGCGCCTATGTCGAATCGCTGCGCGTCAACGCCGGTCAGCGCATGCTCATCGCTGTCTCGGCGCGCGACGACGGCATGCACCAGTATGGACGAGACTTCTGTCTTGCCATCGGTGACAAGCTGGGCATGGCCCGCCCGGTGACTGGCGACGACTGCCAGTTGCTCAGGCTCGAGAAGGAGGCGGATGACACGAGAAACAATCTTTTGTCGTTGCTTTCCGAACATCCGGAATTGGCGCCGTTGCTTGGCGATCCCGGCAAACTGAAGGCTCCGGCCGGAAGCGGCGGTGAGCCTGCCGAAGGGAATCCCGCCGACAAGGGCGACAAGATGCCGCCCGGCAAGGATCCTGGACACGGCGACAACGACGCCATCTGAGGAGGCAACAATGGATCAAATCCTGCAATTTGTGCAGAGCATCCACTACGAGAATCCTCACCTGATCTGGTGGAGAAGTCCCGTCAGTTTCGGATGCCTTGCCCTTGTATTGGCCATTGCCTTCACGGCCGTCGTCTGGCGGTTCTGGTGGCGAGGCAGAATTCAGGCTATCAAAGACTACGGGAATATCGACCTGGTGACGCGCTGGACCGCGCTGCCCAGGCTGATTCCGGGATTGTTCATGCTGGCCGGCTTGGTATTGCTATTGGTGTTGGGCCTGACGGCCGCCACCATGCCTTACCAGTCTCTGGGCGCAGTCAGCGTTCCGGCCGGCTCTGTTCGAGTCGTGGCTGTTTTCGACGGGTCCAGAAGCCAGGGCGCGGAGAACCGCGAAGCGCCTCCGCTCTATGGCGGCAGAAGCTGCACGATGGTGAGCGGTCCGTGCGGCCGGCGCATCGAGATTGCCCGGCTGATCCTGCAAAATCAGGTGATGCCGACCATCAAAGGCAATCAGTTGGGCATCGTCGTCTATTCCGGCAAGGCTGTGGCCAAGTCGGCACTGACCGATGATTTCCAGCCGCTGGAGCAGATTCTCACCACTGGCTGGGTGGACGTCGGCACGGCGCTGGGTGAAGGCACCTTTCTGCACGACGGTTTGAACACCGCCGTGAAGATGCTGGAGAAAAACCCGGCCAAGGCTGGCGAATCCAACGTCATTCTGCTCTTCACCGACGGCGAAAACCACAGCAAGCCGGAGGATCTGGAAAAGGCACTGGAAGGCGTGAGGCGGATCGGAGCCAAGCTGATCATCGTCGGCAACGGTTCTACGGATCCGTCCTATATTCCCCTCTACAGCACAGACGGCAAGCCTCTTTACGAAAAAGACGGGAAGCGTTCTTATCACAAGATGTCGGACGGCACGATTGCCGAAACGGCAAGGAACGATGCCTTCATGCAGGAGCTTGCGGCCTCGGTCGGCGGTACCTATATCGTCGCCGAAGACGGTCGGGCTCTCAATATCGACTGGCCGACATCCTTTGCCGGCAGCCGCGTGGAAATCGCCAAGCGCTACCTCTACGGACCTCTGCTGGCAGCAATGATGGTCATTCTCACCCTCATCTGGCTGGTTGGTCCGATCGCTGGCCGCGTATCCAATGCCCGTCAGCAAAGGGCGCGGTCGCGTGGCCCTGGTCCGGCTTGAGCCGGTCTTACCGTGAGACTCCAACTGAATTGCGGCGGGATTAGCACAAGCTATCCGCCGTTCCTCTTCAACCTGTGAAAACAAGGAATATCACAATGAAATTCGACAACAACCACCGTATGGTGTTCGATGTTGCGGACATCAAGAACAGAACTCACCTGGCCATGCTCAAGGAAGAAGGCAAGGTGATCGTCGGCTACGAGCGCGAGCTCGTTTTGCTGAACATGCTCTTCCCCGCCAACGGCCACGCCATCCTCATGGCCAATTCCGGTCTCGGCAAGACCAAGATCGCCAAGGTCATGCCGCTGATCATCGCCGGCTGCCGGGAAGCGCGCACGCAGGGCACTCCCGATGCGCTGCCGTCATCGGTGATCGGTTATCCGATCGACACCGCCAGTGGTGAGCGCATCATGCGTGACGGTCAGGTGCCGGGCGGCCCCAACGGCGCCAATTTCCTGCTCGTGGACGAAGGCACGCGTTATACGCCTCGTCTCTGGGCGGCCTTCCTGCAGATGCTGGAAGAGCGTGAGAAGACCGTCGAGGACGTCACTCAGCCCATGGCTGACCCGTTCGTCGGCGTGATCACCTGCAACTTCCCGGCGCCCGGTCAGGGCACCGTCGATCTGCCGGACGCTGCCTACGATCGCCTCATGTTCAACATCCAGTGGGGCTATCCCACGCTGGAAGGACTGACCAAGATCGTCGAGCGCGCTCAGTGGCTGCGCAAGTCGGGCGGCGAAAAGGAAGTGGTGCGGCCG
>CAZHEZ010000126.1:0-23069 GCA_964531315.1 uncultured Candidatus Obscuribacterales bacterium | reverse complement strand
GACGGACTGAATCTAAGGACGCTTAAGTCGCCCTCAACCATTTTGTTCCACACCGCAAAATTCGTCCAATCTTGCCAGCTTTTGACTTATTAGCTGAGCACGGTTAATCCAGCCCCGGTGCATTTCTGCCAAAATATGACCGAAGGACCGAGAAGGCACACCTCTGGCTGGAAATTCCATGACAATTACCCTGAAGACCCTTGATTGCGTGGACCATATTGCTATCTCCGTCGATGATGTCGGCAAGGCAGTGGACTGGTATCGAGAGACTTTTAAGTGCGAAATCGAGTATCAGGACCAAACCTGGGCGTTTTTGCGCTTTCAAAATATCAAGCTTGCTCTGGTGGTCCCCAATCAGCACCCACCTCACATTGCCTTTCTTCATGAAAACGCCGACCAGTTCGGCCACCTGAAAACCCACAGGGACGGCACCCGGTCGGTTTATATTGAAGATTCTTCCGGAAATTCAGTCGAAATTGTTGCCAAGGATTCCGTAAAGGACTGATTGGTCTGTTTTTAGCGTTTTCAAGCACAGATTAAAAAGTCACCTAAATACGAAGTGCAAATCCATTACTAAAACCATTGGAACAATCGAGCTTTTGCTATTATTGCCAGAGCTTAGAATCAGACTCAAATCGAACAGATCAGTCATCAAGGATAGAGCGTGACAGAGGGCGTCAAAAAACCACAGAAAAAACGGTGTCCAAAATGTCACCGAGAATTTCCTCTGCAGTCAGTCATTTGTGACACTGACTCGACTCTGCTTATGCTGGTTCAAGAAGACACTTTGCTCAATGCTGTGCTGGCTGAAAAGTATCGCATTCTCAATGAAGTCGGACGCGGAGGCATGAGCGTCGTCTACAAGGGCGTACAAGAATTCGTCGACCGCGAAGTGGCAATCAAAATTCTGCAGTCGCAATTGGTTAGCGATCCGACTTCGGTAAAGCGCTTCCAACAAGAAGCACAGGCCGCCAGTTTGTTGAAACACGAAAACATCATCAAGATGTATGACTTTGGCATTCACGACGGACGTCCCTACTTAGTTATGGACTTTCTTGTCGGTGACAGCCTCTCGGACATTATTCGCAGAGACAATCAAGTCGACTGCGAAAGAGCCATCAAGATTTTCATTCAAGCCACTGATGCACTCGCCCATGCACACCGTCATGGTGTCATTCACCGAGATTTAAAATCAAGCAATATCATGCTTGTCGATGAAGACGGCAAAACAGATGTGGCCAAGGTTGTGGACTTCGGCATTGCCAAACTGCTTCCCAATTCCGGACGTCAATCTCAGAATTTGACGCAGACCGGCGAAATCTTCGGCAGCCCCATTTACATGAGTCCGGAACAGTGCATGGGACATATTTTGGATGCTCGCTCCGACATCTATTCCATGGGCACCATGGTTTACGAGTCCTTGACCGGCTATCCGGCCCTTATGGGTAAAACCATTGTCGAGACAATGGAAATGCAGGTGCGCGAGACGCCCAAACCATTTTCCGAAATACGTCCGGACCTGCAGCTTCCCAAAGAAATGGAAACAATCGTTTTGCGTGCTTTGGAAAAGAAACCAGATAATCGTTATCAATCGATGGAAGAATTCCGCGATGCCCTTGTTCATGTGGGCAAGATTCTGGCCAACAGAAAAGGCACTGTCAGCCCACGCACGACCTTGACCAATATGCTGCCGCCTGAAAAGGGCGGACAAGATCTTTCCAGAGCGCGCATCAATTCCGGCTCCGAATCAATGAAATTGAAGGAGCCTTTGAGCTCGGTCAGCAATAAAAGTCTGCAAGCTCAAACCGGTACGCAGATCAAAGACAAGAGCGGCACTGTTGCCGCATTGACGAAGCCAAATGGGGCTGGAAAAGCATTTTATGAAAGCCCGAAGATGATAATCATTTTGGTGGTGGTGCTTATTCTTGTCACCGCCGGCGGATTTCTGGCCATGCAATTGACCGGCGCTCGTTTTTAGGGTGCTATTTGCAAAAACCGCATCAAAACTCACTCTCGTGAGGGACCTTTGTTCACACTCTTTACAAACTGCGCTTAGAAAGCTACTGCTTTCGAGCAAAAGGGCATAATGGAAGTAACCAGAAAGAAAACCGGAAACTTCAATCACGAAGCAAACTAAACAAGGCTTCGTCAGAAAATCATGTGTTGCTGGTGTGGGCAAAGCTGCGAGATTTTCAGTTGGCCAGCGCATTACGTTTGGTGCATTCTCTCAACTCTAAAGATTGAACTTCTTGGTCATGCTTGATGGCATGCAGGAGGTAAGTGATGTTATTCAACTCGATAAGCTACACCCTAAAAGATTTCTTCTACAACCTGGAAAAACTGATTTCCGGTCAGAAGACAACCCCTCTGGAATTGTCGGGCCCAGAATGCCACCCTCATAAAATAGAAGGTTCAGAGACTTCAGGAGAATTTCTCAACCGCGTCAGACGTGGTCGGGCCTTAAAACCGGACCATGAGGACACCCACGAAATCGTCAAAGAATTTGTGCGCATGAGAGTCCACCCTTATGTCGAGGAAACTCAAAATACGCTAGAGACAATTGAACCGGCCCAGGCCCTTACGAAATCAATCACAGATGAATTGCCGATATTCGGTCTAAAAGCAAGTCTGCACGCCTCGACCGATCACTCTTCTTTTAAGGCTTGGAAAGACGTCCATGAAATGACGGTAGAACAGGCGCAAGAAGAACACTTCGAGCCGGAAATTTCTCCTGCGTCAGATAAAGTTTCAGACAAGCCTGAGGTGGAAGCGCGGTCATGGAGAGATCTTTCAGTGCATACCGCGTTACGCCTGATCGACCATCCCAATACACCGCCCGACGTGCTTATGGAACTGGCCAATCATGTCAATGCAGAGGTGCGTGCCCAGGTTGCCGACAATCCGAATACGCCTCAGGAAGCGATCCTGCTCCTTGCTAAGGACGAAAGCGCAGATGTGCGAATATCTCTGGCTGAGTGTTATCACCTGGGAGCCTTCGTTCTGGAAATGCTGGCTGACGATGAAAACCCCTATGTGTCCGATAGAGCGCAGACGACATTGCAACGTCTGGCCGCCAGTGAAAATCCGGCCAGCATTTCGGTAATTCGCAATATGTTCGGTTTGGAAGGTGGCAAAACCGCTGAAGTGACACCAATCCGCGCTCGCGCCTGAAAAATGAAAAGAGAGCGCTTCTTAAGTTGACGGGCAAACCGCTCTTTGGACCCGTCACTTATTGCCGATATTGACAATTTGATCTATATTCATAATAAGGGGTTTTTGTGAATGTTCTGCAGCAGGTTTTACACCTGCCAATCACCAGGAGCATTCGCTGAAATGATCACCCCATCCAGGCCTTTTGACACTCTGACAGAACTCTCTCCAGTGCCCTGGACCGAGCCGCCTTGTCTTAATCCAGTGACGGATGACACCACGGCAAGGGTCAGCCAGGTGATTGTTCTGCTTGCCTACTGGTGTTCGTTTATTGCCATGGGCATTGCCATTCTGGCTCTGACCGGCTGGTTTTTGAATCAGCCTTATCTGCAAAATCCTATCTCCGGCAGTGCGCCTGTCGCCAATGCCGAATCTCTGGCGTTGCTTTTTCTGGGTGCCTCATTGCTTTACTCGCTCAAGGGAATTACCGACAAGCGCGCCCATACGTCCTCGCAAATCACGGCCATGGTGCCGATTCTAATCGCAGTGGCAGCGCTTCTTTCTTTTGCGGGTTTTATCACAGTAGATCTGGACCAGGTTCTCTTTCGATCATCGGCAAGCTTGACTGACGGCGCCCCTTCAGTACTGATTGCTCCCAACAGTGCTCTCTGCATTCTTGCCTGCGGGCTTGCGCTTCTTTCCATGGGAGCGCCATCTCTGGGACGCATTCATATCTTTCAACACCTGGCTTTCATCCCACTTCTGGTCTCCATTTCAGCTCTGATCGGCTATACATACAAGCTGCCGTTCTTCTCGGCCCCGGACAGTTTCAATTACATGATTCTGCCTACGGCACTGGCTTACCTTGTTTTGAGCCTGGGCATCCTTTGCTCTCGTCCGCGCGAGGGATTGATGGTAGTGATCAGCAATGGCGATGCTGGAGGTCTGATGGCCCGCACGCTACTGCCTACCGCCATCGGTCTGCCGATCATGTTCGGCTGGCTGAGAGCAGCCGGCGAAAGCTCAGGAGTGGTAAATGCAGAAGCCGGCAGTATTTTACTGGTCATCTCTATGATTACCGCCTTTTTCTGGGTGGTCTGGCGCACTTGCCGCCAGCTGGGGCGACTTGATATGGCGCGCAGGCTGGCCGGAGCAGCTTTACATGAGAGTGCGGACAGGACACGTTCGATACTGGACAGAGCTTATGACGCATTTGTAGCGATCGACAAGAACGGGCGGATTCTTGATTGGAATCCCCAGGCCGAACGAACCTTCGGCTGGTCGCGACAAGAAGTGGTCGGCAAATCGCTGGAAGAGACAATTATTCCTCCTAAGTATGCCAGCGCTCACAAAGAAGGAATCGCACGCCTGGGTTTGACTGGACAAAGCAATTTCTTTAATGCGCGTGTTGAAATGGTGGCTCTGCATAGAGAAGGTCACGAATTCCCAATCGAACTGGCCATCTTCCCGGTCGGCAGTGAAGAAACCGGAACTGTTTGTGCCTTCATGCATGATATTTCGGAGCGCAAGGCTCATGAGGATGAAGTCAATTGCTTGAACAAGGCTTTGCTCGAACAGATTACCGAAGCCGGCTCGAAAAATGACAGCCTGAAACTTTTGACCGATGAATTGAGAACTGCCTGCGAGCGGGCCATCGAATCGTCCAAAACAAAATCCGATTTCATCGCCAGCTTGAGCCATGAGATACGCACGCCTCTAAGCAGCGTCATCGGCATGGCAGAGCTGATTCTGGACGGCGATCTGACCGACGATCAAAGAAGGCTGGCCAACACCCTTCACAGTTCCGCATACAACCTTTTGGGCATCGTCAATGACATTCTCGATCTCTCCAAAATCGAGGCCAAAAAGCTGGAATTGACGCTTGAAAGTTTCGACATGCGCACTCTGGTTGAGGATGTAGCCGAAATGTTGGGCACGACAGCGCGCAGCAAAGGTCTGTCGCTTTCAACTTTTGTCGATCCGGCTCTGCCTTTGATTCTAAAAGGCGACCCCAAAAGACTGAGGCAGATTCTCGTCAATCTTTGCGGTAATGCTCTCAAATTTACCGAATCCGGCAGCGTCATGATTCGCGTGGACAAACATTCTCTTGCCCAACACTCAGTCACCTTTTGTGCATCCGTAATTGATACCGGTTGCGGTTTAAGCGACGAAGCAAAAAGAAATCTCTTCTTGCCTTTCAGCCAGGCCAGAGGAAAAAAAGGCTCGCAAACAGCAGGGACAGGTCTCGGACTGGCAATCAGTAAGAGTCTTGTCGAATTGATGGGCGGCGAGATTGGGGTGGAAAGCCATGAAGGCGACGGCTCTAGTTTTTGGTTCAAAGCTACTCTTTTTACCGACGGAGTCGACTATTTGGGCGCGCAACATGGTGCCTCAGCCCATGTGCAACCCGAATCGACCAGATTGATCATCGTATCCAATGACAGGTTTACTTGCGAAGCTCTGACCATGTATTCGTATGCGCGCGGCATCGAACACAGGGCGGCTGCCACTATTGAAGAAACGGATTGGATAGTCAATAGAATGGCCAGGCAAAGCGACAGCCCGATCAGACTGTTTGTGGACATGTCCAATCGGGCCATCGACCCCTTCAAAGAAATGATGGAGATAAACGAATCTCCCTTTGCCGACCGAGTCAGATGGATTGCTTTGACTCATATCGACTCGAAGGAATATCACCGCAAGCTCAAAGAAGCAGGCTTTGCCAAAATTCTGGTCAAGCCCTTCCGATTCAGCGATTTTCTTCATTCTGTTTCCAACGACTTCGATCAACAGGTAGAAACACGCGAAGATCTGCCGGCATTGGATGCCGCCAACGCTGCGGTTATGCAATTAGCGGCCAAAACCGTCTTGCTTGTTGAGGACAATCCGGCGCTGAGAGAACTGGCAACCCGTCAACTTAAGCGTTTGGGAGTGGAGGTCGCTACCGCATCAGACGGTATGGAAGCAGTCAGCAGTGCGGCCGGGCAATACTATGACCTGATTCTGATGGACTGCCAGATGCCCGTGATGGACGGCTTTGAGGCAACCAGACAGATCAGACGCATTGAAGAGCGAGGCCATCGCCACACACCGATCGTCGCGCTTACAGCTTCGGTTCTGCCGCAAGACCGCGAGAAATGTTTTGCTGCCGGCATGGACGAGTTTCTCACCAAACCTGTCTCTCTTGATGATATACGGTCTTTGATCAAGCGCTGGATGAGCGAACAGTCGCCTCCAGTCAAAGAATTCGTCACCATGTCCAATGAAGAGGTGGCCTTTAGCGATTTGATTCATAGCGCGCGTTTTCAGGTCAGTGAAATGGATCAATTGACGGCAATTCCCAGAGAAGTAACCAAAGCAGACTTGCAGGAGAACCTGGCACCCATACCGGTGGATATGAAGTGGTTGGACGAGCAGTATGGCAAAGAAGCTCTGGGGGAAATTTTGCAGACATTCACCGATGAGGCCGAGTCCTTGATGAATCTCTTGAAGCGAGCGGCTCTGGCCCACGATTTTATCGAAAGTGCACGCGTGGCCCATCAGCTGGCCGGAATTGCATCAGTGATTGGCGCAAAACAAATGCATGCACAAAGTTTGAACCTCGAGCATGCGTCTAAAGAAGCAGACACATATCGCGCCAATGTCGCACTCGATGACCTGCAGCACGCTTATGAAGACGTTATGCAATGGATAAAGAATAAGCCTTAAGACAGACTCAGTCCTTTAAGCTCATCACGCCATCGGCAAATTTTGCACATAATACTTCTTCGCTAAATCTGCTGTTGACGCTTTCTCTAATTTGCTGCAAATGCTCTTTTGTAGGCGGCGAAATCCTCACCTGCTCCAGTCTCTGGGCCAGTGCCCCGGGCACGGTCAGGTCGGCGTCTGAGACATATTCCCCGAGAATGTATTTAGTGCCTGGATTGGGATGACAAACAATCGGCTTTTCTGCCAGTGCCGCTTCTATGGTGGCAGCGCCAAATACTTCATCAATGCTGGCGATTACATATGTATCGGCTGCATATAGCGCCCGGTGGACGCCTTCCGGCGGCAGTGTCAACCATTGAATGCGGTCGCCCAGAAGTTTTCGACCGAGATCTTTCAAATATGCGGTATCCGGCTCTGGATGTCCGCACATAATCAGTTTTACTCTCGGATCTTCAATTTTGGCTACTTCGCTGATTATGTAATCGATCCTTTTATGATGACGATTCCACGCAGAGACACTGATGACAGCGAAATCGTCATCCGCCAATGCAAATTCCTTTCTCACTTGACTGCGCGGCTCGGCCGGTTGGACGTAACGAGCAAAGTGGGGCAAGACCTGCATCTTGTCTTTGGAGATGCCGCAATCGAGCGCATTTTCATAGGACGATGGTTGAAGATGCTGGACATAGTCGAAAAGTTTTACCGTGCTCGGTTTGAAGCCGCCACCATTGGCGATGACCACTTTGAACTTGAGCCTGAGCAAGTCTCTAAAAAAGATCAGTACGTATCCAAAAGGAGCCTCTTTGGTCCAGACCACGTCCGGTTCATACATAAGGATGTGAGGCAGCATGCCGATGGCAAAAGTGACCATTTCAGAGCCGTAGGCAAACTCCCAGACCCGGCGCTTGTTGAATAAAGAAGCTATATATAGAGGCCAGCGAAGCAAAAAATCGCGAGGCAGATTTGCCACCCAGGTGCTGTCAGGAAAGTTTCCTCCGGCAAAGAGGCGAACATCCAGGCGCGGATCTTTTTTAAGGGCCGAATACCAGCGAGCTGTCGATACTTCAAAACCCCTGTTGACATTGCCCAGTCCGCAACTGACCATGGCCAGTTTGACGGGAGCATTGATTGCCGCCGTCGCTTTCGCTTTCGGTTTATATCTATCTATTGAAGAATCCATCACAGTCTTTCGGCTGTTATGTCTCTGTGAAAATCCCGCGTCACTTTGCAACTTACGACACCCTCATCCAAATCTTATCAGCTTCCTAAATCGTCAAAGGACGACAGCGATTGAATTTCAAAGAAATCTGTCCGGCTCAAGATCTTGTTTTTGCTGCGGATTTCGCTTTTGTTTTGGCACTTTGTCTAGTGCTCCTGACAGTAGATGTGCCCAGAAGTTCCAGGCATGACTCGCAATATAGGTTTTCCTATACTCAAAAGTGATAAAGGCCTTTTGAGAATTCACAACCAGCGGCACCAGGCGTAAGATGCCAACATAAAGCGCCTTGTGCACCGCCTCAAGCAGGGTCTGAAAAGACTCCAAGTGTGTGCGTCGGCGGCTCAGTACTTAAAACTAAATACCTTTTTCAAGGGGTCTAGCCATGTCCACCAACCCTTACTACCGTTACATGCTCAATGTTGCCGGCGTGCGTGAAAAAGAACCTTTCTTTCAAAGAGCCTGGGGCAAAGTCAATATATTGAGTCGCCAGAGAGACAGACAGATCTATACGGATTTGCGCGGCTCCAACTTCGAATTGCAAAATTCCCACAACAAAAGTGTGCTCAATTCTTTCAACAGCATGACCATCAAACACGACCATGCTGCCTTGCTTGAAGATCTGGCCAATGAGACGCTTCTTTTTATTGAAGAAGAACAACAACAAGCCAAGAAGCGCGCCCGGGAAGAAGTGGTGAAGGCCAACGCTATTCACGCCTATATCGCGAAGATAGTTGAGACACTCAGTCCTTATGCCGGTCTGGTCAATACAGCAGTCGGCCATACGGAACTATATACGGTGCTGACCGGACCGGAAGTAATTGTTGAGCAAATCAAATTGCCAGGCGCTCATGATTCTTTCGAATACCGCAAAGACTTCCGGGCTCGCTTCTCAACCCGCACCTGGAGCCTCTTGTTCCGCGGCGTTGAGGGACGCCTCGACATTTTCCTCCTGCCTGTCGACAAGGTATTGCGACTAACCAAAGTAGAGTCGTTTTACAAGCCGGTAGCCAGAATTTATGCCGAAGCAGAAGGCGATGAGGTTGATTGGACTGTCGACGGCGAGAAGATGCACGCCCAGCAAAGAATGGCTTTTATCCTCAAACTGTTCCATCAGCTTTTGGAGCGCACCAAGACTCAAATGTTCAAAGAGCGCGGTCAAGCAGGCTCAATGAACAATGAAATATTGGATTTGACCATATCCAAAGTCGTTTTCAATGAAGATGACGACAGTCGAGATTTCGACTACAGAATAGGTCAACCGGAACTTTTCGGTGCCAATGAAACCGCCAATTCTTCCAGCACTGTAGAGCCACCCTATGTGGAAGAAGCAATCCTCGCATCGGAAATTATCGACCTCACTGATTTCCACCGGCCGGCCCCCCAATACGCTTCTCAATACTTGCTCGATGAAAGTGATTTTGCAACAAGAACACAAGACTGTCTGGATAAACTCTGTGAATCGAGTTTCAAAGCTGAAAAGAAAACACCGGCAGTCGTGAAAGCGCCCCGGACTGTCAAGAAGAGTTCAAAATCAGCAAAAAGTGTCAAGAAGTCCAGGGCAAAAGAAAAGCCGGCAGGCTCTGGACGAAAAAAGTAACTTTTGTAGGAAAAATTCGAGTTTTTCCTACAAAAATCCCTCAACAGCTTTCCTACACAGCACTGACAAGCAAACAGCCGGCCCAAAGCCGGCTGTTTCTTGGCTTGCTATTTAGCTTTATGGGAACCACTGAATTGCACCAGCCGTCAGTCAATAAAGGACAGGCCCGGACAAAAAGTGTCGTATGCAAAAGCAGACAATTATGCAGGCAAGTTTTGGCAAATTCTGGCCAGGTCTCAGCCAGCGCAAAACCGGCCGACTGGGCGCCATTGCAGTCTTTGTGGCTTTGACATTAGCAATGCTACTGACAATCAAAGTGGTAGCCGGCTTTCCTTTATTCGCGCTTCCTTCTTTAGTTGCACAGAAAGGAAACGTGCAGATTTTTGATCGTTACGATCACCTTGTCGCCACCGTTCATCAGGATAAAAATGTCGAACCGGTGCCTTTGGACCGTATTTCGATCAATATGCGCGATGCCGTCATAGCAGCTGAAGACAGAAATTATTACCAACACTTTGGCATCGATCTCTTTGGCATCGGCAGAGCAATGGTGAAAAACATCGAGGCCGGTCATGTTGTCGAAGGCGGGTCGACAATCACGCAACAGCTGGTCAAAACGCTTTATTTAGATCCAGAAGATCGTTCTATTTTGCGCAAGACAGAAGAAGCATTTATTTCCGTGCTCTTGAATGCCAGCCATTCCAAAAACAAAATTTTAGAGACCTATCTAAATCAAATCTACTTTGGCAAAGGTGCCTATGGGATCGAGCGAGCTTCTCAGACTTATTTCAATAAGCATGCATCCCAGCTCAGTCTTGCTGAATCAGCCTATCTGGCCGGTTTAATAAGAGCACCTTCGGAGCTCAGCCAGAAAAGCAATCGCAAACAGGCAATTGCTCGCCAGCATCAAGTTCTTCAAAGTCTGCTTGAATGCAAACTGGTCAGCGAATTGAAAGTTTCTGAGGCGGAAAAGGAAAGTCTTCACTTTGGCGAAGCCGACAACGGACTGAAGTTTCCTTTCTATTTGAATTATGTCCTCTCGCTTGCCAGGCAAGCTGTCGGCGACCAGCTCTGGACTCGGCCGCTTTCAATTTATACAAACCTTGACCCTGCTGCCCAAATCGCTGCAGAAAGAGCCCTCAGGCAGGGAGTCATTCATGCACCGCGCGGGATCAATCAAGGTGCCTTGGTTTCCATATCCGTTCAGGACGGTGGGGTGATGTCCATGGTAGGAGGAGTGGGCGGCTATGGGCAGGTATCCTGGAACAGAGCCCTGAATCCGCATACAGCCGGATCGGCATTTAAACCGTTTGTTTATCTTGCTGCCTTGATCAGTGGAGCAATTGCCCCAGACTCAATGGTTGATGATTCGCCATTATCCCTGTCAATGCCTGACGGAAAGACTTATTCACCGAAGAATTTCGACGGCAATTATCTGGGCAGGATTACCGTAAGAGATGCTCTGGCCAAATCGCGCAATGTCTGTGCAGTTGCCGTCGGGCAAAAGACAGGCATGAAAAATGTCGTATTAACCGCTCAAAATGCCGGCATCACCACTGCGATGGATCCCTTTCCTTCTCTGGCCCTGGGAACCTGTGCCGTGACGCCCTTAGACATGGCTAATAGCTATGCCACGATTGCGCGCTCCGGTCTCTATGTGCAGCCTGAATTCATCCGTCGCATTTCCAGCGCTGATGGTTCGGTAAATAAAGTATTTGAACCAGCCAAAGAACAAAAGCTGCCGGTCGAACAGTGCCGGCAAATGGTGGACGCACTCATGGATGTCGTCAGTCGCGGAACCGGAACCAGAGCCTATCTTCCTGGCGTTGCCATAGCCGGAAAAACAGGCACTGCCGACCAGGCAAAAGACATCTGGTTTGTCGGATTTACACCGGATGTGGTGACAGCTACCTGGGCGGGCAACGACGACAACAAACCGGTAGCCGGCAATCAAGTCACCGGCGGCGGTGTCATGGCCGGAATCTGGCATGACTACATGCAAGCCTATCTGCTGAAACATCCCGCTGAAACACTGGCTTTTGCAGGACCGCAACAGCCGCTGACCAGAGTGGCACCGTTTTCAGTAACTACTTTTGTCGCAGATGGAATCGAAAAGGTCGAAGAAGGAATCGAAGATACTTTCACCGAACGACATAACCGCCAGCGCGGTATCAAGACATTCTTCAGCAAGCTGGTCAGCAAAATCGGACACATTTTTTGAGCGTCTATTTCCTGTAGAACCGGCACTTTTACCCCGCAAGCGGCAAATTTTGATGCTTTATTTATGAGCGTAAAGGCTTTCCTGGCGCCAATTTCGCACGTTTTGAGTTAGATTTGGCATCAGGAGGACAAATTCATCAATGTCTCTCTATCGAAAAATGGATGCCCCGCAAGCTGCAGGACCAGGAGTGTCTGGCGACGGAGCTGATGCGGCCAACAAAGTAATTGAGAATCTGCTGTCGGTTGGCGGCTTTAATGAAACCGCCCAGGACCACCAACAGGCCGTCAAAGCCTTCAGCGATGCTCTCAATGGAACTGCCTCGCCGCCGCCGCCTGAATTGCCGCCTCTGGAAGTGACGAACACCCAGTCTTCACCCATGGCCGGACTGGAAAGTTCTCATTCTTTTGGCCCGGAACTCTCGTCTCATATGGACGGATTAATGGGCACGGTAATGGACATTGCCGGTAAGCTGGCGGACCCGATCGGTTTTATAAATGCCATTTGCCAGTTTCTCATTGCTCTGTTTATGGACGCAGGAGCCCAGCTGGCTCAGGCGCTTCCTCAATTCGACCTCTATAATCAAGCTGCTCAGGCGGCCCTGGACAGCAAGAAGATGCTCAATCTCGACGTTGATCCAGCTCCTTAACCAGACTTTTGCTGCTCAAAAGAGGTTCACCAATTGCGCTGTCAGTGGGCAAAACCGTAGCCTGATTGGCAAATGTTATGTCCGATTTTGCGCTTTTTGGGGTATATTTGAGACAGGGAGGTAAAGCCTTCAATGTCTTTATACCGAAAAATGGATGCCCCGCATGCGGCAGGACCAGGAGTGTCTGCCGATGGAGCTGACGCGGCCAACCAGGTATTAGACAATCTTCTCAATTGTGGCGACTTCAACGAAACTAAGGCCGACCACCTTCGCGCCTCTCAATCCTTCCAAGAAGCTCTGACCGGTAATGCCAGCAGCCCGCCTCCGGAATTGCCGCCTCTGGAAGTGACCGGAAACACCGCCGGTACCGGTGCACTGGATGCTACCACCCATGCGACCGGATCGGATCTGGTCGGTCAAATGGACGGATTGATGCACACGGTCATGGACATCGCCGGCAAGCTGGCCGATCCAATTGGTTTCATAAGCGCAGTCTGCCAATTTCTCGTGGCTATGTTCGTAAATGCGGGCGCTCAGTTCGCCCAGGCTCTGCCCAGTATAGATATCTACAATCAAGCCGCTCAAGCTGCTCTGGACACAAAGAAACTGGTTGAGCCTGCACTGGGTCCGGAATAATCTAATTTCGACAGTACTGAGCGAGCCGGCGATTCTATTTGAACGCCTCAATTAGCCTGAATTTCTCGCTTGTCTGGAATGCGAATTGTCCGTCTGCTGCCACCAAGCTTGGTGGCAGGGCCGGGAGCGGCAAACGAATTGTGGGCCGCACACCCCTGAAGGGAAAGGATTTCTCGATTCTTCTTCAGCCGGATCGTCCATGAGCTGGCAACGGCTCCCAATGTTATGGCGGAGGCAATTGCAAAAACCCCGCCGATTACTCGACGGGGTTTCAATATTCTCCCGAGGCTGGATTCGAACCAGCGACCAAGTGATTAACAGTCACCTGCGCTACCACTGCGCTACTCGGGAATAGCAAGCACAAAGAGGTACCGACTGGAGGTCAGTTTGAGTATTTTATCATGCGATTCAGGCTTCCGGTACCTCTGTAAACTAGGCCGTTAACCGAGACTCAAATCAGTGAAAAACAAGCGCTGGCGGGCTTTTTGCCAACCAGGCCGGGCTTGCGGTTGTAAATGGAGAGGGTCATTATTTCCTCCTTTAAATGTCTTGCCGGGGCTTAGCTGTATTTCGCTCCTAACTTCCCTCACATGCGCGCTCAGGCGCTCAGCGGTATACTGTGTGCCATATCCCCGCCTCCGTACCTGTAAAGGATACAAGCCAGCGGAATCTGCAAATCATCGAGGCAGTCGAGAGGACAAAGCCATGGGCCTTTTTGGGACACACAAAGTCAACACAGGTTTAACTGAAGATGCCGTCGCCATGGTCGACAACTATTTCAGTCGCCGTGGGCTGGAGTTGAGCAAACATCAATTAAAGGGATCGGAAGGCTATGGCTGGTGGCTGACCGAAGGTTCAGCAAAAGTCTATGTCTTTATTCAAGACAGTCCCAATGGGGCGGTTTTGCGCATCACCAGCCCAATTGTGCATCTGCCTGACCAAGGTCGTGAGCTGATGTACAGAAAAATGCTTGACTTGAATGCCAATTTGAGCAGTTGTGCTCTGGCCACACACGACAATATTGTTTTGGTCGTAGCGCAGAGACCCACTCTGGGGCTGGTTCAAGAAGAATTAGACGAGTTGGTGTGGAACGTCGCTTATGTTGCCGACTTGCTCGACAATAAACTTTCTGACGAGTTCCATTGCCGCATGTACTCAGAAGAACCGTCGCCCTCTAAATCCTAGGCGACTTCAGTTTTAAGGACTCCTATAAGTTGGCAACAGTAAGCGGTAAGCCCGTGACCGGACAACCATCAGTCAGTAAAGAAGACATAGCCTATGTCAGCAGTATTGTGCGCGAGGCTGGCGCTACGGCGATTGCTATGCGAGAAGGGGTGGACATCAGGGAAAAGTCCGGGCCATCCGACAAAGTGACGGCTGCTGATTGCGCCATTTCTTCCCAGCTTGTTAAGCAGCTCAGTGCTCGCTTTCCAGATGCCGAAATAGTTTCCGAAGAAGATGAGCACCATGCACCGGAAGGGGTAAGCAAACATGTCTGGTTAATCGATCCTATCGACGGTACGGACAACTATATAAGTAATGACGGTCAGTATTCGGTGATGATTGGCCTTCTGGTAGACGGGAAGCCTAATTTCGGTTGGGTTTATGCACCGGCCTGGAAAACACTTTATTTTGGTGGTCCGGGCTTTGGAGCCTTTGCTCAGAAGGACGACGAGTCCAGCCAGCCTTTTTCCCAGTTGGAAAAGCTCGAATTAGAGTCCAATGCCCGGGTAATCATGGGCGGGCGCGATCGAAAGAGTCACCCCTGGGTGAGCGAATTGCCGCAAGTACAGGTTGTGAAAATGGGCAGCATTGGCCTTAAGGTCGCTAAAGTTCTGGAAGGATACGCCGACCTCTATGTGCATCTGGCCGGTAGATTGAAAACCTGGGACACGGCTGGTCCAATAGCCATTGCCCTGGGCGGCAATCTGGAGGTTGGTCAAATAGAAGGTGATGCGATCGTCTTTCCCAAAGACAGTGTCCTTCTCGAGTCATCTGTAATCATCGGGCGGCCCGGCTCATTGAGCTGGTCTCGCACTTACATAGCCAAACCGCCCCTCTAGAATTTTTCCATGACGCTTATCACAACTACAGATGCACTGGCATATCTCTGCAATGAGATTGATGAATGCGGGCGCTTTGCCATTGATCTGGAATTTATACCGGAGCGCACATACAGACCGGTTCTCTGCCTTGTGCAGGTGGCGACGGACAGAGGCGTTCATTTAATCGATCCATTGGTCCACCAGGATCTCATGCCTCTCTGGCATCGTTTTCACGATCAAAAGATTCGTACTGTCATTCATGCGGCCAGCCAGGATCTTGATCTTATATATGATCAGTTTCAGACCTTGCCCGGAAACATCTTTGATACCCAGGTAGCATCGGGATTTGCCGGGTTGGGTTACCAAATTGGCTACGGGCGTCTGGTGGCACAACTATTGAATGTCTCTTTATCTAAAACTGAGAGTTTTACCGACTGGTTGACTCGTCCTCTTACTGACGCACAATTATCATATGCATCCGACGATGTTAGGCATCTTCTGCCCCTCTACGACGCGATTTCCGACCGACTCACCTCAATGGGGCGATTCGAATGGGCCGACGAAGAATGTAAAAGGTACTGTGCGCCCGAGCATTTCGAAAGTGAAGACAGAGATGCTTACTTGAAAGTCAAAGGCGCAAGCGTTCTGGATAGACGCGGTCTGGCCGTTTTGAAATTTGTTTTTGCCTGGCGCGATCAAACCGCCCAGCGTTTGAACAAACCGCCCCGGACGATTCTTTCAGATAGTCTTCTTGTTGAAGTTAGTCGCAAACCACCGGCCAGAGTTGAAGATCTAAATCGCATCAGAGGCATGAGACCCGATCAAATTAAGGGATTCGGGCAGGCCATCGTGCGTGCTGCCCAGGAAGGCCGGGCCACACCGGATGGTGAACTGCCTCAGTGGCCGGCCTCGCGCGGTCCGAGCAAACGCGATGTATTGGTCGGCGACATGTTATTTGCCATTCTCAAGGTAATCGCATATGAAGAAGACTTGGCGACGGAGCTGCTTTCCACACGCGATGATTTACAGCAGCTCATTAAACTGCACAGAGAAAACAAATTAAAAGAAAAATCCAGTCCGCTTACAAAAGGATGGCGCTACGAGCTGGCCGGAAAGAAATTGATCAGCATGCTGGAAGGCAATGACTTGACTGTTTCTATTGGTGCGATTGACAGCCAGCCCATCGAAATGAAATTCGGCGCCCCCCACAAATAGTGGCCTTTTACGATCAAGTGCTGGGCGTGGCGGCAGGGGTTTGAGAGGCTTGCGCCAAAATGTCGGACTGCAGAGTTTGACCGATGAACTTGATATAGTCTTTTCTCAGTTCTGTAATTTGCCCTGTCAGCTCGTTGAGTTTGGCAATGCCGGCGACAATCTTGTCTTCAGTTTCATCAATAGCGGTTCGATAGCGATCCGATGAAGTGCCAAGCGTGCGCACATTTTCACGCGCTCTCTCCTGCTCGGCTTTTAGTTCAGCAACATGCTCATGCAAGGTTTTTCTCTGTTCTAAAAGCAAGCGAATGACCGTGCGTTTTTCAATTACTTGCTTTAGAAATGCGTGAAATTGCTTGTCGACGAAGTTTTGATCCATTAGCCATTTGACTGCTGCCATATCCGGAGAATCAAAATCTTCCAAACGCACTGTTTGATAATTTTGCCCCTCTTCCACAACCGAGAGTGAGTGTGCTTCTTTTGGCTTCAAAGCAATGCGGAAGCGATAGAAACTTTCGGTCACCTCTACAGGTTTTTCGTTGGAGACAAGCGACAATGTCGATTGAACCGGGTGCTCGACATACAAAATCTTGTCGTTTTCGGAAAGGTTTTCCAGATTGTAAGTCTTTTGCGTTTCTTCTTTATAGTCGAGGTAAAGAAAACCTTGCCAAGCCCGAACCCGCCAGAATGGCTTGCGCTCGAAGTTATCACGGACCACAACAGCAATGCTTTGATCGAGCGCAAAAGGAAGGATGCGCGTATCGTCCTTTTTAAGCACATCAAGCAGGGCTTCGCCGGCATAGGTATGCGTCTCTAAAATGGTCACAGGACCAGCTTCTAGAGTCAGTCCCGTGGTGTTTTTCAAGCGCAAGGCGGCATAGGGGAAACGAGGATTGCGGGCAGAATTGTAGAGCGAGATGCGCTCGCCTTCAATTAATTCGTTCACTATTGGAATAAGAGCGGAGCTGTTTCTCGGAATAGTGACCGGCAGAGAAATCTGGTATTCGAAAAGTTCGCCCGACTCGCTTACTTCCACTTCTAGGTTTTGCAATTGTGCCGCATCGAACGCATTGACCGCTTCTGCTTCGCGCGACTGATTCGGCAAAGGACCCAGGCGACGCCAGCTGGCCGCCCCGGAAACAGCTGCTACTGCGGAATCATCGGAAGCCTTACTGGCTTTGAAGCGTTCTTGCAATTGCAACTCGAAAGAATTTGTCGAAGAACCTGCTTCGCTCTGGCCAAATGCACCGTCGCCAAAATTATGCCCGCGCTCCGTTATGTGAGGACCTTGCGCAGTCTGCCCTTGAGCTTGGATTCTTCTTCTGTGCGGTTGGACAGGATCGTAAAGAGGCTGGATGAAAGAAACAGGCGCTGCACTGACCAGCGAAATCTGAACTTCTTCCCAATCTTCATCCTGGACATTATCGACAATTGCCGTGCCCTGGAGCAGCACTCGACCACTGTCGTCGACAACCATGCGATAGCTGGTTTTCCAGATCGGGTTGGGTATGGAATAAGCGATCACAACCTCGCGTTCTACCGTTTCAGTCAACTCCACCTTAAGAAGCTTGCGGTCTTTCTTTCGAATAGATTGGAACAACAACTCTAATTGCTGCTGAATCTCTGAAGCCAGGTGCGGATCATTGAGAGTGATTTCCGAGATTGTCGAAAAGCCGTAACGTCTGAGAGAGGCGCCTCCACAATAAAGAAGTAATTGCTGTTCGACGATTTTGTTTTCGCCGACTGCTTGTTCTACTTCGTCCAAACCGGCCACTCGGCCTTCGACTTTAGTACTGCCCACCTTAATGGTGACCGGGCTGCCTTTGATCTGGGCGATCAATTCCAGCAAGCCATGGCATTTTCGAAGGTCGAATCCAAATTCCGATAAACGTGTGGGCAGCGTCTTTGCCGAATCGTAAGTGACGGCAGCCAGTCCTCCGCCCTCGACATTGAGCACCAGAAGCGACTTGAGCATGTCGTCGATGTCTTCCGGACCGCATAAAAGTTCAATTTCGCCCGGGCCTTTAAACTTGCCGCGACGCTCGAAGTGACCAATCCCATGTTTGTAGAGAGTGACTCTCTTGAGGGGAATGGTGACAGGATTTAGGTTCTTGGCTTCGCCTGCCATAGAGAATTCCTCAGAAACAACTTATTATCACGGCTCAAGCCCCTACTTTTGACTTGGGACGGGGCATTATCAGGCGCCGTCCGAAATAAAACGACGCTTTTCCCTTGCTATTTGCCCGTTTTTGTCACTAATTCGAACACAAATTAGTATGATCCTTTATGACTAAGTAATAGAGTTATCAGGCAGTTGCAATCATGACATCCGATAAAAATTCCAAATCAGACATAAGCTTTGCCGAAACAGCCCTGAGGCTGAGCGGCAAAACCGAGGAAGAATCCCGCAGAACAGGCGCGGTGGACCGCGCGGACGACGAGGTAGAATCGCTTTTCGCCGAGCAATACAAGACGTCGAATAGCCCGATTCACAAAGCCGTCTGGGACGACAAGATTCCTTTCCACCTGTTTAAGGCGGAAAAGGTCTCGCCAGATAAGCTGAGCTTGCAGTCCATGCAACGCTCCATTGAAGTTTTAAAGAAGCACAAACGCGAGAATTCGATGTACGGATCGGACGGTAAAATCCCGGAAAACGTGCTCGGAGACCTGGCAGATGCCGGTTACTGGGGCATGCTTATCGACAAGAAATACGGTGGCGAAGGCTGCACGGTCCAACAATTCATGACCTTTCTCAGCCGCGTGGCCACAATTGAACCCACGGCTGCCGGGCTGGCTTCGGTACACGGCTGTATCGGTGCGGTCGATCCGGTGAGGAGCTTCGGCAATGAAGAGCAAAAAAAACAATTTTTGCCCAAATTGGCCAGTGGTCAGGCCTTATCGGCATTTGCATTAACAGAACCAGGAGCCGGCTCGGATCTGACGGCACTGAAAACAACTGCCACTTTGTCCGGCGACAAATGGTTGATCAACGGAGAAAAGCTCTTTATCACCAATGCCATTCCCGGACGCACAATCGGTATTGTTTGTTTGATTGATGGCAAACCAGCAGCCATCATTGCCGATTTGCCCAAGAGCGAAAACGAGCACTTCCAAATCGTCAAATACGGATTGCATGCTCTCAAGCACGCTTACAACCAGGGTCTTGTCTTCAAAGACTTTGCCGTCCCCAAAGAGAATCTTCTTAAGCCGCCCCTGGGCGATGGACTGACTGTTGCCTATCATGGTCTCAATTTAGGTCGACTGGCTCTTTGCGCCACAGCCTCAGGCGTAATGCGCTTAATGCTGGCCAACATGCTTCCCTGGGCTCACTTCCGTGAGACTTACGGGCATGCCATTGAAACCAGAGAACTGGTCAAACGCCGAATCGCCCGGGCTGCCGCTTTGATTACCGGAGCCGAGGCCCTCTACAGCTGGGGTTCCTGGTTGTTAGACCAGGGCTTCAGAGGAGAATTGGAATGCATCATCGCCAAGATATTCGGCAGTGAAGCAGAAAAAGAATGTGCCATCGAGCTTTTCATGAAGACGCATGGCGGTCGCTCTTTTGTGCACGGACATGTATTTGGCGACAACGTGCACGACTTTCTGGCCCCCTGCATCTATGAAGGTGAAGGTGAAATGCTGGGCATGGCTTTCTTCAAATCACTGGCCAAAAACCATGGTCAGAAATTCATGGAGCCTGTAGGGAAGGCACTGCAAAGAGAAGGGCTCAAGAAACTCAATCCGATGGATCCCACTCACGTCTGGAAATTGCGCAATGAAATTTTCCCTTATGCGTTCTGGAGACTGGGCAAACAATTCGCTGCCCCCGACACCTACGACGGCTTGGGACTGGGACCGGCTCTCAAGTCACACGTTGACTTTGCCATCGAAATCCTCGAGCAGTCACCGGTTGAATTGAGCGATGCAATGACCAAGCATCAGCTTAAGCTGGCCGACAGACAATGCCGCATCGCCGAAATGTCTCAGCGCATTCAAGACGCCATAACCATGCTAGTTACTTGCTTCTGGGCTCACCAGCAGCAGAACCTGTGCGTGGAAATGTCGGCTGACATCCTCTGTCAGGATCTGCGCCGTAAACTGGCCGGTGAAAGACCAACCGACAGCTATTTCAAAGCCTGTTCGGAATTGGCAGACATGGTTATCGACGGCGGCTTCCCGGGCTTGAATGAAATTGACCGGGCCGACATCATCTTCCCGTACAACCGTCCGGAAAAGAAACGCGAGCCGGCCAAGGTCTAGGCAGAGAGGTCCCTAGAATTCGATAACCACAGGTGTGTGGTCGGAGGGACGCTCCAGTTTGCGGGGTGCCTTGTCGATCCAGGCTCGTTTGAGTGTGGCTCTGACTGGCTCAGTTACCCAGATATGATCGATGCGGTAGCCCAGGTTGCGCCTGAAGGCTGCCATTCTGTAATCCCACCATGAAAATTGCTTGGGCTCTTTATTGAGCTCTCTAAAGGCGTCTGCCAGCCCCCAGGTGCGAAATCTTTCTAAGGATAATCGTTCCACATCGCTGACCATGATCGTGCCGCGCGTCTCAATAGGGTCATAAACATCATCGTCTTTGGGAGCAATATTGAAATCACCAAGCAAGCAAATAGGCTTGTCTTTGGGAAAATCGTTTATGTGCTCATGCAAGTGGTCGAGCCAGGACAGTTTGTAATCGTACTTTTGCGATCCAACTTCCTGACCATTCGGTATGTAGACATTCATTATAAGTACGCCATTAACTTCGCCTTCGATCAAGCGACATTGCTGAGGGACGCCCTGCTGAGCCAGTCCGCGCGAAACGTTCAGGAGCGGTTGCTTGGATACGGTGGCGACGCCGTTGTACGTTTTCTCACCAAAATACTCAACTAGATAGCCGATTTCAGCAAATGCCGATTGGGGAAACTTAGCATCTGCCAATTTCGTTTCCTGAATAGCCAGCACATCGGGCTGATTGCTTTTCAGCCAATCAATGACGTGGGGAAGCCTGACGTTGAGCGAATTGACATTCCAGGTTGCCAGAATCATCTGTCTCTCCTTCTTTCAGCTGGCCTTTATTCGAACTCGTCTTAGATAGTCTTAGATCGTCTCAGCACTTCTTAGATCGATCCGAATCCTCTTATATAGATATGACTGGAATTGTACTCTCTGCCTGCCTGGATCTCTTTGATTCATTTGAGACAATGTCGCGGTTCAGGCATTTCGCTCTTGATGCCGCGCTAATCAGCTTCGGCAAGCATCGATGCAAAACCTGCGCCTGTAGAAAACTCTTCCACCTGCCAGCAGTTAACCAACGAGGGCAACCGTGTGGTATCACATTCGGTGTCGATTGTTTTGAGAGTGCTTGCCTGCGCAGCATACATGAATCAGACCGATCGCTTTGGTGTCGACCGGCTGCCTAAGCCATTTTTCAACTGTGTCATCCGGCTAATGAACCGCCATCGACTTAACAGCAGAGGCGTAGAGAAATTATGCATAAAAACGAAAGATGCTCCCTTGCGGTTGCTGCTTTTCAAGACGCCACCACTTTGAGACCATTTGTCGACCGGCATGAAAAGGGCAGTTTACCCAGACTTGCCAGAAAACCGCACCTACGGAATCTGGCGTATGCGTCGGGCTGGTCATGCACCCGATCGATATGCTTTAAACCCGCATCACAGGCTGTTTCTATTCAACATGATCAAATAGCAATCTGAAAGAGTGACTGCCGCATATCCAAAGCCGGTCTAATAGCTGTTTTCAGGCTGATGCTCCGGCAAGTCGCTAACACGGAGGTTATTCATCTGGCAAGAGGGAAGATATGTCTGAAGGGCATCTTTTTGTCTATACAAAACCCGCATGAAAACAGGGCTTCAGCGAAGGAGTCTTGTTGTGTCAGGCTTTCAGACTTTCAGAAAAACACTTAAGCTGCATTGAAGGCAAATTGCGTATTTATGCCCCTTTCAGACCTTTACGATATTCGTTTTGGTGTGTAAAGTTGATACTCATCGAGGGTGGTTGATGAATCCCCCACCAATGCGAAGCGCGGTTACCATACATTAAGAACCGTGTATAGGGTCCATTGATGATAGCGGTCAAACATGGTCCCGGCGTCCACTTTTGTCTCTGCGAGGAACTGCAAATGCCCAAAAAAGTACTGATTGCCCTACCACCTGCAATGTTGGAACAAGTTGACTTCATTGCTCAACACGAACATCGCACCCGTTCAGATCTGATAAGAGAAGCTCTCCGCCGTTATCTGGATAATTTCAGAAGACAGCAAGGCGCAGCCCACCTGGCAGTAAGCACGATGGAAGTAAACGAGCCATACGTTCCGACTCTCTCTTAGGCATCCTTTTGAATGGTCTGAAAAGTCCGAAACGCCCGACTCTCTTGAGACTTCGCAAAATGGCTCCATTCTAGGAAGACGACGCAACTACCGACAGTGGCAGTCATAACCAAGAGATAGCGCAAAAAACTTTTAAACAGAATAAGCCGCCGCAGATGCAACCCCTGCGGCGGCTAAAAGTTTCTAAGGACCGATTGTCCATTGCCAGCCTGTACGGCTCCAGCAATATCGGTCAAGCAATGTTATAGACTAATCACCATCGACGTTTTTCAAGGCAGATGATGGAAGAGACCAAAAAAGA
>CAZHEZ010000125.1:8338-23289 GCA_964531315.1 uncultured Candidatus Obscuribacterales bacterium | reverse complement strand
GATATGAGCTATTGGTTGCCGCCCATCGAAATAGCCAAGTTTATCGATGAGTATGCCCAGGAATTGCACCCGGGTTTTCGTGAGGAAGAGCTGTTCAAAAAATGGCCGAATATTTCACCCGATCATTTCTCGCTTGAATCGTACAAAGTGCGGCGGGGCAGAGAGTTGTACGATAGTCTCGCTTTTGAATACAAGGACGTTCTCAATCTTGCCGATGGTGACAGCATCTCCTACAAATTTGGAAATCCTTTCCATATGGACAGACTCTGGGGTGATCTGGCCAGTTTGCTGGCGCGCCACCATCATGAGCATCCCGTTGTATTTTATAATCCGCATTCTTGGTTTTTCATCGTGCGCAGCAGAACCGAACACGATCTATTCTCTATGCTTCACGACCAGGGCATTACGATGCTGGTTGCTTGCGGGTCCAATGCACCGCTCAATAAAGCGACATTGGAAAAGGCTTTCGCAAACTGGCGCCATCAATACAAGATTTGCGCATCTCCCCATTACGGCAACAACTGTTACTTGAATGTCTATGACGATTTCATTATCGAAGCGCTCTTAGATAGCGAAACATCTGACGAAATCGACCGATTTTATGCCAGGCACGACGAGATTGATGCGGTCAACATCAAGGAATTGAGAGACATCGTTTCTAAAAAGGGCAAGAATCAATTGACGATATCTAGAGATAAGGAAAAAGCGGAAAACTTGAGACAGGAGTTATCCTGCGAGTTTTCCGCTTAATCGCCTTTTCTTCCCTAAATCTGATCTATGGAAACTGTTCCTTGATTTGAGTGCCAGTCCATGATTTGAGCACTAGTCTTCAATGCGCGTGTACTTCCCGTTCTTGTCTATGTTCATTTTCTCTACTCGGCCACTGGGGTCGCGCCATTCGGTGTAGACCGCATCTCCAGTCAGAGGACTGTAATTCCAGATGCGTGTTCCTTCGCTGCCGTTTGTGCCGTAGCGCTTTTCTCTGGACAGCTTGTCTCCGTTTGAGTTGTACTTGAGTGTTTCAGTCGTCTTATCTTCATTGACGATGTCTTCTTGTCTAAGCTTGCCATTGGCGGAATCATAGGTTCTGTGCACGCTGCCTTTCGGGCTTGTTATGTCTTCGAACTTTTCATTTCCTGTCTGTCCATCGTATTCTTCGTGCACTTTCTTGCCCCAGGATGTAGTTTCATCATGGGATACTTTCTTGCCGGTTTTGGCATCGTATGCCCATTTATCATCATCAGTTGTGACTTTTACTGATGTACCGCGGGCCTCTGTCAATACGGAGAACTTGTGAGTTATATGTCCGTCAGCGTCTCTTTCTGTCAGCTCCGCCCGCCCGACGGATTCATAGGAGGTGCTGGTATTACTTGTGTTGAGTTCCGACCTGACTTTGCCTGTGTTTTTGTCTAACTCAGTATGTTCAGAATACTCGCCTGAGTTCGTCTTTTCGTGCGTTTCGACTGATTTCAAGTCGCCTGTGTCATAGAATTCAACCTTCGGCAGGGACGGATCCTGATGTTGTCTCATGTCCCATTCGATTTGTTTTGCAACCGCCAGCCTGTCGGCATCATTCAGGTTGTGCAGGTCCCGAGATAGAAGTTCTGGGAGTTTTCCCGCTTGTGCGTGCTGCTCGAAGTCCTTAGCCGTTTGGGCAACATCTATGCTCATTGTCGAATCTCCATTTTGCTCGCCAGCGCCCTGGCAGTAACGTGAGACCGACTTTACCGAAGAGTTGTATCCAATTTGTTTATAGCGGAGATTTCGTATTGCGCTGCCATTTAGGACAAGGCAGGTAGGAAAATCCAGAGAAATGCGATGAACGATTGAATTCCGACAGCAGCAGCCTATTTGTACTCTAGCGGCTATTTTGTGTGATTCTCAGGCTGAGAGTCTGGCCGTTGTTTATCAAGATCAGTTATAACCATCGCACGTAGTTCTTCGTAAGTAGGCTTCTTAGTCGTCATCGTCAAAAGCCACTGACCTCTTTTGTCGAAGCCATCGACCGAATACATGTGATCATTGGGCCCGATTTCTTTAAGCTCTCTGGCCACTTGCGTGTCTGTGGTGGATTCTCCGAGCGTATACCGCCTGAGCTGAGAATCAAGTGTGTTCTTTGTGGAAACGTGTAAGGCGAATTCGATACCAAATTCGGTATCAGGTTTGAAAAATTCGAATGCCATTATTTTCTTGTCGCCGCTGGAGAACTGCTCACGGCAAAACATTTTTTGATCGACTTTACCCAACTTGTTCAAGTCCAAAACTTTATCGCGGGCCATATCGCGCTCTTTCAAATCATTGAGCGCTTGCGCACATTGCACCACTTTTGCCCATGCCCGCCAGTTATCCGGTTCCACTTTGATCAGTTTTTGCCACCAATCCAATGACTGCTTCGGCTGATCGATGATTTGATAAGACTGTGCGGTGTTCTGAATCTGTACCGTAATTGTCGATGGATCGAAGCCCGGTTTTTGCAGCTGGGCCTCAAGAATTGTCGCGGCCTGGTCTAATTTCTGTCTGTCGTCGGAGGCAATGACTTCGTCCAGAAGCTTCTTTGCGGTCTGCAGTTGCGATTCCGCGTCGTCGGCAAAGGCTGGAATTACCAGCGCAGTGGATGTAAACAGTAAAAGAATGACGGCTAGCTTCAGGCTTCGCAGTGCCATTGGCTCTTTGCTAACCTTCGTACTTGTGAGGGTTCATAATTCGTCGATCGCCAATCTCAATCATCAGCTCGGCTATGCAATAGGTGTTTTCAACAAGTGCCGTGAATTGCTTGCGCATCCTGTCATCGCTCATCCAGGCATCGCCCTGTCTCATATTGGGCACCTTCAACTCTTCTGCTACGATGATTGCTGCCATAATGTGGCGCATTGAATATACATCCATATCCATCTGTTCTCCCTACTCTCTCTCTTTAGCTAAAAAGATTGGCCATAATGCTAAGAGGAAGCATACTCCAAAATACGACGCATTTATGTACAGTTTTCGATCTGCTTTTGAGCTTTTTGAATATGGGGAAAGATAATTGAGAAAAGTGCTGCGAGGAAATAGCTACATGTCATTACATCGGTTGCGCACCAATGCCATTCTGGCGGGTTTTTTGATTGCCGTTTTTGCTCCAACCGCCGACGCGGGTCCCGCCCAGGATGGTGTCGCTTTCTACAATTCCGCGCACTACAAAGAGGCGCTGGCCTCCTTTGAGAAGGCGTGGCCTCAAATTCAAAGCGACCCAAATCTTTTGTACTATTACGCTATAACTGCACAGCGCCTCGGAGACCGCACAAAATCCGAGCATATCTACAAGCAAATCGTCGCCAAGTTTCCGGACTCGCTTGCCGCCTCGCATTCTCGTCAAGCGCTAGGCCTTCCGCCTGTTAAAGCAAAGCCTCAGGCGTCGTCAGCCGCTCCCCAGGACGGGCCGGCACTGCCGTACAACTGTCCGGTTCCTTGCTTTCCCGGTGCAGAGATCATCGAAGCAACCGATAAGCCCGCAAACGTCTGGGAATGGAAAGAAATCAAGCTTCAGGCGATAGCTGCGCCTGAGAAGGTTCTCGAATTCTACGAAGCCGAAATGGCTCATCACACGAATTGGGCGTTGGATGAAAAAACTCCGGTCGAAAAGCAGCCCAGGAAATTCAAAGATGGAAAACAGGTTTTTGGCTTTGTCGATTTCAAAAATAACGTGACGTCCGAAGAGTACAAAAATGTTTCCATCAGCGTGGACTCCAAAGACGCCGTTGCCACACCCAATACCGTTACTGATATCGAAATTCACTTATGGGTGAAACACCGCCGGTGATCGGGCAGTAGTCACGCAGATTGCATCAATAGAACGCGTTCAATCATTCTCTGATTGCATCGACGACTTCGTATGCGTCGCGCGGGCTGACATAGTGGATTTTTATGCAGGGGCGTCCGGCGTAATCGAGACCTTCGTAGTTCGCTTTTTGCAGTCGCCATCCATCCGGCAAACCGGCCAGGCCAGCCGTCCAGGTGATGCCGCCGGAGCCGTCAACAGCATAGGGATGAAAAGCTCCTTCGGACGCGAAGCCGCGGTAAGTATTGCCCTTGATTTCGACGCTGCCGATGTAAATGTAGGAAGACCCGGATATCTTGTTGCATTTGTACAAGCCATTTGGCGGTGAACCTTTGCCTGCAACTTGATTCGATGAGGCGTTCGTTTGACTAGAACGGGCGTTCCCCATTTGATTTGTGGCTCCGCCTGCGCCTCCATATGCAGTGCCACCCGAATTGACAGTCGAACCAGATGTAGTACCAGCGCTAGCTGTAAGTCCGTCTCCGGCTACTAGTTTTTCAAGCTCGGATGCCGCTGGAATTCCGTAACTCATTCTTGTGCGATCGGGCATCGTCGCCCAACTGGCAGGTCTTTTCCCCGATCCTGGTTTGATTCGCGCAAGCTGAATGTTGTAGACCTCACCGTCAATATGATCGGCTCGCAGATCCAGGCGCACGACCACACTGTCGCGTTCTTTCTTCAAAACTGTGCCGGCAAACCAGCGGTCTTCCGATGGAATCGGCGCACACATTACCCGCGAGCCGATTTCTTGTGAAAGAGCCGGCAGCGCTGGCAGCACGACGCCTACAGCGGCGAGGAACAATTGTTTAGATGATTTCGAGAAGAAATAAAACTTGGAAATGTTTTTCTTGCGCGCCAAGATACATGCCTCCATGGTCTGGGAGATGGAATCATAGCACCTGATTATTTGTGAGTTGAGTTAGAAACGACGAAGTTAACGGCGCCAATTCAGGAGCTGTCGGTAGTCGAAACCGAACTCAATATCGACGAATTCCGGACTTCCGATCGGTGTGGCGTTAAAAGGTGTGGCTTCCCGCACCGCCTTTAAGGCTGCCTCGTCTGCGACTGGATCTCCGCAAGTTTTAGACAATTTGATCTCGCTTGCTTTGCCATCGCGGGCAATCTTGAACGTGACTATCGGCAGATGTGTTTCGTAGCCCGGAGGAGCGGACCAGGTCTTTGCCAGAGCTCTTACAATGCTAGACATGTACGGTCCGAAGTCCGGATCGCAGTAGGCAACCGAAATTTTCTCAACTTGATTGTTCAAATTGGCTGACAGCCCTATAGGTGGTCTCATGACTGGATAAGGTGCTTCTACCTTGGCCAGACTCTTGATCAATTCTTCACCAGCCTGACGAGATTCTTCCGGTGCCTTGGGCTTGGCCTTCACTTTCGTGATGTTGCCCTGGGAATCCACAACGAAGTCGATGACCACGGTGTCGTCAAATTTCGATGATGTCTTCCAGTTTTTCCTAAGTTGCTCAGCCAGCCTCTGAAAATACTGAGTTGAGACGGTAACTTCCTTCTTCGGGTCTTCAGCAAGGGCGAAATTTTGTGTGGAAAGTACCAAACAAACAATTAATGCTGCAGGAATCTTTTGGACAGCAATGCCGGTCAGGTCTGCCGCCCAGGGGATATCGCTGAAATAGACGCGCTGCCCAGTCATTGACCCGTCGAAAGACGCCGGTCGCCGACTTCGATCATGAGATCGACAATGGCATAGGAGTTTTCAACAATCGGCGTAAACTGTCTGCGTATTCTTTCATCGGCTGCGGCGCTGTCTTCCGACCGCATGGAATGACCTTTTATCTCTTCCGACGCAATATACGCTGCCATCAAGTGGCGCAGCCAATAGTCGCTCATTAGTTAATGCTCCTTTCACCTGCTTGAAAAAGCATACTCGAAATTGCGGCAGAAAGATGTTATTACAATGAAGATTTGCCGTTTGAAGTTTTGAAATCCTACGACTTTGCAGATGGACAGTTTGCAGCCGTTGAACCTCAATGCTGTTCCAATTCTTTCGCCAAAGCTTCAAGCAGTTCTTTTGTTCCGACTTTGCGTCCTTCGGCTTGATCCACACTGTCGAAAAACACACCTTGCTCGGTGTGGATCAGTTTTGTCCCATCTTTGGTGGGAATCAATTCGGTTGTGATCTGCGAAGAGGAAACACGCTTATCACCGAAAGTCATGGTGTAGACAACAACGATGCGATTGTTTTCGACAATGTCCTGATAGCGAATTTCAGTTTTGATTTTCTCTCCACCTTTGAAGCTGAATTGCCATGTTTCGTAGTGATCGACTTGGAAATCCATATCAAATGATTCGACTACGAAGCCTTCATCGTCTCCGCCCATCCAACGGCGTTTTTTCTTCGGATCGGAAAATGCGGAAAAAACTTTTTCTGGCGATTGTGGGTAAGTGCGTTCAAGAACAAAGGTGTCATGAACAACGGAACGATTTTGAGTTTGATTTGCCATTGGACCCCTCGGATGTATCAGTTAAGTGATTGCTTAAGTATAGGATAGGGTCGGAAAAATAGTCAAGCAACTGCTTAAGTATTGTGAAAGTATTGTCCGGCAATGCTTTCGGGGCGAATTCTCAGTCCTCGGAATACCGTTTCACGCTCTGAGCCCATTCCTTCCATGAATCATAAAAGGACGTTTCCGGCCAATTCGGATTCCATTCGCGCGTCCAGGTCAGATGTACCATCGCGAATTTATGCTTGTGGCCGAATATTTCAAAGAGTACGTCGTCGGTGGCAGCAGATCGTGCCACCGAAATTGCTCGGATGCCCTTGAGCGGATGGAAAAAATTGAATGCCAGTTCTTTATTCAATTCATTTTCCATTCCGGGATCACAAAGCGCCCAGCTACCCGGCAGTGGTACGCCGGGCGGAGTGAGGGCTTCATTCTCCAACCATTCAATGAACGGATCGCTTGGTTGCAATTCGTCTTTATTCCAGGGCTGAATCCAGTAGTTGATGATGTAACCGGGCGAAGGATCATTTCTGCTTTGCTGCAGAATCAGCAATCCCGCTTTTCCACGCCAAATTGTATGCTTATTGAAGGGAGCAATTCGATCGCTGCCTTCGTATCCTGGCTGCCCAAGCACGTCTTTGGTTGCTTGCAATGCTTGGGCGTAGACCAGGTCAAACTCGGCAAGTTCTGCACTATAGGTGTCTTCTGTGAATTGATCCGATGTTTCACCATTGTCCCACCAGCAAAAAGGGAGGATGGCGCAAACTACGGCAATCGGCTTGGGTTTTGTTTTCTTAGAGTTGTTTTTTTTGTTTGTAGGTTCGCAAAGTAATGAGACCTGCAGCTCCGCATCGAGATCTTTGTGAAAATAGAATTCCCAAAGGGAATCTTCAATAGTGTCGGAATCGAAGTGGCTGAATTGCATGCAGGCAGCCTTAAACTCCTCAGGCGAAAGTTCACTTTCGACTAGCTTGAACAAGTGTTCGACTGGGGGCTTGAAATTCGGCGGGCGAAGGACCGGCATGAGTGCATCCATTGGAATATTTCTGGCGAGGCTTAATTATGACTGCTGGCAAAAAAGGGGAAGATTAAATCGCTGTGCAAGACTTAAGCATGCGGTTTCTCCCATGGTTGGGAAGATTTAGTCACAAGTTAGTCGAATGTCGCCAATACGATCAGGCTCAAAACAACCGCAGCCCAACCGGGCCGACCTTAGGACAAAACCATGGCCAGAGACATTCAACAACCCGCGGATACAGTACAAGTACAACGCGAAAATCCTTCCAGTATTTCCTTTTCAGATGTGATGGGGAGTGATTCTCAGTCGAAATCTGCATTACAACAAATGCAGGATGGAGTAGCCGAGTCCCTCACTGACTGGCAAGGGCAGGCGAGACGGGCGGTGGCGACAGGGGCGCTGGGATACTGGGCGGGCCGACTTGCTGATTACGAGCCTTTTGGTCGGGCGGCAATTCCCGCGATGCTTGCTGCAACCGGTGTGACCGCGCTGGATCACTGGATGTTCAGTAAAAACCACAACGACTATGCCGTTGCTCATCATGATGGCGCGATAGAAGGCATGACAAAATTTGGGGCGGATGTGCTTTCAGCAGCCGGAGTGGGGTTTTTGTTTGGGCGAAAGGGTTGGGCCGATGCTGGAAAGGAGCACGTCGACTACATAGTTGATACAAAAAACGATGCTCGCTTTGTTCGCTCATATCGCGGCGGACGAGGACCAAAGATATTTATTGTGCCCGATCATACTCGTTATACGCCGATTGCACTGGATACCAAACTCGATAGGCTCGATAACTTCCTCAAGGCGCGCAGAGAAACAGATAAATTCGCATCGCTGTCTGAGAGAGTCCGCGATGCACATGAGGAGATGTGGAAGCTGAAGGAATAAATTTAAGTAAGCCTGAGCAGATCGTCCACCGAAAGCCAGGGCAAAGGTGATGGCAGTTCAACATTTCTGCCTGCCAATAAATTGATGGTTTCACCTGTCAGCGACAAAACCGCCATGTCTGCGCTTGGTACGTTTGTGATGAGCAATCCAAGCCTGGTGGCTGGCTGTTGGATGAATTTTTCAAACTCCCATCTGACTATCGCAAACGGCAGACCGACATGCAAAATTGCGATCAACATATCATGCTGCGAGCCTATGGCAATCCAGGTGCGATCGTTTGCACCATTCATGACATGACCGGCTGGAATTGCCTTGGTTAGCGTGTTGGCTGCTTCCGTTTTATCGTACTTCAGACCTTGAACGCGCTGGTTGTTCGCGATTTTCACAAGGCGATCGACTTCAGATCCTTTCCCGGGTGCCGGCGGTGCAGGCATGAGCACTAGCGCTGCAGCTGCGGTGCGAATTTTGGATTCTAATTCTTGTGAGTGCTCCGGGTATTCGTCCCATTCGGCTGATGCGCCGACGAATGTTCTGACATAAGGGAAAATCGGAGCGCAGTCATTTCCAATTTGTCCGATTCGGTATGAGCCTTCATACGCCCCCATTCGACCGGATTGAACTTGCGCTGCAAAGTCTTTCACCAAAAACCATGCAGCTTCGATTTTCGAGCATTCTTCCATCTTGAACTCGGAAAACATGCGCGTCATTAGACCGGGCACTTGATAAAGTTCGACCTTCATAAGCCCGGCTAAATATCGCAATGATGGACTGTCAAGTCCATCGGCTATCAGCTGCTGGCAAATGTCAGGAACACCATCTGTCGGAATTTCTTCGAGAATCCATTTTGCATGGAGTACTCGCAAGCTCTGGTTGTCCTTCGGCTGCATTGGTTTGAAAGTCTTTACAACGGATCTGTGCGGTCTGCAACTATTCTATCTTCTTCTCAGTTCACTGGCCGGTATATCAGGGCTGGCGCCATAACAGACATCTGATTTCCCTAAACACCTGGGGCAAACGACATGTTTTCCGGTCGTGCTCCATTGACTTGAACAAGAACACATTCGTCTAGGAATCTTACCGTGTACTTCAGATCGTGATCTTCGTAGACCTCTCCGGCGAAAAGGCTGATGCGGTCCGCGTCCATCGTAATGTGCACTTCGGAAATCACCTGGCTTTCGACAACGACCCTCACCTCTTTGATTTTTCCGGTGGGTAATTCGAAAACTTTACGCGTGCAAAAAAATCCCGATCGATCTTCTTCATTGTGAACAGGAACATCCGCAAGTTCGTCAAAGCGGACTATTCCAAACAAGTCATTATCCTGACTGGTTACAAAACGCGCTGTCGGTTCATTGTCGAGTTCTGAATCAAGCCTGGTCATTTGAAAGTAGTCGACGGTCGCATGTCTGAATTCCGGTATGCCGTCATCCGTTTCTCTCAGAGCCATCTCAATTCCAACCCAGCCTTTAACAGTTTTTCCCTGCAAGCTGTTGATAGTTGAAATTTGATTTTGCAGCCACTCACTCAATTTTTCACGCAGCGGAATCCAACATGGTTTGTGCCTGTGCGAATTTCACCTTTGCCGCGGGAGCCGACCATATACCGCGTGCAGTATTGATCTGTGCAAAGAAATGAGCCGCCGCGCTGGACGCGTTTTTTCTGACCGGGCTCACTCGGGTCAAGGCTTGACGCTGGACCTTGCGGATTGCGCGCTACTCCTGCGTGCGCAGCCAAAGTCGCATAATAGTCCGGGCGATACCAATCGCTCACCCATTCCCATACATTACCTGACATATCATAGAGACCATATTTGTTTGGAGGATATTGCGCTACCGGTGCGATGCCGGCAAATCCATCTTCACCGGTATCTCTTCCAGCCACTGGAAATTTGCCCTGGAAGATATTTGCCTGCCACTTGCCTCCGGGTTTCAACTCGTTGCCCCATGGATACAAGTTGTCGCTGCTGCCACCGCGGGCGGCGGCTTCCCATTCGGCTTCCGTGGGCAAGCGCTTGCCTGCCCATTTTGCATAAGCCTCGCAATCTTCATATGCTACTTGCACAACCGGATATTTTTGCTTTCCTTTGAGATTGCTGTCTGGTCCGGTTGGATGGCGCCAATCAGCACCATGAACAAAATTCCACCATTGATAATGATTTCTGAGTGAAACAGGATGCTGGGTTGGTGTGTAAACAATCGATCCGGCCACCAGATTTTTCTCTGGAGCGGTGGGAAATTCCTCTTTAGTAGGCTTGCGCTCTGCGACTGTAACGTAGCGCGTCTCTTTGACAAAACGCTCGAACTGTTCGTTGGTTATTTCTGTGCGGTCCATGAAAAAGCCATCTACAGATACCTTGTGCCGCGGGATAGCATCGGGCATTCCATTTGGCGATCCGCAGACATTTTTTCCCTGATCGTTGAATCCCATTGTGAATTCACCGCCCGGAATCCAAACCATGTCTTTTGGTGCGGCTTTTCTGTGATTGGCTGAGGACTGTGCAGCGCTCGAATTATTCTTTGATTCTCTAGTTTTATGTATGTCGCTGCCTTGCGCCTGCATTATGGGCCAGCTCAATACCATCAAACCTTGCAATGCCAGGCCCGTGAGAATGCTTGCTCGAAAGTGCTTGATTTTCAAAATACTTTGCAGGGGGGTGGACCACTTGGATTCACTTGATCGGTTGATAAGGGACTATACTACACCCTCAACCGGGTCGGACCCCTAAGTGCGCGCTGCGCGCTTTTTGGCATTTCGGCTGTTAGTTGGAAGGATAGCTGTCTGGCTGGAGGAATCTAAGTTGAACCGTCTTAAGTCATTTGTGGCAATGCTACTGCTTGTTTCAGCAGTCGTTGTTCCAATAAAAGGAATCTGCGCAGATTCCAAGCAGCCAAATATTGTAGTTATCATGGGCGATGATATCGGCTGGTTCAATATTGGTGCTTACCACCAGGGAATCATGGCCGGCAAGACTCCTAACCTGGACAAGCTTGCTGCCGAAGGAATTCGCTTTACAGATTATTATGCAGAAGCGAGTTGCACCGCTGGGCGCGCGAATTTTATTACAGGCGAGTTGCCTGTGCGTACCGGAATGACTACGGTCGGCCAAGCTGGGGCGACCATTGGCATACCGGAACAAGCAGTAACCATCGCAAATGCGCTCAAATCAATGGGTTACAAGACCGGTCAATTCGGCAAGAATCACCTCGGCGATTTAAACCAATACTTGCCTACGGTGCATGGCTTCGAGGAATTCTTCGGCTACTTGTATCACCTGGATGCCATGGAAGACCCGGCCCACCGCAATTATCCTGAGAATTTGAAAGATGCTGTCGGTCCTCGCAATATGATTCACTCATGGGCTACAGACACTGATGATGCAACAGTGCAACCTCGCTGGGGCAAAGTTGGTAAACAAAAAATTGAAGATGCAGGCACGCTCTATCCCAAACGCATGGAGACTGTAGACGACGAAATTCTCGATCATGCAGTCAAGTTTATGGATGGTGCACGCAGCAAAGGTAAGCCATTTTTCTTGTGGCTCAACCCGACGCGCATGCACGTGGTCACTCACCTTTCTGAAAAGTACGAATCACTGCGCAATGCGGAAAACGGATGGAGCGAGGAAGAAGCCGGCATGGCCCAGCTCGACGACACCGTCGGTTCGGTGATGAGCTATCTAAAGACAAACGGACTGGATGAAAATACGATCGTTGTATTCACCACTGATAATGGTACCGAAAACTTCACTTGGCCGGACGGCGGGCAAACACCGTTTGCCGGCGGCAAGGGGACGGCTTTGGAAGGCGGTTTCCGTGTTCCGTGCTTAGTGCGCTGGCCCGGAAAAATTCCTTCAGGAAAAGTTGAAAACAGTATTTTCTCCGGACTTGATTGGTTTCCGACATTGGTTGCTGCAGCCGGAGATCCAAACATCGTGGAAGAACTGAAAGCCGGCAAGCAATTAGACGGCACTAATTTCAAAGTCCATTTGGATGGATACAACCAGATGGATTTGCTCACAGGAAAGGGTGCTTCCAAGCGGCATGAAATCTTCTATTTCACGGAAAGCACACTCAGTGCTGTGCGTGTCAATGACTATAAATACCGCTTCACCGATCAGCCGAATGGCTGGTTGGGCGCCACGGAAAAGGTGGATTGGCCTATCCTGACCAATCTCCGCCTCGATCCGTTTGAGCGCACAGGAATTTCCAATGGCAAGACCGGATCGCTTGGTTATTACAATTGGTTCGCCTATCAATTCTGGCGCTTTGTGTTTGTACAACAAGAAGTCGCCAAAGAAGCTCAGAGCTTCCTTGAATTCCCACCCATGCAAAAAGGTGCGAGCTTCAATATGGAAGCCATCAAAAAGATGCTTCTAGAAAAGATGAATTCGATGAATAAATCGAATTGACGGGCAGAGGCTAAAACGTGTTAATGGAAGCCCACTGCGCGATGACGCGATGCACACTCGCTTTTGCGAGTGTGCTTTTGCTCGCCGCCAATCAACTGCAACTTTTCATGCCTGTGAGCTGTGCTTATGCACAGTCTTCCGATCAGGGATTGACCGCGGTTGATTCAGATTTCAGCACCAATTACACTCAGCTGACCAAAAAAATCTTGCTTGCTGGAATTGCAATTGAGAGATATAGCCTCAATTATCGATTGGAAACAGGCAAGCAGCCTCCATTCAGGAAGCTGCGCTATTTTGCCAGTCAGGAAGCCGGCGCTGGAGCGGGATTGGCCTTTGAGGTAGTTGGTCTCAAACAATTCGGGCTGGGCAGAAGACATCCGCTAAAAATCAGCAAGAGAGCGCTCAAAGGAGCAACGATCACGGCTATGGTCGGCTCTATTGTTGCCGGTGGAGGGTCATGTGCGGAATTGGGCAGCAATGCCTGGCATGCGATACAACTCAAACGCAAAGGCTTTGATGGTAAGTCAGCCAATAAGTTCGTCGCCGGGAAATTAAGCGAGATAGACCAATTGCTTGGGCAGAGAGATTCTCTTGTTGCCGCCAACTCTAGCAATCCAGCCTATGACCGTGCCGTTGCCGAGGGCAAAGTTTTGCGCTGTATGCGCGGTGCTTTCATCAACGAGTACGATCGCTTTCATTCCGATACCAATACTTACAGAGCTATCCAGAACTCTTTCTTTTTGCTCAACGCCGGTTACAACGCAATAGGCGCGACTGCCGCTGGATTAGCTTACAAGGCTGTTGATACACCCAAACTCAATGGACCCGCAAACATTCTATTTATCGTCAGCGGTGCGACAGCAGCGGCGACGCCATTTCTTTGTTCTGCATCAGGATATGTGGCGCGCAAATTCGCGCAGCATTCGGTCGTGAAAGCATTGGGAGAAAAGCCACACTTTGACGCCGCGGAGTTTACCGCCCGAAGAAAAGAACTCGACGCTCTTACATCGGACGCCAGCGGCAGTCTAATCAGTTCTCTTCCAGGGACTCAGCGATTGGCACTTTATACGGAATCAAACTCTCTCTTTGTCAAACAACTAGAGAGTCAGGAAAGAACAATGCGTTCGCTGCGCAAAGTCGCATTGGGGTCCGTATTTCTTGCTCCTCCAATCGGCGGATTGCTGATGACACAAGGCATTCTCGGCACGCATGGATATTACGACTTTACCTTCCAACCGAGAAAGCAGATCGACCAGTACTATCGTGGAGCGATTGTGGGAACCGTTGGTACTAGTATGTCTGTAGTTGGAAACGCCGCACTGCTTCTGGCCAGCATGAGCTATGAGCACCATTTGAAGAAGAAAGAATCTTTGCCATATCAGTTGATTCGCAAACGTCTCGACCATCTTGCTGAAACAGAATTGTTAGTCAGCAAGCTTTGATTTCGAAGCCAATTCCAATGTAATCGAGAAGATTCACCTGCAGCCATACTGACGAAGGCGAACACCGCAAACATTTGCTAGAATACTAATTGCCAGGACGACCTGGCCTGTGACTCGACCGGGACGGCCCGCCTTTGGAGGCTGTATGTCCTGGTTGATTTTGTTTGTAGCTGGTTTGTTTGAAGTTGTCTGGGCTGTCGGTTTGAAACAGGTCGATGGCTTTTCAAAACCTTGGGTGCTGCTTGGCACGCTGGTTGCAATTGTTTTGAGTATGCTTTTGCTGGCGCTGGCAATGAAGAATGTTCCTTTGGGAACTGCGTATGCCGTTTGGACCGGTATTGGCGCGATCGGTACCTTTATAGTTGGAATTATCTGGCTTGGCGATGCAGTCAGCATAGCCAGAATCGCCAGCGCTCTTTGCGTCCTCATTGGGCTGATCGGACTTAAACTGAGCACCCCATAAATTGCAGTTGCAAAGGGGGCTGGTTTACATTTTCTGATTTGGTCGGGCGACCGGAAACTTAAATCAGACAAGCTTTTGCAATTTCACCAAAACTCAACCGATATCGGTTGAGTTTTGAAATTTTACTGAAATCGAATTCCGGTTGATCAAAATTCGGGGCTCGTGCTAACATTTAACCGTATCGTTAAATATGAGAGGTGCGTAATCATGAAGAAGGCGATTGCCATTGTGGTGGGCGTCATTCTGGCAGGTGTAGCAGTCATTCTCGGAATTGCTTTGAGTAAGCCGGACAGTTTCCATGTTGAGCGTTCGCTGACGATCAAAGCACCACCGGCTCAGATTTATCCTCATATAAATGATTATCGAAATTGGAAAGCCTGGTCGCCCTGGGAAAATGTCGATCCCAACATGAAGCGAACCTACAGCGGACCGGAAAGC
>CAZHEZ010000125.1:0-8328 GCA_964531315.1 uncultured Candidatus Obscuribacterales bacterium | reverse complement strand
CGGTAAAGGTGCGAAGTATAAGTGGGAGGGCACCGATGATGTCGGCACCGGCGATATGGAAATAATTTCGTCTGAGCCTCAAAAAATCGAAATCAAACTTCATTTCGTAAAACCATTCGAAGGCACCAACCAGGCAATCTTTACGATGCAGCCGGAAGGTGATTCGACCAAAGTCACCTGGGCGATGGACGGCGATAGTCCCTTTCCGTGCAAAGTAATGCAAGTGTTCGTCAGCATGGATACTTGCTGCGGCAAGGAATTTGAAAAAGGACTGGCAAGCCTGAAGACCGTATCTGAGAAAACACAGACTGCGAAGAAAGAGACCTCAGACAATGGTTAAACACTATTCCGAGCAACTCGACAGAACATTCTTTGCTCTGTCGGATCCCACGCGCAGAGCCATCATCGGTAATCTTGCCGCCAAGGGTGCGTGCTCGGTTTTGGAATTGGCAGAGCCTTTCCAAATGTCGCTTCCAGCCATCTCCAAACACTTAAAGCTGTTGGAGAGTGCCAAGCTTGTCACCCGCGAAAGGCAAGGAAGAGTTCATTACCTCAAATTGTGTGCAGAGCCAATGTCCGAAGCGAACGAGTGGATTGAAGCTTACAGACGTTTCTGGACGAATCAATTGGATTCATTTGAACGATACATCACATCAAAAGCGTTCGGAGAAAAACAAAATGACGACAACGACGAGCAAAGCTGACGTACTCACCTTCAGCGTCTCAAGAACCATCAAGGCGCCGGTTGAATTGGTCTATAAAGGCTGGACAGAACCGGAGCAAATGAGCCAGTGGATTGGTTGTATGAAGACAGCCACTGTCAAAGTCACGCAGGACTTGCGGGTCGGCGGTGAGTATCGCTTTGATATTCACTGCAATGACGGCGAACAAGTCTGCATGTCAGGCATTTATCAAAAGATTGAGCCAAATAAAAAGCTCGTTTACACATGGAACAATACTTCCAAAGAATTTCCAGCCAGCGACACATTGGTGACTGTAGAATTCATCGCCAAAGGCGATTCGACTGAGCTGAAGCTCACTCACGCCAACCTCAACGATGCCAACTGCCTGCACGGACACACGATGGGCTGGACAGCATCGCTCGACAAATTCGTCGCCCGCTTCGAATAAGAAATTTATTGCGGCACGCTTTGTCAATCGCATAGTCGCTCACGCCGCGTGAGCGCAGTGCCGCACAATGTTTGATCCCCAAATCACATCACATCAGGAGAAGAAAAATGGCTAAAGCAAAAAATTGGAAACCAGACCACGTTCACACTGTGACGCCATATATGATCATCAAGGACTGCGCAAAAGCAGTCGACTTCTACAAAAGAGCGTTCGGCGCCGAAGAAATGCATCGCATTTGTTCTCCGGATGGCAAGATCATGCACTCGTGTTTGAAGCTTGGCGATAGTGCCATTTTCCTATGCGACGAAATGGATAATGCCAGCTGCGGCGCTAGCCCCTCAACTTTGAAGGGCTGCCATGCGACGTTGCATGTTTTTGTGGAAGATGTAGATAAAGCGTTTCAAAAAGCGGTTGATGCCGGTTGCACAGCGTTGATGCCGCCGCAGGACATGTTTTGGGGCGACCGCTATACTCGGGTAACCGATCCATTTGGACAAGGCTGGAGCCTGGCCACTCATAAGGAAGAACTGACCGGCGAAGAGATACAAAAACGCGGCGATGAGTTCTTCAAGAGCATGCAGGCTTGCGCATCTAAGGCTTAGATCAGTCCGCTTTAGCCTGCGCGTTGCACGCGCTGGTCTTTCGTAGCCCGCGCGTTGCACGCGCTGGTCTTTCGTAGCCCGCGCGTTGCACGCGCACCATTTATCATTGCACGCGCGGGACACCAATCGTTAGTTAAACCAAAAGGCTCCGCAGGCAGCGGGGCCTTTTGTGCTAACATCATCGGCGCGAACACCTGTAAAGAGGTTGCGAAGAAGCACCAATGAATACCACTGCAGCCAAAGTCGCTCCAGCCTTACGTGCACTGCTCGAACGCCTGATTGACTACGCCGGAATCTACCCACCGGCAGCGCTTCCTCTTGATACGACGGTGGCGAATTTCTGCAGCTATCAGGGTGGAGAGTTTTCCTGGATGTTGCATTGGTTGGTGGTCGGAACCAATGAATTGCAAAATGTGCCGAATGCCCTTGATGGCTCGATTTCCCTCTTATCTGAGTCAGATAATGGACGCGCGGCTGCTTTGGAAACTAAGAGCGTGGTCGACGCGAAAAATCCCGTGTATTGCGAAGTGGCATTGGCGAATCTCGACCAGCTTGATGCTATTAAGGCGTCCGGTTGCTTCGCCAAAATTCGCACCGGTGGCGTGAAACCGGAAGCGATTCCCTCACCCAAGGACGTCGCCGCCTTTATCGAGGCTTGTGCAGAACGCCGTTTGCCCTTCAAGGCAACAGCCGGATTGCATCACCCGATTCGTGCCGAGTATGCACTCACTTATGAAGCTGATGCACCACGAGCGGTGATGCATGGTTTTCTCAATGTATTAATGGCAGCTGCCTTTGCCTGGCAGGGGGAGAAAAACATCGAAGCGATCATTGCCGAGACCGACGCCTCGGCATTTTCTTTTGGCGACGAAGCGAAGTGGCGCGGACTGTCGCTTTCTGCCGATGCGGTCAAGGATATGCGGCATAACTTTATGCATTCGATCGGGTCGTGCTCGTTCGATGAACCGGTACATGAACTGCAAGCATTAGGTCTACTGCCGTAGGGGCGACGCCATGCGACGCCCGGCCAAGAAAAAGGGCTCTCATTTCTGAGAACCCTTCAAGTTCAGCTCTGAGCCCAAACTAACTAGCTTTCTTTTGAGCTGCCGGGCGCTTCTTACCTGTTGTAGCGCGGCTAACTTGAGTAGCTGCCTTGCTCACGGTTCTGCGTGCGGCTGTTGCTGTCTTTTTGGCTGCCGATTTCGCTACGGAAGCAGTTTTTTTGACTGCTTTCTGAACGGTTTTCGCAGCCGTCTTGGTTGAGGCCTTGGCGCGTGCCACTGGTTTAGCCTTCTTGTTGGCTGCCTTTGTTGCTGGTTCAGCTTTCGAGGCTGCTGGCTTCTTAGTTGCTTTCAGCTTAGAAGCTGATTTCTTGGAAGCTGTTGATTTTAGCGCAGATTTCTTGGCGGTTTTAGCTTTAGACTTCGCCTTCTCAGACTTCGCCGCTGACTTTTTAGCCGTTTTGCCACCCTTGACCTGGGCTGCCGATTTGCTGGCGGCTCTCTTCTTCGATTTCGCCGGCGCGAACTCTTTTCTCAGGTCTTCATTTCTCTCTTCTTGTCCTTCCGGAGTCATGGCGGCGGCCAACTTACTGGCTGTCGCGCGCATCTTCTTCGGTGTGAATTGTTTCGTCACCCCCTTTGCCAGCTTCATTGCATCATCGGCAAGGCGCTTGGGTGCCAATCTTTTGCGCATCTTCTTCGCTTCATGCACGAGATTGTCTGCCGTCAGGTTGTCAGCAAAATCCTTGACCTCGTCCTTTAGATTATCTGTGGTCATCTTTTCTGCTAAATCTTTGGTATTCGTCGCGATCTTGTCTGTTACTTCCTTGACGCCCTGCGCGATATTATCTGCCTCGGCTTCAATTGTCTCGGCGATATAATCGACTAGCTTTTTCACTTTACCCATGTGTTTTCCTCCACCTATTTTGAAGTTAGGACCGAAGGCTGTGTGCTTCAGTTCCATAGAGGGAGAGTATTTAATCTTTGCTCGTAACCAGACCTCATTCAATAAAGGAAAGGGAATGCCGGCACAGGGTCGGCATTCCCGCGGGCAACCTAACCCCACTCACCGTTGTGGACCTTATCCATCTGTTTGCGAATCCAGCGCATTAGAGTGATTGCCTTGACTTGAGCAGGAAAGATTCCTGTGCCTGTATCCGCAATTGGAACTGGAAACTCAAAGGAGCGTGGAGTTTCTACCGTTGCAGTTTCGGGAATCTCTACACGATACCAGAGGTCGCCATCTCTGTAACAAACAAAACATGCAGTTGTGTTTTTCACCAGATTTTTCAAAGTAACTTCCATTGTCTTACCCTCAATTGATTTTCGATGCAAACGCGCGTCAAAGTGAGCACCATTGGTAATGGCACTCGTTGATGGTTGTGCATTCCACATGAACGCACAGCAATAACGCGTCCACATCTGGACTTGAAATTTTTGAAACGCGAGCGCCGCTGTCTAGCTACGCTCGCACTGCGTCATCAACGGCGAAGTCCGGCCGAAACATTTTGTACTGGAAAGAGAAAACGCCAAGCGACGCCCGAGCGCAGCGCGCATCGAAGGAAGCTTGGGCAATTTTAGGCGTCATCAAAAACATGACTGCGAACTCTCTAAACAGGAGATACCTGTAGCTTACACTTTTTCGCTCGACACCAGCAAGGTATCGTAAAAAAAAGGCGCGTGCAACGCGCCGGCTACGGGAGGACTTCCCCTTTGACTTTGGTTTCGCGACGGACGGAGCCGTTTCCTTGACCGATTGCGTTTCGGTTAATCGAACCGGATGCATTCGATGACTGCATCTGTGCAGATGTCTGCTGTGAAGTTGCGGAGCCGGAAAGGCTCTCTGCTCGCGCTCTCATTGGTTTTACCGTGGGAGCAATTTGCGAGTAATTGCGGACATACAAGTTAGTCCCGACCGGATTCAATTTGATATCGCGATGCTTGTTGTAGTTTTCGTCGGTAAGTTGACGCTCCAGGTCTTCCGCCTGGCGCTCGAGTTCCTGTGATTTCTCCTGGGCCTCTCGCTCATGACGGGCGGCCTTTGCTGCTCCAACTTGTTTCAAGTACTCGGCATGGGCGGCCGCGCGTTCGCGCATTGCTGCTAATTCTGCTGCGGAAACAGGCGGCGCATCGGCTCTTGCTCCACCAGATTGAGAAAGGCGTTCCACCCGTTCTTTCTCAGATCTTCCTTGGGAGTCTGCTTTCTGCAACTCATCTTTCGAAGCTGCAGTTCCGGACTCCAGTGCGTGTTCTTTTGCCCGAGCGGCTTGAAATCTGATCAACTCTACTGTCCCAGGCGGCACCTTTCCGGAAGCCGTGCCAGCACCATTTGCACCGGCTGTGACCAAGTTTCGTTGACCGGCAGGCAACGCTTCGATACTTTTTTGTGCATTTTTCGAGTAAGTTGAAATGACCGAACCAGGAGAAAGCTTGGTCACCAGTGCGTATTCTCTGGATGCTTCCGCCAGCCTTCCCAGTTTCATCAAGCAATTGGCTTTTAGATAATGCGCATTGCCGTCGTTCGGAAGCTTCTTCAAATGCAGATCAACGTATTGAATGCCCCGCTCGAAATCTCCCACAATATAGCTGCGATTGGCATTGTCCAATTCGGCTGTTCCACCTGGACCCATAGCCCATACGCTATTGCCGGTCTGGCAATTATTGTTTATGGTTTCAACGCTCACGCAAAGCACAGAAAAGCCCGCCGCGAGGGCAAGCGAAAGCGCTATTTTTGCAGTAAGACCGCTAGTTAAGGCAGACCATTTGGAGGTTTTGTCCATCTCAACTTTATCCTTGACCGGTTTGGCGGGCTGAGGGCTATTTCGCGCCTGTCAGCTCGCGCTCTTGCTCATGAATATTATAATCGTCGGGCAAGACGAATGCATGGGGGGCCTTAAGTGTTTTCGGCAGGTCTGTGTCTCCAGGTGCCGCCGTGGCGCTTTGCGAATCTTTGGCATTGGCATTGTAGAGCCAGCTGAAGAACAGCAGGGCTGTCAGTCCACCCATCAATTGAATTCCAATATAGGCGGGAACATCAGTAGGTCTGATACCGCATATAGTGCTAGTTAGCATTCTTGAGATTGTTACCGCCGGATTGGCGAAGCAAGTTGAAGAGGTGAAAAGAATCGCGCCGGCAACGTAAAGGCTGACGGACTGCGGCACAGCATCCGGCTTGTTGCGCGATGTGCCGAAGATGACGCCGATCAAACCAAAGGTGGCGATAAATTCTCCCAGGAGTTGTCCTGTTCCATGGCGCTCTGTCGTCGAGATTGAAATTGGGGATCCGTCAAACATCAAGTTGGCCAAAATCACGCCGGCCATTGCGCCCAACACCTGTGCTGCGATGTATGGGGCTACTGAGATCCAGCGGATATTCCTTTGCAGAGCGTTGACCAGAGTGACGACCGGATTGAAGTGCGCAGACAGCGATCCAAGCATCTGAATCAATGCATAGAGCACACAGCCTGTGGCGAAGGCAATACCGATAACGGTCACGGCGACGTTGCCTGCATCGATTTTGTGCAGGAGAATACCAGAACCGACTACCGTAGCAAGCAGCATGGCGGTTCCTAGAAACTCGGCAACCAGGTTTCGCAACAACATTTTGGCTCTCCCGATTGATTAAACGCCGGACAGAGATACCCGAAACGGGAAATGATACAGCCAAAGCATCTTGTAAATATTAATTGGACTCTGATGCTAGACAGCCGGCTATGAAGGCGTTTTCTGCCACCAGCCACGCGTTTGCAGTGATTGTTCGAACTTCATCGAATTGGTTATTTCGTCAAACCATGAAACCGCAAATTGTGATTTTGAGATTTCTCCCTGTTCCATCAAGCTTTGACCCAGTTTTGCACATTCGATTTGTCTCGGCGTAAGAATATCGAGTGCCAGTAAATGCTCATCCCAGGGCACACCCGGCGACGCCTTCATGCGTTTTTTCAAGTCTTCCAATTGCAATTTATCCATGGCTTTGGCGCCGAAGAGCGCGTCAATAATGGGCAAAAGACCCGGAGGTTCTGGCGGAGTTGCAAATGATTCCAACCCATCCAACGCTGCTTCCAGCGATTTGCCGCCCTGCAAGTACGTCATCAGGTAGAGTGCCAGTGTATTCGGCGAAGTTCTCTCTTCGTCCAGTACCTTCAATGGTATGGAGAAAGCTGTCAGCTGGCTTTGAGAGAAGAAGCCCGAGTCTGCAAGTATTTGTTCTCGCGATTTCGAGCCCGCTTCTGCCAGCGCGTTTTTCAAGGTCTCTTGTTGCTCCTCAGTGATCGCTCCTGCCACGCGCAGACAGTCAATCAGGTTTTGAGCATTGCTCAGGCTTGCATTGGCGGTCATAAAGCCTCCCAGGTACAGCCAGACCAACTGGTGCTTCCAAGCTATCCCAGAGCGTCCAAGCTTATTCCAGTGATTCGAAACACATTTCCTGTGCTTCCAAACTATTTCTTACCCAGAAACTTCCTGTCCTTCGGGCAAGGCAGTGAATTCAATCTCCGTGAGCGCTTCGTCTAAGGTCGAGAAAGTGCTCAGCATCGTAGCCATGCAAGTAGCAACCTCCATCAGCGTGATGCGATTTTGGTCCATCAAATGCAAAGTCTTGGCCAGACCCGCCGACTGCTTGGCAGTAAAGATTCCTGTTCCCGAAAAGGTCTCCTCGGGGGGAGTGTCGCCAGCCTTGGAAAAAGCAACCTGCAGCTGCGCCTCTTGCTGCAAGGTGAGGGCTCCACTTGTCTGCAGCGCTTTTATCAGGGCTGGTGCATTGTTGACGCGAGTGCTTTCGTACGTGCTCTCGCCTACGCCGTCGCCCATGTCTTCGCTCATAAAACCTCCAAGTTGAACCCACCGTTGAAACAACCAGAGCTTCCACGTAACTTTTACCAGCTTGACTAGCCTTTTGTTGAAAAAAGCCGATTTCTATTTTTTTGCCAAAATGTTGCTTTGTTGTCCCAAAAGTGGCGTGAATTCCTCTGCTTCGGGATCGTAGGCGTAGATGACGCCTGTTTCTATCTCATAAGTCCAGCCATGCAGCTGAACTTTTCCTTTTGCCAGCGCATCTATCACGCAGGGCAGCGAACGCACGTGTTCGAGCTGAACCAGAACATTTTCTTGCACAGTGATGTTCAAAACACACTCAAAGTCCTGCTCTCTGTAATTGGCATCGAGAATACGCCTGGTGTCTTCTGCATACTTCAACCAGTTCGCCACCGATGGTATTTCAGACAGGGTCTCCGGATTCAAAAGACCTTTCATCGCTCCACAATGCGAATGTCCGCATACGATGATGTCTCTGATGTTGAGCACGTCGATGCCATACTCAATGGATGCTTCTTCGCCGCTGCTATTGCCGGCAGCCGGCACAATATTGCCGGCGTTGCGGATAGTGAAAAGCTGACCCGGTTGAGTCTGGGTGATTAGGGAGGGATCGACGCGGGAATCCGAGCAAGTTATGAAAATTGCATCCGGATTTTGCCCCTTCGCCAGTCCCTCGAAGAAGTCTTTCCTGCCTGGATGGATTTCTGACTGAAATTTATGCAGACCGTGCAAAAGTTTTTCCATGAATATTCATCCTTGATCGATGTGGGAGGGGCAACTGC
>CAZHEZ010000124.1:0-23446 GCA_964531315.1 uncultured Candidatus Obscuribacterales bacterium | reverse complement strand
CAGCAGCTCCGCAGGACTGTATCCCCAGGCCAGCTCAGAGGCGGGGCTGACCTCGGCAAACTTGAGTTTTTCATCAATTGTGCAGATTATATCGGCAGCATTGTCGATGAAAATCCGCTCTTTGCGACGCGCTTCCTTGAGCACAGCGGCCATCTCATGATAAGCAGCGTCGAGCGATGAAATTTCATCATTGCCGCCCACCATCGGGTTCAAATTCCGATCACCGGCCAGGAGCACCGTGTTTTCAATCATCAATCTCAATCGGTCGGCGAAATTGCGACCAAAGAAAACCGCCAGAGAAATACCCAGGCCTATGTTTGCGGCCACGCTTACAAAAAGGAAAGTCTTCAAGGTCAAAAGCCAGTCTCTGTGCGCGTCCACAGATTGGCGCTTGCTTTCGGTCAGGGACAAGAGTCTCTCGGTTTCTGCAATAAATTGCTTGGTAAGAGCCTGTAATTCATAAGCCAGCTGCAATTCACGAAAAATGGTAAAACCATCGCGCCCTTCACGGGCAGCCGAAGCGGCTGCATCATATACTTTGAGACTCCTCGACTCCATGAGATGAATGTGCTGCAGCAATGCTACTTGCGGCTGATCGTCTGATATCAAGTTGAGCAGCCTAATGTAATTGTCGTCAATCTGCTTTCTCAATGCCTTGTATTGAGAAAAGAGCGTATCATTGCCGCTCAATGCATATCGAAATGCCGCATGGCTGGCGGCAAAGGACAGTCGTCTCAGATCGTCGGCACGCTGATTGATTGCTGTTTCCTTCTCTTCCCTCTGGGTTTCCAGACGCTCTTGATTAAGCAAATATCCAAGTCCGGACAAAACGAACAGGTTTAACGCCAGAGGCACAGCGACCATGAGCAATCCTTTTTTACCGATGCTAAAGCGCAAGAGAACTTACCCTCCCATCGCGGTGCGGGGCAGGCGAAACCAAAACGAACTTCCTTTTCCTTCCTCGCTGTCGACGCCGATTGTTCCATGGTGAGCTTCCACAATCGATCGGCAAATAGAAAGTCCCAGTCCGGTGCCGCGCCTTACTGTCGCATCGGAGGCTTCGACCTGGACAAACCTTTTGAAAATGCTTTCCCGGTGTGAAGCCGGTATGCCTCTGCCTTGATCTATGACGCGCAATTCGATCCACTGATCGCTGGACGCGCTTGTGATTGTAATTGTGCTTTCAGGCGGCGAGAATTTTATGGCATTAGCAAGAAGATTGACCAGAACTTGAATCAACCTGTCCTGATCGCTTTCGATCAAACATGATTCTGTGCTATCGACTATGGAAACATTGCATTTATCGGCCAGCAATCTCACCGATTCTATCGATCTGCCGACGATGGTCTCCAGAGAATTCAATTTCGCATCGAGAGTGGGAGGCAATGAAGACAATGGCTGCTCAGCGTTGAGCAATTCAGTCACTAAGGACAAAAGGCGCTCGGCCTCGAGCTCGGAGCGCTTGACCAGAAGCATGCCTCTTTCAGTGAACCTTTTTTCGTCAGCACCGGCAAATATAGAAAGCACTGACTGGACGTATAAAAGTGGCTCTTTGAGATCATTTCTGATCATGCTTACGAACTCCTGCGTCAAGACTTCCGCCTTATAGCGTTCAGTCATGTCGAGCATAGTGACCAGCAGAAATGGAGCACCCTGGTAGAAAAAATGTTTCAAGGAGATCTGCACAGGTACTTCGCCGCCGCCGGCTTTGGCTGCCTTGAGACGTCCTACTGGAAACAACGAAATCATTTCCAGCATTTTGAGCGGATCTTCGCTGTCTTCTTCATATGCAGGAATCAATTTGCTCAGAGAGGATCCTACGACTTGCTCCAGGGCTGGATACTCAAGCAAATTCAGAGTAGTTTGATTGGTAGCTGTGATACGACCATCTTCAGCCGAGGCAATCACCAGAGCCACTGGCATGCTTTCGATGATGGTGCGCAAACGAGATTCGCTCTCGCGCAGCAGATCCTCCGCTTTCTTCCTGGCAGTAATATCATGAACAACACAAAAATAAGATTTTTCTGCTTGTGACCAGCGCGCTGACCAGAGCATGTTCACAATCGATCCATCCTTATGCCTCAATTTATTTTCAAAGGAAGCAGGCAGTTCAGACATTTCCTTATGCTCGCCGGGCAAAACAGAAGCGTGAGACTGCTCTTGAACAATCGAGTCAATTGATTTGCCGACCAGTTCTTCCGGCAAGTACCCCCACAGTTTTTTTGCACCGGCGCTCACCATCGTGAATTGCCGCGCGCCATTGACAGAACAGATTACATCGCGGGCATTATCTACCAGGGCGGCTTCCTTCAAAGCCATCTCCTTCAAAGTCTTGGCCATCAAACGAAAAGCAATATCAAGCCTGGCAATTTCATCGCGTCCGGATAAAGCCGGCAGTAGTTGAGCATTCTTCGCCAAGCGGTCGGCATTCTCTCTTAGAAAGTCCAGACGCCGCCTGATATTCAGTGAGTAGAATATGGCCAGGGCTATGCTCAAAAAAACATTGGCCGCCGCAGCCAATAGTATGAGGTTCTCGACTCTTTTTCTCCATAACAATGAATCTGTTGAGTGCGGATGCGAGTATTGGCTTTCCCTTTTTCTAAACTTATTGATATTGCTTTGATGCTCAGTAATTAGTGCTTGCATCTGGCGAGTCTTAGACCCCTGCAGGAAAAACGAATCGGATGTAAGCCCTCTTTGCATGAGAGCGCAAATTACTTTTCCGGCTTCAACCGCTTTCTCGTGCAGCTCAGAAACATGCCTGAGAGTCTCAAGCTGCTCAGGCTGATCTTTTACCAGTTGCGCTAATTTAGATTGCGCCTGCCTTGCTTCTTCGGCAACCTGATCGTATCTGCGGAGAAAAGACCTGTCCTTGAAGTACACATAGCAAGAAATTGCTAAGAAACCATCCAGGATTGATGAGGAGAGTTTGCTTGTCAGAGAGCTGATGGTTTTTTGCTGAGACTCCCATTTGGTTTCCAATTCCGCTTGATAAAGCAAGTAAGCGAGCGTAGACAGGGTGATTAGACCCAACGAAATTGGAACTAAAACCAGGATTGCCCCTTGCCATACAATCGATTGCTTGTTCCGCCAAGTGCTCATCGCATTGCACCCAAACACCTTCGAAGTGTCGCCAGTTTACGCTATTGGGGCAAAGGATTGAGCAAAAAACCTACCAAATATCAGACGCGCCCTTGCGAGCGCGCCTGTTCCGTCCCCACGGTAAATCCAGAAAGATCAAAAGGTATAAATTGTGCTGTCGAGGGTTTCTAGTCCGCTATGCCTTAATTACGGGCGGAAGCGGCTTTCTCGGTTGCAAGTCTTCGGGAGGCATGAAAAGCAGTTGCGGCGCTTGCATCGCTCTAACATAAAGTTGAGCTACCGCTTGAGCTTCTTTGGTTACTCTGTCAAGTTCTTTAGGATCGCCGCCGGATTGCTTGAGAGACTCGGCATAAAAACCACGGTAAGCCAGTCCCTGAGTCAGTCCAGTTTGCATGTCGGTGATGCCTTGATACATTTTGCCGAATTTTGCTTCCGCAATATTGGACATTTTCATGAGCGCTTCAGAAGATTCTGCCAGGTCGGGATACTTCGACAAATCCTTTCTGATTTCCGCTTTTCGTGCGGCGCTTGTCTTTTCGCCGTTCAATTCGGTGAGCATCGCTCCAACCTTTTCTCCCTCTGCTTCCGGCACCGCATCTGATGCCTTGCCAAAACGCTCCATTGCTTTAGGAAAATCGGTGGCAAACTTTTCCAGATCGGGCTTAACGCGCAAGTATTCTTCTGCCGCGGTCTTTCTTCCTGCCGCCGCCTGAGTATCGGCAAGTGCAACTGCTTCCTTCATTTTCGGGAAATATTTCGGCATGATTTCTTTCAGATCAGCCTCGCCAATACTGCCATTTTTTGCTTTTCTGGCCGCCAATTCCTTTTCTGCGGCGTTAAGTGTTTCAGTCATCAATTTTTGAGCAGGTGTTTGTTGCTCCTTCAAAGCTTGCTCGCTGGGAGCTTGAGCCTGAACCAAGACCTTGTCGCCGTCGAACTTCACTTGAGTCTTTTGGAACATTTCTTCCGGATTAAAACCAGCGCGTACGAACGGTGATTCTTCCGTTGCTGCTGCTGTTGCAGCTGGTGCATCAAGAGCCGCACTTCTAACCATAAGTGAACCTCTGGGGATATGAATGTGATCGGGATACTGTCAGCTTAATTGCTTGCCAAGGACCTGTCAGCGGTGAAATTACGAATGGCTTCGTATATTCACCAACGAGCTTTCCGCTTTGCATAGAAAGGATGTAGCCGCCGGCAATAATCCTGTAGCCGCCGGGTTGCACCCGGCAATTAAAAAAGGCGCGTGCAACGCGCCCGCTACTTAGATGCGCGGCTAGTGAAATCTGCGGTCGCCGAAAAGTGCGTTGGTAAATCTCGAGCCGGCTCCGATTGTCGATATGGTGGTGCCGACCACGGCATAACGCTTGGAGAGGATGGCTGCCAGCGAACCTCCAGCCATGAGCACATCTCCGCCCAGGTCTATGCCGGCGCTCACCTTCTCGGCATTAGAGCCAAACTCAAGTGCCGACCGGAAGGCTCTATAGTCCTTAGGCATATTGCTAACCGCCACGCCGCCAACCACAACTGAAGCTAATCCTCTGGCTGCGTTGCTTATATTTTGATTGTTGTAGCGCCTGCCCACATAGGCATTGGCGGCATTGGCGCCGCTCATAAAGGTTTCCCAGCCTTTCCAGCCCGAATCGGAATCTAACTGCAAGGTGCGCGGTACAAAATAACTTCTCTGATCGCTGAGCTGGCCATTTTTAGGATCCGTGACAAGCGAGCGAACTTCATCGATGCCGAGGAATTCTCCTGTTTTGTCGTCATGTTTGAAGTTGGTGATGCCAACCGCGCGCCCTTCACTATCCAGAATCGGTCCGCCGCTGTTGCCGCCTTGAATGCGGGCATCGGCATGAAGGAACATGGTATTCGGGTTCAAATTGGCCAGCGTAAAGCCACTACCGGCACTCCTTTCGCGACTGACGAAATTGCCGGTGCTCATGACGACGTCATTGACACCATTGGGATGCCCCATCACAGTCAGTTTGTCGCTGGCATGCAGATCGCTGGCAGTGTCTCTCAAGGGAATCGGCCGAAACTTCTCACCTGGTGTCGGATTGACCAATTCAAGTACGGCGGCCTCTGACGTTGGGCTGCTTTTCTTGACCCTGGCTTCATAAGCCCAACCGGACGGGGTCTGTACCCGAATTGATGTGGCCCCGTCTATAACGTGATTGGCAGTGGCAATCTCGCCGTCTTCGGTGACAAAGAATCCGGAGCCGGCTGCCGTCACAGGCTTGCCGTCCGGACCTGTTTTCTGCACTGTGATTTTCACTATAGACTGGAGATTGTCCAGATAAAGCTTCGCTTCCGGCGAATTGATGTCGTAAGGCACCAGCTTCGGCGCATTTTTGTCATCGAGATCGGGGTCCTGAAGCGAGAACGTCGGGATGACCACCTTGTCACCCACTCTGGCGATTTGCAGTGGTTGCTCCGGCTGCCGATTCTCGCGATTTTCTACCGGAGGGACGGCGGGTGCGTCGCCATGCGGAAGCCCGATTTGATTGGGCACACGGCCAAAACCAAAATCCGGAAACGGAGCCCCCATAGGAATAACCAGCTTTCTGAAAGGCGAATTTTCTTGCCTTTCATACGGTTTGGCAACGTGATCCCCGGGCTGGCGCATGTATGGCGCCCCCGGCTGAGCTGGCTCGCTGCCGTAAAAGCGATGCTGGTCAACGTATTGCGGGGTTTGTCTGTATTCTCTTGTGTAGGCAAAGGTATAATCCGGCCGTGTCGTTTGACCGGAATCGTTGGTCTCTTCAGAAACGTCGGCAGGTCTATTTGCATTAAGACCTTGGGGCTGCCAGTTCGCACTTCCGGCATCGGTCACCCAGTTGGGTGTTTCGTCTGTTTTATCGTTTCGGAGGAGTTGAATGTATTCAGGGTAGTCCTGCATACACGTACACTATATGGAAAGTGTGACCAGACCAAGACGGGATTTACGCAATGGCTGAAAAGCTAATATTCGGTGTCGACTTCTCAGGGGCCAGTGTGGTGCCCAACAATACCTGGCTGGCCAGCGGCCGCCTGAGCAACCTGGGCCTGGAAATTGTCGACGTCAAAAAGGTCGGCTCGCTGGGACTCAAGGACGAACTGACTAAACACAAGGGCTATGCAGTGGGAATTGACAGTCCATTCTCCTTGCCTGCGGAGTTTTTGCACTATATGGCACGCTCACAGCAGCGCGCCCAGTACCAATCTTTTCAGGAAATGGCTGAGGCGCTATTTCACATCGGTCAGGCAGGCTTTATCGAACTGGCAAAAGAATTTAAACGCGAGCCCAAAAGAGTGACCGACAAATGGAAGGGTTCGCTGGCTATTTCGCCCTTGCATCGCGGCAATCCATCTATGGTGCAAATGACTTATCAGTGCATCCAACTTCTGGCCATGCTGCCGCCCGATCATTTTTACACTTTGCCTTTTCAGTCCGAGACTGAGGGCGGCTGCGCCGTTATCGAAGTGTATCCGCGTGACACGCTGCATTATTTCCAATTGAAGGAAACCGGCTATAAATCGAAAGACAAAAAAGACGAGCCGCAAGTGACAAGTGTGCGGCACGAAATTGTTCAAGATCTTCTGGAGATAAAAGAGAAACGCGGATTGACCTTTCGCAACGTGCCAAAGATGAGCATGAACAAAAGCATGCTGGCTTCCGTGATCAATAGCGACCATGCACTCGATGCAGTCATAGCATGCTACACGACGGCAATGTTTGCAGAAGCGAAAGAACTTTTCGTCGATCCATTTTCTCTCAACGATCTCGATGTTCTTCTTGAAGGTTGGATTTACCGTCCTTCCAACGAAAATTGAATCTGCTTTCACAAATGTTTCACTTCCAGTTGGTATGACTGGTAAAGCGTTTACATGCGTTGGCGGGAAACATTAGTAATTGACGCAGCTTGGCTGCGGATTTTGCGCGGGTATTAAAGCAGAACACATGCGACTTTGTGGGGAGGGCGCGTGAATTTGACTATCATTACATATGTTGCAATTATGTTTGCAACACTGGCAATTCTTTCGATCGGGCTCAAATATTTCGGCCAGTACGTATTCAGTTTTGTACTTGCTGAGATCATATATGGTGCCACTGCAAGTTATGCGGCGCTGAAAGTAGCGCACGATTTTTTCATGGCTTTTCAGCTGCTTGCCATTGGTGGATTTGTAGGCGGGCCAATCTTTCTTCTCATGTGCGCATTTTTCGCGCGCAAGAAGTTCAAGTTGATGACAGGCCTAAACATTGGAGTGCTCGTCCTGACTGCCTTCATTGGCATCGATGCGTTTCTGGTTGAACCGCATATGCTCGAAATCAAAAGACATTCGATTATTAGCAGTAAGTTGGATCGACCTCTGCACATTGCCATCCTTTCCGATTTTCAAACTGACAATATCGGTGACTATGAACGCTCGGTTCTCAAGAAAGTAGCCGATGAAAAGCCTGACCTTTTCCTGCTTCCCGGCGACTATATTCAAACGTTTACTGCTAAGGAATGGGCAATCGAAAGGGACAAATTTAAGCTGGCCTTCAAGGAACTGAACATCTCTCCAAAATACGGCACTTTTGCCGTCCAGGGTAATGTCGACGACTTCGCCTGCTGGCAGCAGCTATTCACAGACGTGCCTGGTCATACCTTTGAGCAATCGGAAACAGTCTCGGCGGGGCCGGTCGATATTACCGGTTTGAGTTTTTACGACGGCAGAAATATGGACTTGAGACTGGACAAGAAGGAGCCCAACAATAAATTCCACATTGTAATGGCACATTATCCGGATTTTTCTTTAGGAAAAATTGACGGTGATTTGCTTGTCGCCGGTCACTGTCACGGGGGACAAGTTCAACTGCCGTTTTATGGTCCAATCATGACCGCGTCGAATGTGCCTAAGAAATGGGTAAACGGAGACCTGGTCAAACTTCCATCCGGAAGCAATCTGGTCATCTCGCGAGGCGTGGGAATGGAAAGACATAATGCGCCACGGCTGAGATTCTGCTGCCGCCCGCAATTGATCTTTGTGGATTTGATGCCGGACAAGATCAAACCGCAGGCAAAAGCCATGATGTCGCCTGTAGTATCAAGCTGGGATCAACGATCGGAGGTTCTCGGTTCCTCCTTTTGACGAAATCGGAGCCGGCGCTTTGCACGCTCCATATAAATTGCCGTCACAGCGCCGAAAAAACAGCATTGTCTATAGACTCCAAAATCGCCGCGTGCAACGCGGCGGCTACAATTTTTCAGAGTAGCTTGGCTCGATCACGCCGTCGACTACGATTTGTTTGGCATAATCCAGGTCCAAATGCGCTATTTTCGCGGATCTTTCTGCTTCACGCATGTTTTCATCACGCATGGCAGCAAGACATTTCTTGTAATTGAAGTTGACCGAATCAAGTTTGTTTAAAGCACGTTCCGGTTCGTCAAAATTGTCTTTGATCAAACGACTTAAGATGACCAGACGACGAAAGAAGTCCTTGCCCTTAATCGTCAGATCATCGGCAAGTTCGCTGGCCAGCACCTCATACGCACCTTCGTCCGGCCCGGTGTTTTTCAAAAGCTCATCGGCCATTCGTGCTTCCATTAAACCGGTCGTCACCATGCGCGCGACTCTGTCCGCATCACCATCAAGATAAGCGTCTATCGATTTTTCGAAATTTTTCATTGCCGCCGCCAGGTAGCGCTCCACCCGTGTGTATCCACGAGTATGCGTAACTTGCAGAACGGTTCGACAATGCACGATGCTTTCAATGAGACTTTTTATCAAGCTCATTTCCCTGGGGCTGAGTTTGACAATCGGCTCGATCTGAATAATCGGCTTGTCATTGTCGAGTTCCAGTTGCTGCCCCAGGTAGTGCAACCATAGAAGCGCCCCCTCCGCGATGCGATGGGCATCTTCTTCGCCGCCTTCGGCATAAAGCGAAAGCGCCTCTTCCCTCTGGCGCACCACTTCCAAAAGATGCTCTTTGACATGATCGCTGACCAGACAATTGCTGTATTCAACAGCCATCTTCAAGCGGGCAATTCCATTGGACAATCGCTCGATGGACTCTTCGGCAGAACCTTCGTCAAAGGCCATCTCCAGTTTGAATTGTTCTTCCGACAGCATGTGTGCGGAGGCGATTTGCAGGTGCAATAAACCTCTTGCACAAAACTTCTCGCAATCTTCCATGGAGTCTTCTTCGAATAATTTGAGCGCTCTTGTACGTGCTTCCTCAGCCATTTTCAGCCGTTCTTGCGCCAAGCCGACAAAGGAAGACTTTCTCGTCTCAACGGCGGCCGACGCTTCGGCAATCATCTCCAGCATGCGTGTCAATTTCTCGTTGGCATCTTTTCGTTTTAGCCAGTCGCCGGCCAGTGATTTAATTTGTTCGAAAATATCCATTACTTTGTCTTGCCCATGCGGGATTGAATCTCCGCTCGCATCTGCTTGAGCTCAGTCTCTAGAAAGTAAAAGTGCTCCTTTGCGTCGGGCAAAGACCCGGCAGCCACCTCGGTCAATTCCAAATAAATGCCTTCGCCCAATTCGAACTCTACTGTTTCGGAATCGAACAACTGGCGAGCATAATTGGCGCGCAGCCAGGCCAGTTTAATGTTGAGATGAGCTTTTGAAAGTTTTTCGTTGGCGAGATTTTTGAAGCCGGAAGTCAACTCGCTTGAGGCCGCCTCGACTGACTGGACAACCAGCTGATTGCGCCGATACTGAGCATGCTCAACGTCCTCTCTAAGCTGGTTGAGGAACTGCTCGAGAGCGACCAGTTGAGACATGATGGAGTTTTTAGTAACCACTTTGGACATAGGAGCCAAAAAGATCCAATACTTCCGGGGGCACCGCGCGATCATTCGCGTCGGTTCAGATAGTACCACCAGCTCCTGAGATCCAGCTAATTAATAAGGAATCGTTTTACTTTTGAACGATGCTTCCGTCGGCGCAAATCACGGTCGTGACTCCGTCTTCTGTGCTGTAACAGAGATTGCCTGAGCGATCGAAGGCGACGTTTTTGACTCTGTTGACAGGCTGGCTGCCATCGCAATAGCTGATCGCCCAGCCGCCAGTTTTGGGGCAACGGGTCAGCTTCATAATGCCGGCAACAGTCACTTCAATGAGAATGCCGCAGCGGTTGTACTGAGCCTCAACGACCTTGCCGTCGGGTTGAAAAACTGCTTCGATTGTGCCGCGATTGCTGCGTTTGATACCTTGCCTGGCAATGGACAAAACTTGATTCTTTTTCAAGTCGTTTCTGTAGTTTTGAGGTTCAAAAATCAAGCCGAGATCGGCATCCGACTTCACTTGCACTAAAGGTTCTGCCGGCCTTTCAGTAGCTTGCATCACTTGTGCCTCAGCAAATTCATCTATGTCGATTGAGTCAAGATCCAGCTCATACTGAATTTCATGCTTGTCCGGACTTTTGAAGACAAGGTTATTCAAGCCCAGCGATCTTACTTCTTGCACCTCGGATTCCTGAATCGGGTCGTAGTTGCCTTTGCTTTCCTGGACGTCAACTTCCAATGCTTTCACTGCTTCCAACACGTCGCACCCTGTGAGAAGCTCGAAAGCTACCTCATTTGCAAGGTTGCCCGTCCTAACTTGAATCTCGGGCTGAGACAGCTTCTTTTCAATAGTCCCGGTGCGGACTTGAATCTCCGCCTCAGAGACTTTTTTCTCCTTTTTGGCCGCGCGCACGCGCATGGCGATCTCTGTTTTCTTTCTGGCGTTCTTGCGTTTGGAAGCGGGAAATTCGAACTCCGGCAACTCTTGCTCCAAAACCTTTTCTTGAAGCGGTGCGGCTATTTTTTCTTTCTGACGTTTGGCTTGCGGACCGGCAAATGCGTATCCGACCGGCTTTTTGAAACGCGCTTGCTGAGTGGCAACATGCCCCTGTTCTAGAGTCTCAGCAAGAATTTCCGGCTCTTCACCGCTCATTGTGTTTGAGGAAATCGGGTTTCTGACGCGACCTCTGTTTTTCGGACGATATGCGTCTTCAACATTATTCAAGACTTTATCCGAATACTGTTTTTTCTGGTCGCTCTTTTGAAATAACCCTTTTTTGGCTGCCATGTCCAACTCTCCTCAGGCTTGCAATCATTTAGCTTGACGCGGCCTGGAGAGTATTTAGGAGGGCTGAGAGCTAAGGTCTAAAGCCGCCCACTGGACGTGTCCTCAAATAGAGGTCCTCGAGCGCTTGATTTTTATTGGGGCTCAAAACCTGACCGTAGGCGTCGGCTTGCGCGTAGCGTTTGTGGTTGTGCCTGTCCCAACCATCGTCATTTTCGTTGCCATTGTCATTATTAAGAGAAGCCTGGCTGTACCAGGCCTGGCGGACGCGACCGACCAGGTCATTTATGGCAGCGACCAGTACTTGAGAATCCTGGAAGCTCAAGCCGTTTTTTCCGACTACTTGCTGTTTTTGAGCGATCAGGTTATTCAGCTCTGAGGCAAAGGTATTAGCATCATTGGGCATTAAATAGCCCTGGTTAGCGCCCTGATTGATTTGTTCTTTCAAAACAGTCATTGCCCAATCAAGGTTCATTGCCGATTCCACCTGATTGGCAGTGCCGCGATATGGTCCCGAATAGATTCCGGAATCAAGTGAAACACCGTTGAAAACTACTGGTTGTCCATTGCCGAAGTAATTCCCGGACAGGCTGGCCGGATAATTGCCGCCATAGCCAGATGAATACTGTGATTGCTGCAGGTTGTTCAAAAGACCAGGGGCGACGCCGCTCGTTTGCACAAGAGGCAGAAGTCCGTTGACTAAGCCGTTTCCACCTGAGTTGTTAGGATAGGGTGCCGATTGTCCTGGCAGAATCTTATTCAAAAAGCCGGACAGTTTGGATGAACCGGCGCCGTTCAGCGAGCCGCCATAATTGTTGTAGGAATTGTTGTAGGGGGCGTTGTAATAACTGTTTGTCGCCGGTTGCTGCTGCCCACCCAGGGCGTTTTTCAAAATATCCAACATTTGCGCCTGAGCGGGTTGAAGGCTGGAGGTAGTAAGAATGGTTCCCATCGCTGCCAAAACGGCAACACCAAGCAAGGCTCTCTTTTTCATGATCAATCTCCGCCTTTTGCAAAATCTGCAACGGCAACTCTCGGGTTGTGATAGGACCGAAGACGCCCCGCCAAGTATCTTGTTCCCCTTTTAGGGCGAAAGCCTCAGGGCTTGGTCGATTGGGCAGAACTGCCTTGCTCCAGGGCATCAGCCTCAGCCATAACTAGCTGTGACTCTTTTTGCCTTTTTGTCTGATTGAGCAAGTCGGCCCAGCTGCGCATGCACAAGACTTGCAATTCCTTTTGTACTTTCTTGGCTCTGGCGATTTTGAGCGCCTCTTGCAATTCCGGCTCGGCCTTGCCCATTTCATTTTGGTCGACATCGAACTGGCCTAATTTGGCCAGGGCTCGCACATACTCATTGGGCTGATCATCTTCAGTTTTTTTATAAACCGCGCAGACGTGGAGAAGCAGCGGTCGCACTTCGAAAAACTTGCGCATGGCAAGCAAGCCGTCTACGCGAGCACTTTCTAGAAGGGCTATAGATTGTGAGTCTTCTCCTTGCAATTTCTTCTCAACCTGAATTGCTTTCTCCAGAAGCTGAGCTTGTTCGGCATACAATTTCCGGCCATAAAGCTTGGATGAAATTGAGAGAATACTGGGAAGTTCCGCTTCCGCTCTTAGTTTGGCGCTGCTTCGCGCCACAGCCGAATCGGTTGAAAAACTATCGAGAGACAAAAGCGATTTCAACTGTTTTTTGAGCTCACTTTGCACGCGTGCTGTCTGCAGGTCGGCAATTTGCACATTGGCTTTCTCCAAAAGCTCGGCGTGCCCCTCCCACTTGGTGTAAAGATCGGTTTTCAGTTTGAGGGTCCCTTCCAGTCGCGTTTTGCCGCCGCCAGTCAGTGCCTGTGCCAGAGATTCCGCTTTCGACAACTGGTTTTCCGCATCCTCAAACTTGTTGTTGGCAATGGAATCGGAGGCGTTGGACATAGAAATCTGCCAGGAAAGTTTTGCCAGAGGAGTACCGGGATCATCGGCAGGTCCGGGCCAGAAGGCCAGGAAGAAAACAGCACTGACCAGTGTGCCAACCGAGATCAAGGCAGTGACAATCAAGGCGGCATGCACGCGGCGATGAGCAGCAATTACAGCCGTATCCGGACAAATTGGCGGCATCGGTCCGCTGATTGCCGCTCTGCCGGCACCGGTAGGAGTAAGAGCCACTGTAATGGCAGACAATTGATCGCGAATCTCATCGGCTGTCTGGAAGCGATCTTCCGGCTTCTTGCTCATGCAGCGCATAATGATCTGTTCTAAGGCGGCAGGCACCTTCACATCAGGCATTACTTCGGCAAAAGATTTGGGCATCTCTCCGACATGCTTGTTCAAAGTCTCCAGGAAACTGCTGCCCAGTAAGGGCGGTGCTCCAGTGAGCGTTTCGTACATCAGACAGCCCAGAGCGTAAATATCTGAACGTCTGTCGAGGTCCAGCCCCTGGCACTGCTCGGGACTCATGTAAATGGGGCTGCCGAAAACTTCTCCGGTCTTGGTCAGATGTTGCTGTTCTTTGCCTGAGCCCGGCAAGAGCTTGGCAATACCGAAATCAACCAGCTTGACCAATTCCGAGCCGTCCTCTTGCTTGATCAGCACTATGTTGGCAGGCTTCAAATCCCGGTGCACGATTGATTTCTTGTGAGCAGCACCCAGACCATCGCAGATCTGCTTAAAAATCGGCATCGCCCTCTCATAAGGGACCTTTCCTTTTCGCTCGATAAGCGCGGCAAGGCTTTCGCCATCGAGAAAATCCATGACGAAAAAGGCATCGCCGTCGCTGGAAACACCAAAATCGTAGACAGAGATGATGTTCTGGTGATTGAGCGCACTGGCAGCTTGCGCTTCCAGTCGAAAACGCTCAAGAGAGACATGGTCGTGCTTGATATTGCTATGCAGCATTTTAATGGCCACGACTCTGTCCATCAAACGGTGGTGTGCCTTGTAGACAATACTCATGCCTCCCAGTCCGAGCACGGAATCGATGTCGTATCTTTCTGCAAAACGTTTGCCGACCAGCGGATCATTTTCTGGTCCTGTCAACTGAGTTCCGTCCTCAGGACAGACGTCGACCTGCTCAAATTGCCCGTAGCATTTTGTGCAATATTTACGGGTAAACTTAATCATCTGGGTGGAGTCTTCAGGCATATTTGTATGTTATTCTCGCGCCTCGTCTTAAAGATTTGATTATACGCGCAGGGCGAGCAGAGAATAAACAGTCGGGGGGTGGCGATGTCATCGAAATTCAGGGATATGTGGTTGTCCGGCAAATTTGCCTTGGATAGATTCAAAGACAAGGTAGAGGACGAAAGAGAGATCAAGGAAGCAGCCAGAGCGCTTCACGAATTGATTCCTGAGTCATCCAAAGCCGTTTATTCCGATTTGCAATTGCGGCGCGGACAAGAAACAGGACGCTGGCTCAAGTCTCTGTCTGAAGAATCGCCTCAGCAAGAAGAGAGCAAACAACAAGCACAAGCCCCTGCCGTGGACACATTTGGCGCCACCCGTATTTGGCTGGACGCTCTTTTCAAAGAGTTTGCCAGTCTCACCTATGGATTTAACGAAAACGCAGTCGGCACGGACCTTTTCGTTTCTATGGAACGCCCGCAGGTGCTCGAGACAAAAGATGAGACCGTATGGTACAACCCGGTGATCAAGAGTTACCAGGGTCGTTTGACGACCAGATATTGGTCGCTTTTTGCTCGTGGCGACGATAAGAAAATTTCCGTATTTATTTTCCCTGCCGAAATGACGCTGCGCTTCAAGAGCGGTCAAACCGGCGATCAGGAAATGCCACCATTTTTGGTGGCAGAGCAGGGGCAGGCGGACGGTAAGCCGACCTGGAAAATTCAAGGAGAATCTGCCCCAGCTTCGCTGGCCCCCTTTATCGCCAAGGAAATGTTTGGCGACCTGATCAGAGTAGCCTCAGGCAAAATGTCTGAGAACGAGCTTTTCAATTCAAAATCGGACGCCCCCAAGCTCGGGGAAAATGTTGCGGTCGGATTCGATGCCAACGCACAGCCCAAGTCACAGGCCGAAGCCAACACTGGGCTCGACATCAATGTCGATGAGATGAGCGTTTTCGAGGCCTGTGACATTCTCGATAAGGTAATCGACAAAGAATTAAAGCGGCTCTACGCTGAAGCAGGCAAAGTAGAGCCGGCATCGCCACAAGCGCAAAATGCGCGTCAGCAGATCTCGGCTGCCGAAGCGTTTCGCATGAGAGTCGTGGACGCCTTCGAAAATTACACGCAGGAGAGCCATTCCATCGTTGGCGCTGAAACCGTTGCCGCCGGCAAATAATAGTCAAGGATTGCGATAAGAAAGATTGGCATATCCCCACTTTCTCAGACTGGGCGGGTCTTCCTTCACCTGCCCCAGTGTTGCCAAGCCCATTAAAGGGGGGGGATTCCACCTTTATGGCAAGTTCAGGTTTTTAACACCTTAGTGTTAATAAACACGAAATATACAACTGGGCATCATAATTGGTTCCTGTTGCCCCCTATGAGCCGTTCGGGTTCTAAGCGCCATGGTTTACAAGCGTCAAATCATCCTGTTGCTGTCCGCGGCATCGTTTTTCCTCTACTTCCCTGGCGTAAAAGGCAGTGGTCCCTGTGCTGCGCTTGCCCAGGACTCGCTTATACAGACATTTATGGACAAGGGAGAAGACGCACAGGCCAAAGGGCAGTATTTCGAGGCAAAAAAACAGTACGAAGCAGCGCTTTTCGCCGCCGATAAATTGAGCGAGAACGACCCCAATCTCGAAAAGGCTTTGAATTGTCTGGCCAAGCTCGATATGAGACTGGGCGCTTTTGACGATGCGGAGCGTTTGTGGAAACGCCTTTTGGCTATAAAAGAAAAGGGCGGCAAAGAGCCTGCGCAATTGGCTGTCATTTATATGCAGCTGTCCATGGTCTATCGCCAGCAAAGACGCTATGCCGAAGCAGAAACGATAGGCGAGAAAGCACTCGGCATCATTAAAAGTACGGCCACTGACACATGCAAGGAGATGGTGCCGTACCTGATTAATCTTTCCCAGATTTATCTTGATCGCAATAGTCTTGAAGCTGCCGAGAATATGGCCAAGGCGGCGATCACACATTGCGACACGGCACAGAAAGCGGCTACACCTCAATTGGCAGATGCTCTGAGCGCACTGGCCAACGTATATACAGCCGAAGGAAAAGTCGAGGAGGCGGAGAAATTCACACAGCGCTCGATTGCCATCAGAGAAGCGGCCAGCGGGAAGGAAAGCGCTGCCACTGCCGACGACCGGATCAGACTGGCCAATCTGATGAGCGAGCAAAATCGGTATGAGGAAGCGGAAAGACTGCTTGCTCCTCTGTTGAATACACAAAATGCAAAAAACAAAATTTCCGATGACGTCCGCTTGAAGATCGCTCGTGCACTGGCCGCCATTCTCATTGCTCAGGAAAAAGCCGGCGATGCCATTCCTCTTCTGGAGCAGGCCATCAATTTAGCGGCTCGTACTATGGGCACAGCCTCCACAACATACGGCTCCGTGGCCACCGAGTTAGGGCTTGCCTATATGGACGCCCAGGAATATGTGCAAGCGGAAGCCAACCTGAAAAAAGCGCTCAATTGCGACGAACAAATCCTCGGCAAAGACAGCCCGGGGATAGCGCCAGACTTAAATAATATTGGCTTGCTCTATTTGAAACAGGGCAAGTACGACTTTGCCGAATCACTCTACAAAAGAGCCCTGGAGCTTTGCCAGAAGGCACTTGGTGAGAGCCATCTGGATGTAGCGTCCTGCTACAACAATCTCGGTTTTGTCGAGCGAAACAAAGGCGATTACAAGGACGCCGAACAACTGATTAGAAAAGGACTGGCTATAAGGCAGAAAGTGCTCGGAGCCGATCACCCACTGGTAGCGCAGAACTTTGTCATTTTGGCTGACGTACTGAGTGCGCAAGGAAGAACAGACGAGTCGATCGATCTTTTGAATCGGGCTATTGTCATCAAAAAAGCACAAAAGGGTGACAATACGGTTGAAGTGACAGGCCTTGAAAGAGAGCTTGCCGACGCGCTTTTGGCAGCAAAGAAATATCCTGAAGCAATCGAAAAGTATCGCCAGATTTTAAAAACAGAACAAGCCCTGGGAGGCACCGACAATGGTGCTCTGGCCAGCGACATGGCAAGCCTGTCCGACGCCTTGCGCGCCCAGGGGGAAACTGCCGAATCAAGCGAACTGAGAAAGAAAGCAGATCGTTTGAAGGCGACACTGCCTGGATATAACGGCACCGACGTCTCGACAATTTCAGACGATGCTGCGCTTAATCAGCCGCCTCGCCCGATTAAAGACAAATGGGCACTGGTTGTCGGCATCAGCAATTTCAAAGATCCTTCCATCAATCTTTGCTATGCGGCCAAAGATGCAACCGACTTCAAGAATTATCTGATCAAAGAAGCCGGCTTCGCTCCCGATCACGTCAGACTGCTTACCGATGCGCAGGCGACGCGCGAAAATATCGTCGGCAACCTCGGTGAAAAATGGTTGTCGCGCATGGCTGGTCCCGATGATCTCGTCGTGCTTTACATGTCCAGTCACGGCAGCGCTCCGGATAAGAATGTCAATGCCAATTTCATCGTCACCTATGAGGGCACTAAAGAAAACCTCGTTTTCAGCGGCATTCCCATGCAATGGTTGACGGTCGGCATTCAGGAAGTTCTCCATGCGGACAGAACATTACTCTTATTGGATGTCTGTCACGGCGGCGCAATTTCCGGAGCAAAAGCGCTCAAGCGAGAATTCGAATTTGTTCCCAGCACGATCAATGTCGGACCCGGCCAATTGATACTCGTCTCCAGCATGGACGATCAAATCTCATGGGAGTCTAAGCGCTATCACAACGGTGTTTTTACTCATTACCTTCTGGAAGGTCTGAGGAAAAATGACAATAAAGAAAAAATGGGCAGCGTTTTTACTTTCTTGAAAGAAAAAGTTGAAGAGGAGGTTTTGCGAGATCGCGCATTTTTGCAAACTCCAATGATGTTCAAAAAAATAGTGGGCGGAACGGAAATTGTTCTGTCAGATCCAGGCACCGCGCCAAAGCCGGGTCTGGTGATACCGGCCACGCCGACAAACAGCAGCCAGGCAAGCGAGTCGGGAGCACGCAAAATTACCGGTAAGGCAATACCGGCACACAAGTCTCTGGGAGAAAAACCGAAAGCCCCCCAGACATCTAACAGCACAGCTATCAAAAAGAAATGATCGGTCAAAAAAATACACGTCGAGGAGGACGAATTATGCACAAGAAGGTGGACAACACCAAAGATCTGAAGCGAAAAAAAATGCAAGTTTCCGCTTTAGCCATCGTCGGAGTCTTACTTTTTACGAGCTCGGTGTCAATCCAAAGTGCGGACGCTTTTTGGCCCTTCAGCAAGAAGCATAAAGACGGTAAAGACAGGAAAAGAAAACCACGCGAGATCAATGGCAGCTCGGTAGGTCTGGTACCCGGCAATCCTCCCGCCACCGTCTGGAAGCCGGACGGCACACCGCGCGCCGCAGTTCTTTGCCTGCACGAATTAGGCTTGCACAAGAATGTATTCGATGATTTCGGAACCCGCATGGCCAAAAAGGGTGTGATTGTTTATTCGATCGATCTGCGCGGATTTGGCGGCTGGACAGAACAAAAAACAAAAGATGCAGAAATGGACCTGGACAATACATTCGGCGATGTGAAGTCTTCACTTGAAGTAATTCACAAACTGCACGACAAGACTCCGGTATTTATCCTGGGCGAAGCAATGGGCGGCGCGCTGGCCCTGGAAATTGCCGCGAAATTTCCGCAATTGACGGCTGGCATTATCACGGCCGCACCCGGCGGTCAGCACTATAAAACCGTTTCCAATTATATGAATATCGGCTCCAAAGTGCTCACACTAAATGCCGGAAAGGACTCGCATATGAGCGAAGACTTGATGGAAGTTGCCACTCCTAAGGAAGCCCTGCAAGAGGCTTTCATGGATGACGATCAAGTTCGACTTGATTTGAAACCGAAAGAGCTCATGGCCTGCCAATTTTACATGTACAAAACCAAGAAGTTCGCCAAGCAAATCAAGGATGTTCCGGTTCTTGTAGTTCATGGAAAATTGGACGGAGAGTCTAAAGAAGTCGGCTCGACCGATGTGTACAAAAATCTGAAGACCGCCAAGAAAAAATATGTCTTGCTGGAAAATGGAGACCACTATACTTTTGAAGACGTAAAAGTCAGCGATGAAGCATTCAACAATGCGCTCAGTTGGATCGACAGCAATGTCCCAGCCAGTGCCACTAAAGAATCTGCGCAATAGGCTCAACAACTGACATAAACGAAATCAAATTCCTAATTTGGCCTTCAAAAACTTGATGGTCAAAGGAAAGGACGTCTTCATTTCAGCGGTGTGTCTTTCGGTTTGTCCGAGCAATGTGCCTATTAATTCAGCACAGCATTCTTCCTGCCCATCTTCCGATTTCTGCAGATAATAGCGCAGAGTATTGGCGGCTGCCGGCTCAATGCGAGCCGAATCAAGCAGATATGCGTGCTTAAAACCTTCCGAGTGTGAAATGTCGTCCAGGCAAAAATCGAGCGCATGGCCGGCCTCATGATAAAGAGAATTTACCATCTGCCCGGAAGGGAATGCCTCTTTCAATGACTCGTCATTTTCATCCATGGTGCGCTCGGCGATGACGATTTTTCTATTTTGATAGAAAGCTGGGCAGCTTTTGTAGGTGCCTCCTTCGTAGCCCCGTGCTTCCTGATATTTAACGCCAGGCTCATAGTCCTCAACGGTAGGGGTTACGTAGATTTTTACTGAATTAGCCCAGAGCACATTCTTGACAGGAATCGGAAGTTTGTCGACGGCTTGTTTGATTGCCGTCACCGCTTCTGTGGAAACATTGGGTCTATCGGCACGGGCACGAACGACTTGCACAAGTGATGCAATGCTGGCAGGCGCGGTTGTCGCCTTCTTAACTGCCGATTGCAGAGCGTCGGCGACGTCTTTAAGTTGCTTTTCGCTGGAGGCGTCACCGCCTGCGCCACCATCAGGCGAATTCTTCGAAAGGTACTGACTGGCGGACGTGGCTGCTGGAGTATTGGGGAAATACTTCACTATGTACTCATAGAGCCGCACGCAGGAAACCTTATCTCCCAAAAGATGTTGGCAAGTAGCCAAATAATAGTAAGCATCACTATTTGAAGGTTCTTGCTTTATAACGCTTGTAAAAAACTGTGCTGCTTCGCTGTATCTTCGAGCATTGTAGAGGGCAACGCCGTTTTGAAATTGACTTGATTTCGCTGCGGCGACAGGCTTAGACGCGCCGGCTTTTGCATCGCCTCCAGCACCAATCAAAAACACTTGATGCGTCAGTACATTGCTGGCTTCAGCACTGTTGCTTGCGCCATTTGCAAAAATCAAAAGTGCCGCAAAGGCAGCAATAGTTATTTTAGGTTCCACACAAAGCAAGCTCATATTTGCCTGGACAACAACCATTATATAGAACCGACAGGTCGCTACAATTAGATGAGGCGACGAATCCGTTTGCCGATGAGGACATTGCAGAATGAACGGGAAAACACGTTTGTCGGTAGCGCTGGCAGCGCATCCTTCAGTAATTGAATACATCATCAGTCTCAACCCTCACGATTTCTCTCGACTGCGCAATCCACTGATGAATAAAGTGATGCCGCCTCGCATAACAATAGGACGAGTGGCAGCCATGGTGGACATGCCGGAACAGGAGCTGGTTGACAAAATCCACGAGCTGGCCGGCATTACAGATGCTTGCCACGGCACAGAAGATGAACACCAAGAGCTTCCCCAATCGCCAGCGGAAAAACCGGATTGGCTGAAGGCTTGCGTGCCGGAAACGATCAAATGGGTTGACGTTACGCCTCTAGATGCGCACTTAGGTGATCCGATGCCGCCCATCAACGTAGCAGTCAACACCAGCAAACCGGGCGATGTTGTGGGCATCAAACATATGTGGGAACCACAACCGCTATTCGATATCTGGCATGACCGAGGTTTTGAATTTTTTTCGGAACAGATAGAACCTGATCTCTGGCAGATCTACGTATACCACCCAGAGTGATCGGAGCTTCGTGAAGACCCAGAGCTCCCAGGTCTGAGCCCGACATCTGTCCAAACATCTCTGCTTAAAAGCTTACCGATGTGAAGGAATGCCGAAAAGCCGCTTCACTTGACATCATTAAATCCAGCTAAGCATGCGGATTTGGCGCATAACTGAGTGACTGATTGGGCACAAAGGTAAAAGCGTTGGTCTATGTGTGCCTCATATGACTACTGAAACTGAAAATTACATTGACTCCCTCCATAGATGGACGGATGAAACTCTGAAAAAGCGAGTGGACATGCTTCCGCATATGTTCAGTCTCGTCTTATACGGGCGCGCTATCACGGACTATGGATTGAAACTACTTGAGAAATGCGAGCGACTGAGAGAATTGCACTTGGTCGAAACAAGCGTCACCGACAAGGGTTTAGCCAGTCTCGAAAACATTCGCACCTTGCGGTGGTTAAGCATCGATGATGCCAACATCACCGATAAGGGCATCTCCTATCTGAAGAACTTGAGTCAACTGGAAGGCTTGCAGCTTGTCAAAACAAGAACATCCGATGACGGACTTTCTGTCTTATTGAATTATCCGAAATTGGCATATTTAGAAGCTTCAGGTTGCTCAATTTCCGAAAAGGGTGTGCTTTTCATTTCTCAAGTCACATCGCTCAATTCACTCAGACTGGCGGCACCGACAATTCTTGATGATGCCTTTCTTGGTTTGTCATTTTGCAAGAGACTTTCAAACTTCTCGTACGACATGCCACTGGTCTCGCAAAAGGCAGTTATGGAACTGCATTCAAGGTTGCCTGAATGCGATCTCAGTCATTACACTTTCTTCCGTGCAGAAGACAAAGTTCTCTTCCTCATCAACAATTTCGTCGGTGAAGGAAAATCTCTCACCAATTTTTCCGACGCTCTCAATACAGCCAACGAATTGCTCTCCTACAGTCCATATCATCCTGCGCTTCACAGTGCCCGAGCCATGATCAACTTTCGAATGGGCAATTTCGAGTTGTTCCGCCAGGACTTGCGAATTGCCCGTGACAGCGCCAATATTTACGGGCAAAACGATTTACTTGAAATGGCAATCAATTATCTGAATCAAGATAGTTTCTTTGGTTTGCGACTGGCAATGGAAGCTGAGAGCCCGGAGAAAATCATCGCTGCCAAACTTCTCACAGCAGGAGTTAGGCCGCCGCTTAGAAAAGAACCGATCGCGGTGCTCATCAACAGATTGAGCAATTCGACTTCTCATGGGCTTGGAAAGCCGATCACGATCGCACAGGCGAGAGCCACGGCCGATGCCTTCATCACTCCGGAATATCGTCATCCGAGTGTGGTTGTCGATCTGAGCAATCGAACCACCTTGATACTGCCGAAAGAAACCAAAGACGAATTGAAAACGGTTCCCTGGAACTGGTAATTCGACTGTGTGTTCTTAAAGCAAAAAGGGAGACTTACGTCTCCCCAAATGTTTGTTGTAGGTTTTCGAACCTGTCATATCTGACTTGTTTAGGTTCGAGCCCTGATTACTGAATAGCCAATCCAAGTGCCTGTCTGCCTCTCCCTATCTGGTATCTGAGCAGATGTTTAAACCAGATAGTCGTCTATGGCCTCGACCTAGGAGAAACACACGCATACTGTGGCCCGAAGGCTTTCAGCGACGCTACGTGAATTGTGCGTCTTAAGCATGTTTCGTGTCAGAACTCTGTTTCTTACCGAAGAAACATATCTGATTACTCCCTAGAAAGGAGGTGATCCAGCCGCACCTTCCGGTACGGCTACCTTGTTACGACTTCGTCCCAGTCATCGGCCCTGCCTTAGGCTGCTGCTTCCTTGCGGTTAGCACACAGACTTCGGGCGTGACCAACTCCCATGACGTGACGGGCGGTGTGTACAAGGCCCGGGAACGTATTCAACGCCGCGTGCTGATCGGCGTTTACTAGCGATTCCGACTTCACGCAGGCGAGTTGCAGCCTGCGATCCGAACTGAGACCGGGTTTGGTGATTCGCTCACTCTCGCGAGATTGCATCACATTGTCCCGGCCATTGTAACACGTGTGTAGCCCAGGGCATAAAGGGCATGATGACTTGACGTCGTCCCCACCTTCCTCCGGTTTGTCACCGGCAGTCTCGCTAGAGTGCCCAACATTACTTGATGGCAACTAACAACGGGGGTTGCGCTCGTTGCGGGACTTAACCCAACATCTCACGACACGAGCTGAC
>CAZHEZ010000123.1:0-23593 GCA_964531315.1 uncultured Candidatus Obscuribacterales bacterium | reverse complement strand
GCCGCTCTTCTTCCTTGATTTCCAGATTGCGCATCCGGTCTGCTTCGGTGGCGATGCAGAGCTCGAGATGACGCGCGGGAACGGTCTCGAAATAGTTGGTGCGGTCGAACCAGGTCGTGGCATTCCACTCACCGCCGTACTGACGGAAGCGATCCGGGAAGTTGTACACTTCGCCGGTGCGGCCGTCGCGGACGCCCTTGAACATCATGTGCTCGAGGATGTGGGTGGCACCAGTGTGACCGACAGCCTCGTTGCGGGAGCCGACTCGATAGAGCGGCATCACGGTGACGACGGGGCTGTTGTGATTCTCGGCGAGCAAAATCTTGAGCCCGTTGGATTCCAGACGGTACTCGCTGATTCCGCCGCTTTCGCGAACGAACGTGATTCCGAGAGATTTGAGAATGTTAGCGTCTACTGACATTGCTAGGTCTCCTATTTGTAGCTCAGATGAGCTGTATCGGGCATCGAAACTACTGTCTCGATGTCTTCGGTTAAGTTCTTGAACGCACTGACGGGCGTTCTGCCGTGACACTTCCCTGCTTAGACAAATCCTTGAGAAAACGCCCACCCATGACACTACCTGCGGTGCACCATTGACTGGACACCTTGAGCAAGTTATGCGTGATGAGAACGTTTGGGCGGAACTAAGGGGTTTTGACTAGACCAGTGAAAAGTGAAGTAAGAAGTGACCTTCAGACACTACGCATGCGCACCCGTCAAAACAATTGCAAAGCACTGAAGAAGCGGCTAAATGGCACTAATAAACTGGCACTATAGATACTGAAGCCAGAGTTAAAAGCTAAGACAAGTATTAAGCGCAATCCACATGACAACGAGCCTCTAAGTGCTCCGGTTGAGACCAAAGACGGGCTGCAAAGAGAATTGCGAAAAAGCTATTGAAAACCTCGATGTCAAGCGAGTTTTGCGTCTAGCGAAGCTGACACTTGCCGGCTGTAACAGATGAAATTGGTTTGCTGAAAAACAAGGTCGGCAGCCTCTGCCGTTTGTAAAGGCCGCCAAAAGCTCTAGATAACGCCTTTATAACGCGCGCGAAGAAACGCCAGGCCTCAGCTATTGCTAGTGTTTAGCACCTTTGAATTTCTTTTGCTTTTCGCAAACAAAAACTCCCAACCACTTGCATCGCTATTGCTTTTAGACGCCGCACACACCTTCTGCACGAGGGTGTCTCTGCGCGTTTCCAAATGGAAATCAACGTCTCCAAATAACGTTAGTTAGGAGGAAGAGGTATGTTCTCACTCCAAAGTTTGCGCGCCCGTTTGAACTCGCTTGCCCAGTGCATCACAGGCAAGCCTCGTTCGCGTGCGTCAATTTCAGATCGAGCCTTGATCATCCGGGAATCGAATATTCGCGACGCCGCAAGGCTCGTGTCTCAGCTTCCCGGAATTACCAACCTCGGACAGGGTCTGCCCGAATATCCTGCACCACAGATTCTCAAAGACGCCGCGATAGCCGCCATCAATGCTGACTGGAACCAGTACAGCAACACCTGGGGCTACCCGCAATTGCGCGAAGCCATCGCGCGCAAGATGAAGCACTACAACGGCATAGACGCCAACCCGGAGACGGAAATCACCGTCACCGTAGGCGCGTCTGAAGCGCTCAACGCGTCGCTTCTGGCCACCATCAATCCAGGCGACGAAGTGATCATCTTCGAGCCGTTCTACGAGAATTACCACCCCAACGTGGCCATTTGCGGTGGCACTCCGCGCTATGTCAAACTGCACAGCCCCACCTGGACGTTCGATCGAAATGAGCTTGCCGCCGCCTTCAACAAGCGCACGAAAGTGATTTTGATCAACACTCCCCACAATCCCACCGGTCGCGTTTTCACAATGGACGAGCTGTCGTTCATCGCCGACCTGTGCAAAAAGTGGGATGTGCTGGCGATCACCGATGAGATCTACGAGTACATGGTCTACGACGGTCGCAAGCACGTAAGCATGGCTACTTTGCCGGGCATGCGCGAGCGCACCATCACCATCTCCGGTCTGAGCAAGACCTTCAGCATCACCGGCTGGCGCCTCGGCTATGCTGTGGCACCGGAGAAGTACACGCGGGCCCTGCGCCGCGTGCACGACTACCTCACACTGGCCGCTCCCTCTCCGATGCAGATTGCCGGCATCACCGCATTGAACATGCCTGACGAGTTCTATGCAGAGATGGTGGCGAAGTATCAGCAACTGCGCGACCAAATTTGCGAAGTGGCCAGACAATCCGGATTCGAATTCGCGCAGAAGCCGGAAGGCACTTACTACCTGTTTACCGACCCCAGTAAATTGGGTTTCGAAAACGATCGCAAGCTGTGGGAGCATCTGCTCTACCAACACAAGCTGGCGACGGTGGCAGGTTATTGTTTCTTCCGACCGGATGCCGATACGAATCACATCCGCTTCTGCTACGCCAAGTCTGAAAAGACGATAAGCGCCGCCAAAGAGAAGCTCACCGCTTTTCGAGAATCACAGCGCAGCGGCAGCTAGTCGTTAAGTTCAGTCTTGAACAACGCGGATAAACAGCGCATGGGCGGCTCATTCAGTCAGGAAAACCTGATCGTTTGAACCGCCCATTTTTTTTGATGTATTATTTACTATCCTTTATAGCAATAGACATCTTTTTCAATGTACACAGAGCCGGACTTTGTATCAGATCGATTGAGAGATCGCCGAGACGAGAAACAGATGTTCTAGAATCGCTTTGGAATCTGCGCTGGAAACTATTTTTGGACGAAAAAGAAAACGCCTTTGCTGTCTTGCAGATCCCTGATTACAGGCAACTCTTAATCAGCAGATTGATGGTGACGATTGCCGTTCAGGTGCAGGGAATAGCGGTCGGCTGGCAAATTTATGCGATAACAAAAGACCCTCTATATCTTGGATTTGCCGGATTGGCAGAGGCGATTCCAGCCATTGGAGTGGCACTCTATGCCGGCCATGTAGCCGATGTTGTGGACCGCCGAAAAATAGTCCTCTGGGCAGTCGCCACTCTCTTCGCCAGCCTTGCATTGCTGACCGCCTGCACGATGTTGCTTGCCGCTGATTGGACACTGGTCGCCTGCCTATTTGCAGTGATTGCCATATCCGGCTTAGCACGCGGCTTTTATGCGCCGGCCATCTTCGGCACTGTCTCCGACATCGTTCCTCGTCATCTGATGGGCAATGCAGCCGCCTGGAACAGTACGGTCTGGCAAGCCTCAGCTGTAACCGGACCGATTTTAGGCGGTTTTCTTTTCGCCTCGGTCCATGCCGCCAACACCTATCTCTTTTCCACGATCTTGCTTGCTTGTGCGTTCATTAGCTTTTTGCAAATCCGTTGTCAGACAGAAATAGGCAAAAATAAACATGAAAGTGTTTTGGCAAACATCAAAGAAGGTCTGGATTTCGTCTTCTCCAATCAAATCATTCTGGGGGCAATGGCACTAGATCTATTTGCCGTTTTGTTTGGTGGTGCTGTCGCTCTCATGCCGATTTTTGCCAAAGACGTCTTTGACTGCGGTCCGCAAGTTCTGGGTGCTTTAAGAGCGGCACCTTCAGTGGGCAGTGTCATTACGGCAGTAGTCTTGACGCATCATCCGATTACCCACAATTCGGGCAAGGTGTTCATGCTGGCTGCAGCAGGATTCGGGCTCTGCATCATCGGTTTCGGCTTGTCGACAAACTTGTATATTTCACTGTTTCTACTGGCTCTAAGTGGTGCCATGGACGGCATCAGCATCTGGGTGCGCAGCACAATTTTTCAATTGGCCACGCCGAATGAAATGAAGGGGCGCGTGGCGGCAGTGAACAGCATGTTCATTGGTTCCTCAAACGAAATCGGCGAATTCGAATCCGGCACGGCGGCAAAGCTGATGGGATTGGTGCCCTCCGTAGTCTTCGGCGGCATCATGACACTGCTTGTAGTGTTAGTCACCAGCATTCGCGCACCGAAGCTGCGAAATTTGCATATTCACGAGCTTTATGATGCCCCGAAGGTGACTTGAGCATAGCCTCTAAATAAGCAGCCACCATGGTGATTTCAAAAGTTCACCGAAAGTGGGTTCCCAGTCTCCGGTCTGTGCCATGGTTCCCTTCCACAATTGTTTGGAGCCAACCTCATCCGTCATCCAGACGCCTTCGTCGGTAATCTCAGCCGAGAAGGGAGGCTGCCCTTCTCGTAATGAAATCATCTCCACCATTTTTCCATTTTTGTCATAGCGAAAAAGTTCTTTTAACTTGCCAAAATCGTTCATGATCAAGCGATCTTCCGAGTCATAGACACGGATTCTATCACCTGGAATTTCGTCATATTTGGCTGCGCTCTTTTCGATTTGGGCCGCGCGAGCTCGAATCGCTTCCGGGGCATTGAAATCTGCTGCGGAAACAGACTCCGCAGCTGGCGCCACGCGATCGGTATTGGGCTGAGCGGCAGCGACCTCTGGTTTTGTTAAAGCATCCTTGGGCTGTTTCGCTTTAGGAGTAATGGGAAATTCTTTGAATTCACGCGTAAAATTAAGGTCAAATTGATCTTCATTCAGCCAGTGCATTTCATATCCCTGTAGCTCCTCAGGCACTGGTTGCCCTGCCTTTCTCAACTCGTCTGCTTTGATTGCTTTGCTGATCACGCCAGCACTTTCTTTAGCCGTCCTTCCCGGAGCTAGCGATCGGGTGATGTGATACGGAGATCCATTGGGCTTGTTCATCTCTCCGTCTACTTTCACAGCAATTGCTTCTACCCCTTTTCCATCGTTTGCCAATCCCATGACCGTAAGTCGTTTCACCGCAGGAATAGTTGCACCTGGTCCCACTCCGAAAGCCACGGTGACATGGAGGTCATCAGGAGATTTCCCAAGCAATGGATGTATTTTTCCATCGATGACCATTGGAGCCTTGAGAATATCGGCCGATTCTTCCTTTAAGAACAAACCGATGTAACCTTTTGCCCCCTTGGTTTTAACCTTCGCAAGCACGCCTTCCGGAGTCACCTTATCCACTGCCACTTCGGCAGGCACGCGTGTGGCAACGGCTTCCTTGCTCGTAATGATGCTTCCAACTCTATCAGACTGAAAAGCATGCGGCTGCCGAATTGCCGGTGCTGCAGCCAAACCGGCATTGAAAGCGGCGTTCTCAGCGGCAACCGCTTTTACTGCGCCACCAAATATGGCATCACGAGTTTTTGCCAGCATCGCTTCTGTGGCAGAGGCAATTCCTGGTTTAAAGGGAAGTGATCCGGTGTAGCCGCTCACGGCCAGCTCTAATGCTGACCCACCCAGGGATTGAATCTGTTTCTCTGCGCTTTGGACTGCCGCGAGATCTTTGCCTTGCGGATTGCTGGCCAGATTGCAAGCACGCAACCAGCCCGGCACAGAAGAGATCAATTCGTAAGCCCCGTAAGCACCGGCGGCCACCAGGCCCACTAAGGTCGGTTTTCTGGCTACTTCCAAACCTATCTTAGTCAAATAACCCAGGCCAAAACCGATGCCGGCATTCTCGGCCAAACCGACGGGATTATTAATGACTTCGCCCCCTACTCCTGCGGCAAAATTGGCTGCCACATTAGTAAAGCCGCTGGCGTGGTCTGCGCTGGCCACTGGACCAACTTCATATGCATGAAGCGCCTCCTTCTGAAGCGGTGATATTTGGCTCTGTGAGGCGTCCAGGTCGCCTGTTTCTTTCACATTGATTAGATTCCCGGAATCGGCAGCAAAAGTTGAATCAAGGGACATAGGATTACTCCATAGCAAGCGAGAATGAAGTCAGCGAAGTGACACCACAACTATTTTCGAATCTGCTTTCCAATCTGCAAATCGCTGCTCATCTTAGGAGCAGCTTTGTGATAAATGCGTTATGGACTTTCTCAGTGCAGCGAAATTCAATGCCTGCAGTATGCAGCCCAAATGTTTAGGCAACGTTTAGTCGCCTGACTGGATTTGAACTTCCGTTTGCTTAATCAGCAGACAGCGCCTGCGCCATCGCCGCCATCAAGGGTGTCTTGTTCGTAAACGTTTCCACGTCTTTGATAATCGCTTGCGGAATAAGCTGTCCACTCAAAGGGGCAATATTGGGGAAACGTTTAATCGCAGTTCCAATTGCCAAAAGCTCAATGACGCCGCCGCCGAAATCGTAGACATACGTCTTCACGCCAACTACGTCATCGGCACCGCAAGATTGCGCATCTTCTTGAATCATCGACAGAGCCCGGATGCGGGCCTGATAGATCAGATAAGTCAATTCTTTGATCTCGCCGCGCACAAAGCTCTTCATCATTGCCTTAAACCCGCCGGCGAAGCCGACCGAGAAGACAGAAACTCCAAGCACGAGCTTAATCGGATAGTATCCCGCGTGCACAACATTCCACATCTCTTCGTTCGTCAAGTCACTGGTGATCGGTGTTTCTTTATACTGTGGTGGCAAGGCAGCATTGAATGAAGCAGTACCGGTCATCAACATTTCTTGCACGCCGATCAAGGGCGAAATTACTGTTTGAATACCTAAAACCGCATTCGCTCCCGCTTCTCTTGCTTCAGTCGAAATACGCTCAAGGGCCAGGTGGCGAGTTTTATTGAGCATATTGGAATATTCGACCACTTCGCCTGATTTCAAACTGCGCAATGATCCCATGATGCCGCCCCCCAGTCCGATGGAATAGGCAACATTGCCGAAAACAAATTGCACCGGTTCAAAACCGCAATCAAGCTGGCAATAAAGCTCTTGCCCATTGGCAGAGGTGGAAAAGACATGATCGGTTTCCACATGATCGCCGGGAACACCACCGCCGGCTCTGTGAATCGTCGAACCGATTGATAAATACTCGATGTTGGCATCGTGAAAAATCAATTGGCTGGTCACGCCGGTGACGCCGTCTCCCCCGTGTCTTCGCGCTTCTTCAGTCATGCGCATATAAGAGAGCGCGCGTCCTTCGCGAATGATTTCGGTCAGTTGATGCACTTCGCCGCCGCCCAGCGTTTTCAAGCCGGAGGCCACACCGCCTACAAAACCAAGAGCAAAGACGCTGTTGCCAATAACCAGATTGCCCGGCTCATAACCTTTCTGTTTCAGGCAATATAATTCGTTTCCTGAAAGACCCGTGATTACTGTCATGTAGAAGTCCACTCCTTGCTCTGGAAGCACGGAGATCGTACATGCTTGACTTGCGTTTAAAGTGAAAATACAGACTTCAAAAAGAGATAGTCGATGAAGGGTTGGGAGGATGCAGACGATAATCTTTGACCGCTTGCTCGGTGACTTGCGTGCCGCTCACTTTTACCCAGAACAAGCTCTTGATTTTTCTGATGCTTAAAAGTCCCGCATCAGTCACGTTCTTACACTTCTCCAGATCGAGATTCTCCAGCTTAGGCATCAATTTCGGCATCAAAGCCAAGGTCGCATCATCGATTTGAGACTCGTTAAGTGAAAGCAGTATCAATGATGGAAACTTGGCCAGAACCGGTATCCACTCTTGTGTAATGGGAGCGCCCTTAAATTTTATGTACTTGAGATGCGGCAATTTGCGCAATTGCTTGATGCCTTCTAGGGTGACAGAGGTGCCGGCCAATTCTAATTCTTCAAGCGTCTTGATCTTGCAGAGATAGGGCATGGCCGCATCATTAATCATGCCGTCATTTTCCAGATTCAGGGCGTGCAATTGAGGTAAGGCTGCCAGCTTTGCCAATCCGCTCACGCCTTCCATTTTGCAATTGCCGATATTAAGCCGTTCCAGACTTTTGAATTTAGAGAGAATGCCAAATGATTTCTCGTCGATTTTATTCTCCCAATATTGAAGAGTGTTGAGATGAAACCGGCAAAGAGCTTCCAGTCCTTCGTTGCCGATTTGTGTTTTACTGACTGACAGTTCCGTAAGCATGGGCAGACCGGACAATTGTTTTAACCCTTTAGCAGTAATGTGCGTTTCGTCCAGACTCAAGTGACTGAGATACTCGAGATCGCGCAAATTTGTAAGTCCCTTGTCGGAAATTGGCGTGCGCAGCAAGTAGAGGTGCGAAAGATAGGCTTGCCGGCCGATGAAAACCATGGACAAATCATCAATCTTGGAATCACGGCAGTCCAGTTCCTTGAGACCGATATTAGTGGAGAGAAATCGCTGCGCAAATGCATAATCCAATTTACGCGGCTCAGTATATTTAATTAGAGCGACCCGATCTTCGGCCATTTGATGAGCGGTCGAAGACGACTCTTCTTTCACCACTTGCTTGACGATAATTGGTGCCGGTGGCGGCGCTTTTTTCAAAGCCTCAGTGTGCACTGTTTTAACAAAGAGAAGGGCGCTGGAAGCAACTCCAATCAAGGTAAAGGCAGCGGCAATTGAGAGAAGCAATACGTGCCTTTGATCGTGATTGAGCTTAAGTAAGCGCCAGATTGATGCTTTTTTTCTTTCCGCTTGAGCGACCACTTTTTGGACATCAATGGCTTCGGCAAGCAGCGCGTTCATGGATTGGAAGCGATCGACCGGCTCCTTCGCCAGTGCCTTGGCCAGCAGATCTTCAAGTTCTATGGGAAAAACTATGTCGGGACGAACTTCACCCAGACTGCGCACTGGTTTTGAAATTTGATCGACAATCACAGAAACCATGGATTCGCCGGCAAAGGGCGGCTTGCCGGTCAGAGCCTCGAACATGACGCAGCCGAGAGAATAAACATCAGAGCGGGCATCCAGCTCGCCGCCGCGGCACTGCTCCGGACTCATGTATTGCGGCGTGCCGATCAATTCACCAGTTTGCGTGACTCGCGTGGACTGGCTTTCCATAATTTTGGCAATGCCGAAATCGACAATTTTAGCTTCCGGAAAACTGCAATCGGCATCGGTAACCATGATATTGCTGGGCTTCAAATCTCTGTGCAACACACCTCTTTCATGCGCGTGCTGCAGGGCCTCAGCGATTTGAATGGCAATATTGAGGACCGCTTCCTGCTTCAACGGACCCTGGCGAAGCACTTCGGACAGAGGCTTGCCGCTGAGAAAGTCCATAACCATATACGGCTGGCCGTGTTCGGATAAGCCGAAATCGTGCACGGCAATAATGTTGGGATGTGAAAGTCCGCTCACTGCACGAGCCTCGTGCTGAAAACGCTTGACGATCATATCTGTCATCAGATGGCTATGCAGCATTTTCACAGCCACCAGGCGGTTCAAAACCGGGTGTTTGGCTTTGTAAATTACACCCATACCGCCGGAGCCTATAAATTCGAGAAATTCATAGTTGCCGACTAAATTGCGCACCCCTTCCACTACCGCCTTCAGCGGCGTGCCGTCCTGAGGGCATGCACTGACTGAGATTGGCACTTCTAATCCACAGGTCGGACATTTGTGTCTGTCAACAAATGTCGGTGTCCCACTTAGCGACAAGCCTGAAACAAGCGTCCTATCGTCATCAGGATTCACTTTCGAACATCCAGAGTCGGGGCTGTCATTGTTTTACCCACGAAAGCCCCAAAACCAGACATCCTGCCTGCTATCTGTCCGCCCGCGAGAGAAGAAATTGCCCAAGCAACCACACAATTGTGCCGATAATGGCCAGCTTGACCGCCGGCCTGATTGCCGGCCGCCAGTGCGCATGTTTTGGCGGACATTTTTCTGCCACCATATTTGCCACCACTTCCGCCGTCTCTAAAAGCATAACCGCCAGCATAGATAGAGATTGCATGAGGGGCTTCACGACAGATGGCAAACGCACCCTTTCGCCGTTCAGTGTTTGCCACCCGGCGATCAGCAAGGCGGGTCCGACACAGACGGCGATAACGAAAAGTACAAAACCTGAAATAGCTGATGTAAGCATGATATTTCCTCACATTTAGAACCTTAAGACGGGTTATCTTTCCCAAATGACAGCGGACCAAGCCGGCGAACCGAAAGTTCATCCAGACCACTGGTCACTGGCGATTTCTGCTTGCTACCTGAACGTCAGCCTCAATAAACCGGGAAAGAAAGTTTCGCTTGCATCCTAGTTTGAGAGCGCCTGCGCCGGCAAATCAGCCAGCTTAAATTGCCTGCGTAAAATACGCCCGGACGATGGCATCGCTAACACAAAGCTCAAAAGCCGAAGCTGGAAAAAACCTTAAAATCGTTTCCAGGTGTCACTTTTAGCCTCTTCAGTCGCTCTATTCCTTTGGCCGTCACCAGCGTCCCCCTTAGATCGAGACGCACCAGCCTTTTCATGCTGACCAAACAATCAAGGTCCTTGTCAGTAATTCGTGTGCCGAACAACCATATCTTGGTGAGATTCGGCATTTGCTTGGCGATAGCAGAGAGCATCTTTCCATCGGCGGCAGTATTGTTCAACTCCAGTTCCCTCAAACTCCAAATCTTGGCAAGAATGGGAATCCATGAGCAGTCTGCGTTGGTAACGCTAAGATTCAGGCAAGTGAGCCCTTCCAGATGCGTCAAAGCTTGAATTTGGCTCTTTGAGTAATGACCCTTGCTCAATATAAGAAAATAGAGCTGGCGTATACGCCCGATCTCTGCAAATGCCTCTTCATTCAAAGCCATTGCGCCGACATCGAGGCTCTTCAATTTGGGCAACTTGCTCAGCCATTTAAAGCCACTGCCCGTGATTCCGGGACAGTCATTCAGCAGCAAGCCTTCCAGCGTCGCCATCGACCCAATCGGCTCCAGTCCGCCATCGGATAATTGAGTCTCCGCCACATTCAAGTACTTGAGTGGCAGTCCTTTCAATTTTTCCAGACCCTGATCGGTTATAGCGGTGTGCCGCAAAGACAGCGTTTGCAGGTTCTTCAAACTGCTTAGATATTCCAAGCTCTTATCGGTAATTCTCGTCCGGTCGAGATGCAATTCGATCAGCTTGGTCAAAGGACGAATGTAGACAACACCACTATCGGTGAGGCGAACGTGGTCCAGACCGAGAAAACGTAATTCTTTTTGCTTTGAGACCGTCTCCATGCTTGAATCTGTAATCATGGACTGCGAGAGCTGGAGCGCCGTGATATGCAAATCCAGGGCGAAATAATTGCGCACGAAGCGATCGTCAAGTCGGCGGGGATCAAGATAGCGAGTAGTTCTAGAACGTTGTTCCAGAAGCACCTTTTCGACAGCAGCATCAACTACTTCAGCACTTACTTTTGCCGCCGAACGGCGCGATTGCTTGGTCATGTCCATATGCTGATAAGAACTGACTGCAACAGCGGCCAGACTCAAGCATGAAGCGGACAAGAGCAGAGCCAGATCACGCTGTTCCTTATTCAGGCGAAAGGCCCGCCAGAATTTGACACGCTCGCTCTCCGGTCGGCAGACGATCTTCTGCAATGCGACCAGATCATCCAAAAGCATGCTCATTGACTGCTGCCGATCGGCCGGATCCTTTGCCAGCGCTGTCGCAATCAGGTCTTCCAGGCGTGCAGGGAAAACCATGTCTGGTCGCACCTCGGCCAGGGTGCGCGCGGGCTTGGAAATCTGGTCGACGATTACTGCAACCATGGACTCACCTCCAAATGGAGGTTTGCCTGTGATGGCCTCAAACAAGACGCAGCCCAGAGAATAGATATCCGAGCGCGCATCCAATTCACCGCCCGAGCATTGCTCCGGACTCATGTATTGCGGAGTACCAATCAATTCCCCGGTTTGCGTCACTTTAGTGGCAGCGGACTCCATGATTTTTGCGATGCCGAAGTCAACGATTTTGACAAGCGGAAATGCGCAATCATAATCAGAAACCATGATGTTGCTCGGCTTCAAATCCCGGTGCAGGACGCCGTGCTCGTGCGCATGCCTGAGCGCTTCGGAAAGTTGAATGCCGATATTAATCACTGCTTCCAGGGGCAGCAAGCCCAGGCGTAAGACTTCGGAAAGCGGCTTGCCATCAACGAAGTCCATCACCATATACGGCTGACCGTGCTCTGAAACTCCATAGTCGTGCACGGAGATAATACAGCGATGAGAAAGCCCGCTCACTGCCTCAGCTTCCTGCTGGAAGCGTTTAGTAATCAAGTCGCTTATCAGGTGGCTGTGCAACATCTTAATGGCCACTATCCGTTTCAAAACCGGATGCTTGGCTTTGTAAATTACGCCCATGCCGCCCGAACCGATGAATTCAAGGAATTCATAATTACCGACCAGGTTGCGACCTTCTGCCGGAATATCATCAATCAAAGTGCCGTCTTGGGGACAGGCCGATACAGTCAGTGGGACACTCAGTCCGCATTGCGGGCAGTTTCGCACCGCGTGTACCGGCGGGGTTTGCTCAAGCGCCTCACAAATGCAATTACTGTCGGCACCGCGGAAAATCCATTGTGTGAGCGAGCCCGTATGCCCTCCCAACCGTTTGCCGCAGCGCTGGCAAATCTTTGAGTCAACCGCTTTGCTGGCTGCTGAATCGGGGTCTTGGGTGGTCTTGTGCAAACGGCATTCGCAAGCGTTTCCAAGGCCAATCCACTGAGTCAAAGAGCCTTTTTGAGTGATTGCTTTACCGCATTGCTGGCAGTTCATACCGTCATCATTTTCAAGGTGTTGATAAAATTTCTTGTGCCAAGGCTGTTATACACATGCCCACTAGAGGTCTACTTCTACGTGGTTAAACGCCTTTTTCAGTCTGTCGCCGGCGCGCCTGTCGACCGCGCTGCCTTCCAAAACGAGCGCCTTAAGCGAGCTGAGATTGCGCAACTGCATCACTCCCTTTTCGGTAACCGCGGTTTCTTTTAAATCCAGAACTTTCAGATTCGGCAGCTGTTGGGCAATCTGAGCGAGCAAATCGTCGTTAATGTCTGTGTCGCGCAAAATCAATTCTTGCAAATGCGGCAATTGAGCAATTTCTTTTATCCGCTCGGCATTGATTGAAGTGCCCTTCAAGTTGAGCTCCTTGAAATTCTCCAGAGCCTTGAGATTTGACACTGCACCATTTTCAATTTTGCAAGAATCCAAGTTTAATTCTTCAAGGCTGGCAATATGTGCCACTTCCGCCAGATCATCTGCAGTAATGTCGCCATGATTTAAATCCAGTTTTTCCAGTTTTTTATTGGCGGACAGAACACTGAGATTCTTTTCCCCCCTCGGATAATAAACGCCGAGTGCCAATTCAACCAGATTAGGAAAGCTGCTCAAAGTATCCAGCCCGGCACCGGTTATTTTGGTGTTGGAGAGGAACAATTCCTTGAGTGGGTCTCTGGAAAGATAAGAGAGCCCCTTATCGCTTATATCTGTGTCGCAAAGCGAAAGTTTGCGCAACGTTTTCATTTTTCCCAATAACTTCAGCCCCTCATCTGTAACTCTCGTTCCATCAAGATAAAGACGCTCAAGCTTGGGCATGGTGCAAATATAGACAAGATCGGCACTGGTCGTTTTAGTCCTTTCCAGGTGCAGGCTGACCACATGCTTCTGCAAAGCAATGTTGGGCATGCTCAGAGTGGTAATGTTCTGGTTGTCCAAATCCAGCCTTTCAATGTATGTATCGACGTCAAAAAAAGTGCGCATCAACTCATCGTCGGCTCTGGACATGTTCAAGTAAGGAATTAATTTGCGCCTGGCCATGGCTTTACTTTCCAGCCCTCCCACGCCCGCGATCGGATCGCTGAGAATGGGCTTAATTATGCGCGTAGTGCGCGAGTCATGTACGACTTTGATAAAGGAAATGGAAGTGATGGCGACCGTTACCAACGTGACCACCGAACCCAGCAAAAGCAAAAACAAATTGCGCTGCTCTTTGTTCAAACGCAACACACGCATTTTCGACCAGCGACTGGCATTGCGCTGCGCGATAACTTTCTGCACCGCGATCAAATCGGCGGACAGTTCGGACATCGACTGGTAGCGATCGGCAGGATCTTTAGCCAGTGCCTTGGCGAGCAAGTCCTCGAGCTGCCCTGGAAAAGACATATCCGGTCGTGTCTCTTGCAGCGTGCGCGGTGCTGTGTTCATCTGGTCGACGATCACCGAAACCATCGAATGTCCTGCAAAAAGCGCTTTTCCGGTAATCGCTTCGAACATCACGCAACCAAGCGCGTAAATGTCCGAGCGTGCATCGAGCGTGCCGCCGCGGCATTGCTCAGGGCTCATATATTGCGGGGTTCCTATCAATTCACCGGTCTGCGTCATGCGTGTCTTTTCCGACTCGATTACTTTGGCAATGCCGAAGTCGACGATTTTCACTTCCGGGAAATCACAATCGTAGTCAGTGATCATGATATTGCTTGGTTTCAAGTCTCTGTGCAGGACATTGCGATCGTGCGCGTGCTGCAGCCCCTCAGTCAATTGAATCATGATGTTGACTATCGCTTCCAAACCCAGCTGAGTCGCTTGCAATACATCGGAGAGCGGCTTGCCTTCAACAAAATCCATGACCATGTAGGGCTGATTATGCTCGGAAACACCAAAATCGTGCACGTGAATGATATTTCTGTGATCGAGCGTGCTGACGGCCTCGGCCTCTTGCTTGAATCGCTTGATGATGGAATCAGAGACAAGATGCCCATGCAGCATTTTGATGGCCACAAGCCGGTTTAAAACCGGATGCTTAGCCTTGTAAATGACGCCCATGCCGCCGGCGCCGATAAACTGGAGAAACTCATAATTGCCGACCAGCTTCAAGCCCGGGTCGCCATGCACGGTCAATGGAGTACCGTCTTTCGGGCAAGAATTGATGCTCCTGGGTATTTCCAGACCGCAATTCGGGCAAGTATGGGTGCCTTGAGGAGCCGGGGTTTGTGGTCCGGCGATTGTATAAGCTAAAGTTTTTGGATCGTCATCCACTCAACTAACCCAGACAAACCCTGGAGTCGATCTATGCCTGTTTTGTACCCAGGCAATCGCCTAACAAGACCCTCAAATAAGACGCAATATCAGCCGCCGGGAGGGGTTTGCCAGTCAGGTGGTCTATTTTTTGCTGGCCGCACCATGCTTCAACAAATACTCGCGCGCCTCCGCCACCACATACAGTGAGCCCATGATGCACACGACATCGGTTTCAGAGGCGATGGAAAGGGCTTTATCAATGGCTTTGGGCACTGACTCGGTGATGCAGGCATCCGGATGTTCGGCTTCGAACATGCTGATAACGTCTTTAATGGCCGATGGATCGAGGGCTCTGGCATTTTGCGAACGCGTGGCCACGGCATACTTATTGAGCGGCTCCAACTCGCGCCAAATGGCGGTAATGTTCTTGTCGCTGTTGACGCCGACTACAAAAATGCATTTCTCAACATGAAAAAGCTGTTTGAGTGCTGCTGCCAATGCTGCTGCGGATTCGTGATTATGAGCGCCATCCACGACCACCAGAGGTCCTTTGATTTTGCCTTCTGCGGTCACTTCACCTTGCATGATTTCCAGGCGTCCCAAAAGCTTGGCACTGCTCAGCCCGTCTATGATTTGTTTGCTGGCTACGGGCACTCCGCGCTTGGCCAGCGCATCGGCGGCAGCCACGGCTGTTACGGCATTGAGCATCTGGTGCTGGCCGATTAAGGGAACGGTTACTTGAATCGATTCACCGGAGCGATCAATCTGCATGGTTTGCCCACTGGAATCCTGGCTCAATTGTTTGAACTTATAGGCTCTGCCTACATCCACAAACTCGGAGCGATTCTCGGCACAATTTCTGGCTACAGCACTCCTTGCCCCCATGTCCTTCTGGGGCGCCAAAATAGTGGCAGAACCAGGTTTGATAATGCCCGCCTTGTTATTGGCGATTTCAGTGGGCGTGCTGCCCAGAGCTTCGGTATGTTCCAGGGAAATCGGCGTGATGACGACCAGATCCGTACTGTCGAAAACATTAGTGATGTCGAAACGCCCGCCCATCCCTACTTCAACGATTTGCCAATGAGTCTTGGGTTGGCGGGTGGCGGCCAGGTGGAAGAAAAGCGCAGTCAAAATCCCGAATGTGGACAGAGGAGCAGAATCGGCTTTCATCTCTTCTTCGATGGCCGGAAGAATTTCTGTCAGCCCGCGTGCGAATTCTTCTTCGGCGACCGGCTCCAGGTTGAATTCGATGCGCTCGCAATAAGAATGCAGGTGAGGGCTTGTGAAAAGAGCGGTACTAAAGCCTGTCTGTTTGAGAATCGAGGCAATCATCGTAGCCGTGCTGCCCTTGCCTTTCGACCCGGTCACGTGGATGGTATTGCGCCCGTGATGCGGGTTGCCCAGGCGGTTCAAAAGCGAACGCATAGAATTGAGGCTCATGGTCGAGCCCCTGGATCCGTGCGTGCCTCTTTCCATGTCAGGGAAAGAGAGCAAGAATTCGACTGCCTCCGAATAATTCATGGTGCCGTGGGATGCCCTGTGAAGAGGTAGGAAAGACGGTAATGTCCGTTATCGACATAGCGGTTTTCAGGCGAAACTGAGGCCGCCAGGCCAATCTGCATACTGAACACTATCTGAGTCTCCAATGCAAGAGACTGTTAGCTCTTGGTTTTAGTCTTACTCAAGCTAAGTGAAAGCTCGCGTGAGCTCCTGACACAGACTAAGCATAGTATCGCCAATTTCAGAACAAATAGCGTCACTAAACATTAGAACCTCGCTTTTAGATTCTAGAAGCAGTCAAGACTGGCCCAGCTTGTCAAGCAACAAGCAGCTAGCCAAGATGTGCTAGCAGAGCTAGTTATTATAACTAGAGATTAGGATTTATCACCGAAAAGTATTACCTGACAAGCCTTTAGGTCATCTAGCTCAAGAACGAAAGTGAAGGAATAACTGCTTGTCTTTTGCTCTTGATAACCAATAGGCTCGATTTATCTCTCATTTCACTTTAATCACACAGGAAGTCTTTCCAAAACCAAACCAAGCAGCTCAGTTGCCACTCTCAAGCCGTCTGTCACTGGCTTAAGTCCTGCAGTTGAGCACGCCCTGTTCTATGCGACGCGACGTTAACGGTCCCCCGGGCAGGGACTTGTCGCTGTTACCTGGCTCCTCCTGAGGTTCAGGAGCCTGGTTTTATTCGCACGGGCCTCGTTCGGTTCCCTGCCTGGGAACCACGTCGCGCCCTTAGGGGCCGCGAGGACACTACTATGACTACAAACAAGAAAAACACGTCACTGGTGGCAGTTCTTGCGCTCTTCGTTGCCCTTGTGAGCAACGTCCACGCGCAGACAACCACCCAACCGGCACAAGCGCCGGCAACTCCAACCGTCACAATTCCCAGAGGAATTCCGACAGACATCTTCCAGATGATGTTCGGACCGATGGTTCAGGCTCCTCAGGTTGTTACTCCCAACCAGTTCGAGGACCTTTATCACCAGGTGTGGCTCAACATCAGCGCTCACTATTACAACGCCGACGCGCTGGTGGCGGCAGACTGGGGCAGGTGGGAGCATGCATACGACGGGAAGCTCCTCACCGACGAGGACCTGGACGAAGCTCTCAAGGCAATGGTCAGCTCTCTTTCCGACCGCTGGACGAAATATGTCAGTGAATCGGAAATGGAAGAGGCTTCCAAGCGCGCCGCAGATGGCATTGTCAGCCTGGGAATCAGCTCTGACATCAAAACCGACGGCACGATCGTCATCTCCTTTCTCGACTTTGGCTCTCCGGCTTACCGCTCAGCATTGCGCGTCGGCGACGTGCTCAAGGCTGTGGATGGAAAGTCGCTCACCGGCATGACCCAAGAGGCAGTCGATGAGCTGATGACCGGTAAGGTTGGAAAGGACATGACGATTACCTACGTTCGCGACGGCGCGGACGCAAACATCAAGCTCGCTTTCGCCAAGCCCTTCAAAGACAAATCGGAAGCCACTCTTCTGCCCGGGAGAGTCCTCTACCTGAGGCTGCCCGAGTTCGACGAGAAACCTTACGCGGCCTTCGAAAAGGCGATAAACGACTTGAAAAACAAGCCGGGTTTCGAGGCCTCGTTTGATTACATCGTCCTCGACCTGCGCGGCAACCCGGGTGGTGATGTGAACCTGGCCTTACACATGGTGGAAACCTTTGTGTCCAGTGGCATTGCTTACCAGCAAGAAGAACGCAATGGCAGAGTGGTCGACCTTACTACCAAACGTATTCGCCCCTTCTTGCCCTTCCTGGGCAAGGACTCAACGAATGTTTCGGTATGCAAGACCGCGCTTTTGCAAAGCAAACCGATGGCCGTTCTGGTCAATGGTTCCAGCGTCAGCAGTGCGGAAATCGTCACTGCCGCTTTAGCCGGAAACCATCGCGCCACAGTAGTCGGCACCCGCACCTGGGGCAAGGCCGTTGCCTGGAACAAACAGATGCTGCCTAACGACGGCATTCTCTTAACGACCATATCGGGCATCAAATCTCCCTCCGGCGAAAGCTGGCACGGCAAGGGTCTGACACCCGACGTAGTGGTTGAACAGCCGCGCGACGCGTCGGTCGATGTTCAACTGCTCAAAGCCATCGAGGTTTTGACCAGGGGCAAGTGAGCCCTGGCCCATTGGCCAACCGCCTTTCACGGAGGACGACCAGGCCTTAAGGCGTGGTCGCTCTCCGGGTCTGGCGGTTTGAGCGCGTTCAAAATCCAATTCCGAAAGGACCAAATCAATGCTGTTTACCGAAGCACAGATGCGGTTCGTGGCTGACTGCGCCTCCAGAGTAAAGGAGGCCGGCGGCGACGAACTCGCAGTGATCAAAGCCGTCGGGCAGGCGAACGCCACCGCCGGCGATGGCAGACTCAATGCCACGCTTTATGCAATCGTTGACTTCTGCGCAGGGGAATGCAGCCGCCAGGAAAGCGGTCCCCTTTCGGTCTCCTGGATGCTGAGCGCCTACGATTTCGCCGTGCGCAAGCATGGCGAAAACGCCGGTGTGATCGTCGAGGACGACGTGCTCGAGATGCTGGCCATGATCGAGCCGAAGAAGAACGCATCGGGTTATCGCAGGACACCGGTGTACTTCGCCAACCGCAACACGATCGGCGCTGAAAACATCGAGCACCAGATGACCAACTTGATCCGGTATCAGGACGCTCTCGAACCGCTCGAATTCTACATCGAGCTCGAGCGCATCCACCCGGCTCACGACGGCAACGGGCGCTTGGGCGCCATTCTCATCAACTGGAAATCCGGCACCTTGCTGACGCCTGCGGTTCCTCCGCAAGTGGACTTCAGCAAGCCCTACACGGAAATTTCCCCATGAACGCCAGGGCGCAAGAGGCGCCGCTGTGCAACGGAGGCTGAGATGCCTAACTCTAAGACTGGCAAAACGATAGAAGCCGTTCTTGGTGCCGGCGGCATCAAGCTTTTCTGCCACATCGGCTTTCTGAAAGCGCTCGTCGAAAGGCGGGTCAACGTCAACATGTTCACCGGTGCATCAGCCGGTTCGCTGGCGGTGGCGTTTTTCACCAACGGCTACACTGCTGATGAAATGCTGGAAATCTTCATGGACGAGGACTTCCGCAAAGCGGCGGTGCAGAATCCGTTCACCTATCTCAACCCGCTCAACTACCTGTCGGGCGGCATCATCGACATCGAGAAATTCGCGCAAGGCCTGGTCGAGAAATTCGATTTGCGCCCGCAGCCGAATGCTCGTTACCTCGGCTACAACCTGCTCCACCTGGAGCCGATTGTCTTCGAGGGCCCCAACGTCAACATGACCAAGGCTCTCGGTGCTTCTTGCGCCGTGCCTCTGGTCATGAAGCCGGTTCTTTACGGCGGCGCACCGGGCGAAGGGTCGATGAGCAAGATGGGCATCCTCATGGACGGCGGCTTGCACGACATCAACCCGCACCAATACTCGAAAGGCAGGGCGATCATCGCCAATCTCGGCTTTGCCGAGAAGCTGCCTCGCGAGTGGTTGACACCTGTCGACTGGTATTTCCACCTCCTGGAGGTGACCTGGTCGAGAGTGCTCAACTGGCACTTCCGGATTCCCGAAAGCAATCACGTGGTCATCGACGTCGCGCCTAAAAACGTGGCCGGGCTGACCTTCGGGCTTTCCGAAAGGACGTGCTACGAGATGGCGGAACACGCCTATCAAGTCACGTGTCGCGCGCTGGACGATGGCATCGCCAAAGGTGTCATCCCAGTCAAACGACGCTCCCCATCTCGGGAAGCGTGAATCACTCAAATTAAACGGAGAAATCTGAATGAACAATCTGATCGAATCCAAAGCTTTCCCCTGGGCAGCTGCGGTCTTGGTCGGTGCGCTGATGGGTTTTCTCGTGGGCCCGGCCATGACTGGCTGGACCATGCACGAAACCCTTCCAGTGCCCTTCCGCTTTGCCCTTTTCATCATCGTCGCCGGCATCGTCGGCCTGGTGATCGAAAAGGCGTTGGCCCGCCGTCCTGCCGCGGTCGCTCCCGGTCGCAAGGAAGGCAAGGTCGACAAGCTCTTCGGAGTGGGCCGTGTCCTGTACACGGTCACACCCCATGAAGGCACCGGCCGCCTCCAGTTCAACGTCACCACCCATGGTGTCGGTGGCAAGCGCTTCCGCGAGGTGCTCTTGCCCATGTTGACGGAGATCGAAGGCGTCGAGTGGGGCAATCCCATCGAGCCCAGTCCCTACATGCAGCGGCAAGCGCTCAAGCGTTTCGGCGAACGCCGGGACGCGGTGGAGGTGGGCACAACGCCCCCGCCAGCGCTGCAGCTGGAGCGTGGTGTCGCCGGCGTGATCACGTCGGAGGCCAGCCTGCTGCGTGTCATCGAGATGATCGAAGAGCGCCTGGGTTCCGCCCAGCCTCTTTGATCCAATACAACGAAAATCTGAACTGAGGCTCCGGGGTGTACCTGGAGTCTCAGTTTCAGCAAAAATGGAAAGGCAGCTTATGAAATCACATGTGGCCAACGTTTTGGACCTCGAAATGAGCTGCTATCCTGACGGAATCTTTCCCGAAGACGAGCGGCAAGAAGTCATCGAGGTCGGACTGACCACGGTCGATCTCCGCGATATGCGGATTTTGGCCGTGCGCAGTATGCCGATCATCCCGACGATGTCCAGCATCAGCCCGTTTTGCACGGAGCTGACCGGCTGGACGGAAGCCGCGCTCCGAAAACAGGGAATGCCCTTCGAGGAAGCGGTGCGCCGCTTGCTTGAAAAGCACGGTTCGAAAAACCGGCTCCTGGTCTCGGATTCCGCTGGTGATCGCAAGTTCTTCGACTGGCAGTGCGCCATGTACGGAAAGTCTTCGCCGTTCGGGGAAGATGAGCTCAATGTCTCGGTGCTTTACTCCATGTACACGGGTCAATACGAAAACGTGTCCTTGCAGGAAAAGCTGGCCAAACTCGGACTCCAGTTCGAGGGCCGCCCGCACCGCGCCGAGTGGGACTCCAAAAACATCGCTCACCTGCTTATCGAACTGAAGCGTCGGATGGGTTCGCTCAATCCGGCCTGAAGATGAAGAGGTCTCAATGACCATTGAAAGTGCAGACTGTGCGGCATAAAAACCCGCACAGTCTGTCATCTTTCTTTCTAATTTGTTCTTACTATCTTATATACTATTTATTCATTTCCGGCAAAAAATCATCATGTTGGCACGCCCGGGCAGCCAATAACCAGCCAGCGCAAAGTAGACAAGGCTTGGCTTTTTAAGCATGAGAAGCCAGTTGGGAGGATCGACAAGCGCCTCAGCAAAGGCGCCAGAGTGAAACGTGTACTCGTTTATGAAACGAGTGTTGACGCCCGGTATGAGCGTGTCGAAATAGTATCGGTTGTGAACACCGACTTGAATAAATCCGAGCCGGCGAAAAATATCCATCATCACCTTGAGCGAAGGAATATGCCTGTGATAAGGCTGGTGAAGCTCGTTTGCATATTTGAGCGGCTGTTTCAAATCAATCCCTTCCGCATTGGGAGTGCCCACAACCAGCACTGCGTTTTCTTTCAAACAGCCGCTCAACACTTTGAGACAGGCAATTGGATCGCCGACATGTTCCAGAACATCCTGCGCGATCACACAGTCGTACTTTCTGGAAAGCAAATCGGCATCAGCCATTTCCGTCATGTAAGGGTCATAGGCAAAGCTGTTTTTGTAGCCTTTTTCTTTCAGAAAAGAAACGAACAAACCCTGTCCTGAACCGTAGTCCAGTATGCTGTGCTGTTTTTCCAGGCGGCCTTTTGCCCTCAGCAAGCGGAGGCGATTGGCATAAACAGTGCGCGTGCCGGCATCCAATTTTTGGGCTCGAAAGGGATATTGCAAATAGAAGAAATCCAGGTCCGCAGGCTCGAGTGCATGCAGGCTCAAACAATTAGCGCAGCGCCAGACATTGAACTGCAGGTGCGATAGTGAACGGAGGTGGCAGCGTACTTCCTGTTTGTCAAAAGACTCTAGCCACTTGCCTGGCTGCAGGCAGAGATTGCAGGTGGTGAAGTCGTCCATCAAAGAATCCAAACAGAATTGGCAGCAAACCCGGCCATTCTAGGGAGTTTCTGGCGCGCTATCGCCAGCTCGCCGACATATTAACCAGCTCTCACAAACCGCGCTAAGCATTACGGTGCCTGAGACTCCAGCCCTTGCTCGGAATCGCCGCCTGAAAACCTCACCCAGCCTGCGCTAGTCACATATGAGCCTCAGATTTGGGGTGTTTTCCCCCCTGCGCTCATTAGCGCAATTTCATTAAAAGCTACCCCAAAAGGCAGGAGGTCAAGACCTCGAAGTTACCGTCAATACTCATGATTAAGCTGTAGATCTGCCCAAATAGCTTTTCTCTTTGACAAGTAATTATCCACAAGGTTATTAGAGCTGCCTAAGGTTGCTTAATCTCTTACCCCTGATCTAGTGTCTAGATACGTTTTTTTAAAACTCATTCATCCGGAATATCCCAACAACACTCACTCTTACTTTCATCCAACACCAGTTAAGCCCTGCCATTTCAGCTCATTTGCTGTGGCGGGGCTTTCCGTCTTCTTGTTGCTCACTTTTCAGAGCTTCAAAAACTCAATTAGTGCGCAACAACCTGACTCGGAAAGAGAACAACTATGGCGCAATTACCCCTATCTGTTCGCTGGCGGATGACGACGAATGACCTCATTCGTGTTTTCGCCAGATACGTCCTCCAACGCCGCCCCGTAAAAAAACACATCCCCCTTCTCGGTGGACCCGGTTCAGGAAAAGGAACGTTAGCTGCAAAGCTGGCACCTGCTCTTGGACTGACGGCCCTGGGAATGGGTGATGTGCTTCGGCGCGAGGATATCCAGAAAGAATACGGGGACAGATTAGCTGCGATGAGCAAAGGTGGCCTTGTGCCTGACCCGCTCGTCCACGAGATTCTTGAGCGAGAGCTCGAAAGACCTGCCTACAAACCGGGAGCCATCTTCGATGGAATTCCCAGAACGCTGGAGCAAGCGCTTCTTATGGAGCGAACGCTCGCGTGGCAGGGACTATCCGTGGACTGGGTATTTTTGCTCGAATTCGAAGACGACGAGCTCGTTGAGCGTCTCTCGAATCGTCGCGTCTGTCCCAATCCGGCCTGTCGCCGCATCTATCACCTCAAAAACTCTCCGCCCAAAGTGCCTGATATCTGCGATGCCTGCCAAGGTCCGCTGATTCAGCGCAAGGATGACGTTGCCGAAGTGATTCGAGAGCGACTGGTCAAGTACAGAGAGGAAATCGTTCCGCTCTGTAAGTTCTACCGGGATGCCCGTGGCGTCTTGGTTTTGGTGAAACCACCCAAGGGAAGCACGCCAGACGTCGTGTTCAACCTGGTGATGAACCACCTACAGGGCAACTAGGAGAACAGAAAGCTGTTCAGCGAGCCAGCC